>CAMLOR010000016.1 GCA_946481615.1 uncultured Aquimonas sp.
CGTGGTGCAGGTGATCGTGAAGATGGGCGGCGCCGTCTTCGCCATCGGCTTCATGGTGTGGAGCCTCGACAAAGGCTTCGACGGCTTCATCGCCGAGGCGTGGAATGCCGAGAAGATGAAGCTCTTCGACTTCAGCTTCGACCTGACGAAAGCCACCGTGTGGGGCTTCATCTTCCTGGTGCTGTTCGAAGTCGTGCTCACCTTCCCGAAAGACCAGGTGCTGATGCAGCGCGTGCTGTCGACGAAGTCGGACAAAGAGGCCGGCCGCTCCATCTGGGCCTTCGCCGCCATCATGATCCCCGGCGGCTTCGTCTTCTACATGATCGGCACGGCGCTCTTCTACTACTACCAGGCCAACCCGGAGCGCATGAACCCGCTCCTCCCCATCGACGCCACGTTCCCACTCTTCATCGCGGCCGAACTGCCGATGGGCGTGACGGGCCTCATCATCGCCGGCATCTTCGCCGCCGCGATGGCCACCCTCTCCGGCATCATGAACTCGGTGGCGACCCTCATCACCGTCGACTTCTACGACCGCTTCGCGAAAGACAAATCGCAGAAGAAAGGCGTCTTCTTCGCCGAAATGATGACCGTGCTGGTCGGCCTCGTCGGCATCGGCGCCGCATTGGTGTTGTCACGCTTCGACGTGCATTCGTTGTTCGATGTGTCCATCGAACTCGCCGGCCTCCTCGGCGGCGGCTTCGCCGGCGCTTACACGCTGGGCATGTTCACCAAACGCGCCAACTCCCCGGGCGTGGCCATCGGCATCACCAGCGCCATCGTCATCACCTTCATCGCGTGGACCTACGACCTCGTCCACCCGTACTTCTACCTCGCGATCTCGATCCTCGTGTGCGTGGTGATCGGGTACTTCGCGAGCTACCTGTTCCCGGCGCCGCAGCGGGATCTCAAAGGCCTGACGGTCTTCGACAAATAGGCGAGAACGCTCGGCATCAGTCGAGCGCCGCGTCATCGGCGCCTCTCGATGGCGAAAGAACCGGATTCCAGTCCGCTGGCGGTTGGTGCCCGCGTTTGCCGCATTCAATAGCGCGTTTCCACGTGCGGTTAGTCGTGCGTGGCCGTTTGATGCGCAGGTGCGTCGCGCACCATGCCATCCGGGGATCCGTCGCCCACCAAAGCGCTTTTGCTTCGCGTAGCACGCCGCCGGCTCTCTGAGCCACAAGAACAACAACACGATCCGGCCGCCGGATCATCGGGGAAAAATCATGACGAAGTCCCTGCTCTTCGCAGCAGTGCTGGCTGCTGCGTCCGTGTCTGCACACGCCGCCACCTGGACCATCGGCAACGCCGCCGCCGTGCCTGGTCAAACCGTCAGCATCCCGATCGCATTCGCGGGCGATGGGGCCACGGAAGCCGCAGAGATCGACCTGACATTCGATGAGGTTCGGGTATCGCTGCCGGTGCCTTCGGGAGAGATTCCGAACGCCAACGTCAGCGGCCAGTGCGCCCGCACCACCTCGAAGACCGTGTCCGGACTCGTCCACTCGGCTGGCGCCGCCTTGCCCCTCGCCCAGCAGACGGTGTGCATCATCCCGTTCACGGTGAAAAGCACGGCCCGATCCGGGCGGATTCCGTTGGCGGCCAGTTCGAAGGCGTGCGCCGCTGCGAGTGGCGCGCAGACCTGCACGATCACGGCCGGATGGATCGATGTCCAAGGCAACCCACCGGCTGTCTTCAACGCACCGGAGCAACTCGAAACCGACAGCTTGGTGGTGTTGCTCAAATCCCAGGGTCCGACGGTGCAACAGGTGGTCTCGCACGACTATCGGGAGGATGCCGAGCGAGCGCCCCTGGAAGGGCTTCGCCAGGGCGTGCTTCGCGTCCGCGGGCCGAATGGCTATCCGGCAGCCGGTGATTTCCTCGCGCGCCTCCAGCGCAACCCCGAGTCGGCCGAGGCGAAGGCCGAGCGTTACGTCACGGTTGACTTCGAGTCACGCGAAGCTCGAGAGAGGGCTCGGTCGTTGCTCAGCCAGGATCCCGCGGTCGAAAGTGTCGAGCCGGTAGTGGTCACGCCGGTCAATGAAGCGCGACCGCCCGAGAAAGCACAGCCTCTGGCGCACGCCAAAGGTGTAGCGGCCGGTTCGCAGGACTTCCTGGACGTCCTGAGCTTCAACGGTGCCTGGCTTCGTGCCGGTGGTTGGGGACTGGTCGCCGCCATCGACAACGGAATCGATCCGAATCATGCCGAACTTCGCTCCTTCACGGGGCTGGATTCGGTCGGTGGCTCCAAGGTGGCCGGCGGCAACTATCTGCCTTTCTTCTCGCGCAACGTCGGGGGCCGTGGGCAGCCGGCAACCGACGTCGACGAAATCCAGCCCAGCGTGCAGCAGTCCATCAATGAAGAACCGTGCGACGCAGCGGATGGGGTGGATGATGGTTTGCTCAATTACGCTTTCGCTGGGCACGGGACGCACGTAGCCGGGTTGATTGCGGCGAACGCGATGGATGGAGGGTTACGTGGCGGATGTTCCCGATGCGGGTTGGTGATGGTCAAGCGCTCCGCTCTGTATTGCCACTTTGCCACCAATGCTGTTTTCCCGGGCATGTTCCCGAACATCGATGGTGAGGCCATCGAGCACCTCTACAAGGTGGGCGTCCAGGTCATCAACATGTCGTACAGCAACGACGAGAACAACTGCCAGGAAGCGTCGAACAATCGTGTGTGCAAGGCGATCAGCACCGCCTATCGCAACGATATCGTCATGGTCGCAGCGGCCGGCAACAATCGGCAGGAGTTGATATTTCCCGCACGCGATCCTCGCGTCGTGTCAGTCGGAGGGCTCGGCGCCTCGAACGAGTTCTGGGATGAGTCGCCCGGCAACAAACTCAGCTGTCCCTACGCAGACGGCCGTGAGTGCGGCTCAAACTTCGCCAAGTCAGCGACCCTCGGGCCTTGGCGCCAGGAGCTTGCCGCTCCTGCTACTTCGGTACGCTCGACGGTCTACCTCGGTCGCAACTGGAACACCACGATCGGATGTGGCGACTCCTTCGGTGATGGTGCTTCGAACGATGCACAAGGCGCCTGCACTGGAACCTCGATGTCGGCACCGGAAGTAGCGGGGCTTTACGGGCTGGTGAGATCGATAAACCCCCTGATGCGTGCTGGCGACCCGGTCAATCAGGCCACTCCGGCCATACCGGATGGCATCCGCGAAGTCGTGGCGTCCACTTCCTCGCGAGCTGCCGCCGGCCAGCCCGAGAGTGCGCATGTCGGATTCGGCACGCCGAATGCCGCAGCAGCTGTGGCGAAGATGCTCGGCACCGTGCGCGGGACGCCGGTGCGCAACCGGGTCACGCCTTTGTTCGGAATGTACAGTTCCGGGGGCGGCGACTACGCGACGGTGGCCACGCCGCAAATGGCGATGGCACTGCATCTGTATGCCACCAACGCATACCGCAGCGCCCACCAAGTGGGCGACACCTTCCTCGAGGGCGCGCCGGTGCCGGGTTATCCGGCCTTTCCCAACCCGGACCCGGATGCCGGTGTTCCGCGTGCTCGCGCGCTCATCCTCACCACCGAGTTCAAGCCGACCATCTTGAACGGCATGCAGCCCGCTCCGGTCCCGCTGGTGCTGCTCGAGCGCAAACGCCAAGGCCCGGTGGCGTGCGACCTGTCCAGCCCTCTATGCCATGGCGACATTGTCGTGGCGCTCGAAAGCCAAGCCCAGGCGGCAGTCAACGCCGGCTACTCGTACGGCGGCCTGCAGGGCTACATCTACCCGACTTGCTCGCCTTCTCCTGCCTGCATCCCGGCCGGCACGCAAGCACTGCATGTCAAGTGCAAGCTTGCTGCGCAGGACTGCGCCACCTTCCTGGAATCAGAACGGGCGAATTTTGAGGCAGCGGGATACACATCGAACTTCCTCTCGGGCCCGTCTAGCGTCATTGGCTACGCTTATCCCGTGACCGACTCCGATGCCGATGGATTGGCCGATGGCTTCGAATACGCCGTCGGTACCTCGCCAGCCGACGCCGATTCCGACGACGATGGTCTGTCAGATGCGACGGAATACCCGTTGACCGGTGTGCCAACGTCCGATCCGTGCGCGGGCCAGAACCTGACCTGCCTGCTCGGCCAGCATTTCATTTTCGCCAACGGCTTCGAGTGAAGAAATGGACACAGGAGCTTCTATGAAATCGATGACCATGTTCGCAATGCTGGCCTTGGCCTGCATTGCATGGAGCGGAACGGTTAGCGCGCAGGGATACAACTTACGCACCGTGCCTTCTACTCCGCAGGCGGGCGCACCGTTCGTGGCAGCCTTCGACAATACCGATTGCGCGGTCTGGATGCTGCTGCCCGATGCCGAGCCACCACTCGTGACAGTGCAGGGGAGCCTAGTGCGCTTGGAGGTCGACCGACTCACCTCCGCGAACTGTCCCGTTCCATTGTGGATCAATACGCTGAGCGTGCCGGGTCTCCCTGCTGGCAGCTATCAGTTGGAGCTGGTTGCACGAGGGTATCTGCATCCCGGCAACGACCTCCTGGTCCAAACGATTGCCTTCCAGGTCGCGCCTGCGGTCGCGGCGAGCACTTTCACTGTTCCCGCCGACAACAAGGTTGCCTTGGCAACGCTGATCGGGTTGATGCTGAGCTTGGGCTACGCACTGTCACGAGAAAAGAAATGAGAGTGAATCGCCGATCACGCTGGCCAGGTTGTCGCTCGATCAGCCTCTTCGCGATGCTGGCCCTGGTCGGCATTGCGTGGAGCGGAACGGCCAGCGCGCAATACAACTTGCGCACGGTGCCCTCTACCCCTCAGGCGGGCGCGCCCTTTGTAGCGGCCTTCGACGACACAGACTGCGTGGACTGGATACTGGTCCCGGACGCCGAGCCTCCTGTTGTGACGGTACAGGGTTCCGTTGTGCGCCTGGAAGTCGACCGCGTCACCGTGGTGAACTGCTCCATCCAACCGCGGACGAACACGTTGAGTGTGCCGGCGCTGCCTGTCGGCAACTACCAGTTGGAACTCATCGGGCGAGCCTACCGGTCCCCCGGCAACGACCTCTTGATCGAGACGGCCACTTTCCACGTCGCGCTTGCCGTCACGGCAAGCAGGTTCACTATTCCCGCCAACGGCAAAATGTCATTGGCGATGCTGGCCGGGTTGATGTTGAGCCTGGGCTACGCACTGTCTCGCCGCCGACACCGGAGCTTTCAATGAAATCGATGATCAGGTGCACAACGCTGGCTTTGGCCAGCGTCGCATCGAGCGGAATTGCTGGCGAGTTGGGCTACAACCTGCGCACCGTACCTGCTACTCCGCAGGAAGGCGCACCGTTCGTTGCGGCTTTCGACAGCAATGCATGCGAAGCCTGGGTATTGCCGCCACAGGGCGAGCCCACTGTTGTGACGGTGCAGGGCTCAACCGTTCATCTGGAAGTCGATCGCATCAGCATCTTCAATTGCTCCTATCCATCGGGGACGGAGACGCTGAGCGTGCCGGCACTGCCGGCTGGCACTTATCAGTTGGAACTCATCGGGCGAGCGTACCAATCCCCTGGCAACGACCTGTTGGCCCAGACGATCACCTTCCAGGTCGGGCCGGAGGTAACGACAAACACTTCCACCGTTTCCGCCAACAACAAGCTCGCCTTGGCGACCTTGGTTGGCCTGATCCTGAGCCTCGGCTGCACCTTGTATCGAAGGCGAGCGTGAGGGCGGTTGGCTGGGTCAGAGCAGTTCGCGGATAGGAATAGGCGTCTCCATTCTTCATTCGGAGGCTGCCGAAAGGTGCGTCATTGCGATGGAGCGGCAGGTCATCCGAGTGGCGTGGCAGTGCCGAGCGCGGAAGACATCGCGTTGACGGCGCGTCTGCGCGAGGCTCTGGCCTTGTTCGAGGTGCGGTTGCTGGAGCACTTCGTGGTGGGTGAGGGCGCAGTGGCGGCCGCCCCGGCGGCACTGGCTGCGCGACGCCGTCGATGAGCGTGTCGCCGTTGGCGTGCGACGCTGCCTCTGCGCGCGCTGGACATCACTGACACAGTTCCCGGCGCGAAATGATCGGCGTGCTGGTGTTTACCAGGCTCGGACTCGACCCGCAGCGCACACTACAATCCTTCTTGCGTCGACCTGCCGACTGGCCTGGAGAAGGCAATTGATCGAACTTCCCGTAAGAGATCCCTGCGACCTGTGCGAGGGGATGGCAGGGCGCGAAGAACGATGGGCGGTCGTGGATGAAAGCGAACATACGCTCACCGTGGTCAATCCGTGGCAATTCGAGATTGGTCAGTGTTGCGTCATCACGCGACGGCATGTCGCGACGCTGCTCGATCTTTCCGATCAGGAATGCAGCGCCATCATGACCTCGGCCAAGCGAGTCGCGGAGGCGCTCGTCAAGGCTTATCGGCCGCTCGGAATACTCACGTTCCAGAACAACGGGGTCTACAGCGGGCAGGAAACACCGCATTTCCATTTTCATGTCGTGCCCCGGCAGAAGGGCAGCGATTGGGGCATCGGCCCACCTCAGCTCGCGACATTCGATGGTGCCGGACGGCAACGGGGTACCGCGCACGATCCGAGCGCAGATGCGCAGCGCCGGGAGCGGGTTCGAGTTTCTGCGGAACAACTTGCTGCAACCGCAGAGCTGATTCGTTCGAATCTGCCGGGTTAGCCGGATTTCTCTGGCAAGCGGCCGCCGTTGGAAGTTCATTGGGCCAGCTCATGCACGTGAGCGTCTTGCGCTTTCAAGCTGAACATGCACCGCATACGTGGCTCGCTCTCCATTGGAGAGCGAGCGCGAGTTCGAACCTGCGCGATGGGTCTGTACGCAGTTCAGCCCAATCGTTGGTATGAGGGTGCTTCGATCTTCCGTCGCCCTCAGCGATCCTTGGCATCAGCCGCGCTGCTGCCGTTGGAGGGCGGCGCGGCAGTCGTCTGCAGCATCCCCAGCTGTTTCATCAACCCAAGCGAATTGGCGCAGGTCCACTCCTCGGCGATTCGCCCATCGGCCAGTCGGAACAGCGTCGTGCCGGTCATCTCCACCGCTCGGCCGGTCGCCGGAATGCCATTGCCGGTGCCGGTGTTGGTTCCGCGCGCCGTCCACCGCACGGCCACCATGTCCTGCTCGGCAACCTGCTTGTCGACCGTGATGTTGAGGTCCGGGAACGCGTCGCGCCATCCCCTGGCTTCGGCCATGCCCTGGGCATGGGTGAAGGTTGCATTCCCACCGTGTCCAACGAAGTTTTCGCTGTACGGCACTTCGAACCGGCCCTGATTGAGACCTTCCTCGTAAACCCTGCGGGTGATCGACTTGTTGAGATCGAGAGACTCGGCGCCAGCTCCGTCGGATGCATTGGCGCCGCACGGAATTGCGCCGGAAACAGCGAAGAAAGTTGCGGTCGCGGACAGCAGGATGTTGTAGATCTTCATGATCGGCTCCCAAACGCAGAAGTGCGTGGTGCGGATGATGAGGTTCTTCAAACTTGCCCGCGCGGCATTGGTGACAGGCGGAGGTGGAGGTGTGGGGAATGGAGGCCGCGCGGTGACGGGCCTTGCCGTTGCTCAGCGAATCAGCGCATCGAGTGCCGCCCGATAGCGCCGGCTTCCGTTCACCTGCGCGCCATTCTTGAGCAGAACGACGAAGTCGCCGTTGAAGAGCGGCTGCACTTCGCGGATCTGGGCGATGCTGACGATCGCCGCGCGCGATACGCGAATGAAGCGCTGTGGATCGAGGCGGGCTTCCAGGCTGGTCATCGTCTCGCGCAGCAGGTGCTGTTTGGCGCCCGTATGAATCTCGACATAGTTTCCCGCCGCAACGATGCGATCGATTTCGGCGATGTCGAGCAGTCGGACGCGTCCCTCGGAACGGATCGCGAGTCGCTCCGGGTAATTCGGACGCTCGCCGCGATCGATCCGTTTCAAGGCCTCGGAAACGCGCCGGACGAAGCTGTCATCCGGATGGGCCAGGTGCGAGCGGGCGCGCTGTAGTGCGCGGCGAAAACGCTCCGGATCGATCGGCTTGAGCACGTAATCGATGGCCTGGGCGTCGAAGGCCCGCACGGCGTGCTGATCGAAGGCGGTGACGAACACGACTGCCGGCATGCGGTTTCCCCCGACGGCCTCGATCACCGCAAATCCGTCGAGTTCGGGCATCTGCACGTCGAGAAAGACCAGGTCGGGCGAAAGCGTGCCGATCGCGGCGATCGCCGATGCACCGTCTCCGCACTCTCCGACGACTTCGATATCCGGCTCCTGCCCGAGCAGTCGCAGTATCCCGCGACGGGCGACCGGTTCGTCGTCGACGATCAACACTCGGAGGGTCATGGGACGGTGCGCCAGGGAAGTTCGATCTCGGCGATGACGCCGCCGTCGTCGGAATTGCGCACCTCGAAACGCTGCCTGTCCGCATAAAGCAAGCGCAATCGCGCCCGCGTGTTCGCCAGTCCGACGCGTTCGGTCGTGGGCTGCGGCAATCCTCGTCCATCGTCCGAAACGCTCAGCCGCAGGACGTCGCCGTGCCGATTCGCCTTGATCTCCACGCACCCCGGGCCGGCACGCGCGGCGATTCCGTGGCGCAATGCGTTCTCGACCAGCGGCTGCAGGATCAGCGGTGGAACCCGCGCTTCGAGCACGTGCTCGGGTACGTGCACGCGATAGCTCAGACGCTCGCCGAAGCGAGCCTGTTCGATCTCGAGATAGCTTTCGAGAAAGCCGATCTCATCGCCGAGCCTCACCTCATCGGCTTCGCTGCCGTCGAGCGACCGGCGCAGCAAGGCGCTGAGCTGCAACAGGATCCGATCTGCCGACTCCACATTCTCGTGCATCAGCACCGAAATCGTGTTGAGGGCGTTGAAAAGGAAGTGCGGCTGCAACTGGGCGCGCAGTGTCTGCAGGCGCGCATCCGCCAGTTGGGCTTCGAGGCGAAGCTGCCGGCGATCCTTTTCCCGCGCGGTCCGCACCAATCGCTGCACCTGTGCTGCGGCGACGACGAGCCAGTACACGGGAAGGTTCAGGAGGAACGTCGTTCCGAGCAACCGACTGAAGGTGCCGAGCCAGGTGGGCTCGACCTGGGTTGCACCGATGACGGGCGCTGCCAGCGCGAAAAGGGCGAGGTTCGCCAAGGCGCAGATCGTCGATGCGACGCCGTGGATCGCGATCGCGCGCAGAACGTCCGGGCGCTGCAGCGGGAAGCGGGCCGCAAGGCGCAGCGCAATCGGCGTGAGGGCAGCCCAGACCGCGGCCCACACGAGCCAAATGACACTGGCGCGAGCCCAAGCCAAGGGTTCGCCGCGCACCTGTGCAGCAAACCACGCCTGCCCCGCGAACAGCATCGCGACCAGCATCCATGCCGCCAGAATGGCCACTCCCCGGCGGCTGATTCCGGATTCGTTTCCCACCGGTCGCATCTCTTCGTGCTCTTCTCTGCCGAGCTGTGTCATCCGCCGGGCCGCCTCCAGGCTCCGACTGCGTTGACGGTGCGGCAGCATACAATCGCGTCATCCGCCTGAGCGAGTCGCCGGACGTCCATTCCTCGGCGATGCGCCCGTCGCCATCATGCTGTGGCCGCAGCCGCCTGACTGCGCCGGTAGTGACGGCTGGGGGCAAACCTGGGATGAGTGGAGGCTGCTGCGCGAGGGGATTTCATGTCGCCGGTGCGTGCCGAGTGCTTGGCAGCCCAGCCGAAAAGTCCGGAATGCATGGAACTTCAGAACATTTCAATCCTGCTTGCGATATTTGTTCTCGGAGTATTCCCAGGCATTCTTCGCCGCATCACGTCTTTTCTCATGAAGGTGTTGGAAGGCTACGACTACGTGCTCGGGGGCTTGAAGAAGCGCTACCAGAACAAAAATGCCGACTTTGTTGATCGAGCTGTTGCGTGCGGCTTGTATTGGACGCTGCTGGGCGTCCCCATCGCCGCCGTCACTATTGGCTTGGCCGCGTTGTTCGCTTATTCCGTGCTCGTCAAGGTTGGCATGGCCCCGCCGATCCGTTGAACGGATCGGCTGGCCGGGAGTGGAACGCTGATTCCGGCGGGGTCGGCTACTGGACTATCAAGCGACAGTCGCTCGGCCGCCGCGGCGACCGATGAGCCCGCTCTCAACGGGATTCGAGGTGACACGCCGAGCGAGGTTTCCCGCCCGTTTCGCGGTTGAACTGTGGGCTCGCGAACCGACAGGCTTCGCACCACGCCGCAACCCTCGCGTATTCCCGTACGCGGTGCGCTGCGAGAGCCCGATGGACATGCCCGATATTCGCCGGCTGCGTTGCCGCGTTGCTGCTCTGGCCTTGCTCCTCGGCGGCGCCGCGCCTGCCGCGAAGGTGACCGAAACCCTTGCTCCGCCCAACGCTTTGGCAGGCGCCGCGTTCAGCGTCGGCTCCTGTCTGGTGACGGAAGGCCAGTCCGGCACGACCGCATGCAACTTCGTGGTGACGCTTGCGAGCCCGTCGACGGGCCCGTTGGAACTGACGTACCAGACCGGCTCTACCGACAATCTGCTCGGGCCGAACGTTGAGGCCAGTCTGGAGGATCCGCTCGTGGGCAGCGAGTCCATGATCTTCGGGACCGGCTCCCTGCTCGGCGCGTGGCTTGTCGAGAGCGGCAACGTGGAGCTGAAGTCCTGGATGGGCTGGCAGCCCGCGCACTACCGGCAATCGCTGGACATGCATGGAGACACAGCCGGAACCATCGGTCGCGATATCGCCACGCAGCCGGGGCAGGCCTATACCGTGTCGTTCGCCCTCGCGGGTCACCCGGTCTGCGTCACGGCGGTGAAGACGATGTCGGCCTTCTTCGGGTCGGAGTCGCTCGGGACCTTCAGCTTCGACTCGACCGGTCGATCGCTTCAGAACATGGGCTGGCGTTACGAGGCCGTCACGGTGACCGCGACCACGGCCAGCACGCGCGTGCGCTTCGCGAGCACCACGCCCGGCGGCTGCGGCCCGGCGCTGGACGACCTTGCCGTCTCGCCGGCAGGGGTCGCCAGTTCCGGCATCGATTTCTTGCCCGCATGGCGACATCCGGACGAACCTTTGACCCTGCCGACGGGCACGACCACGCACACCATCACCGTGAACGTGGTCGGAGACACGCGCACCGAGGGATATGAGGATTTCGAGCTCCAGGTCTGCATTGCGAACCTCGGCTGCGAAACCGCCATCGGCGGCATCAACGAAGGCACGCAGGACGGGCTGTTCCGTAACGGTTTCGAGGGCGGGTGAGCGGGTCGTCGCTTCTCGCGTCCCGTGAGTTTCGCAGCGCCAAGCGGCCGCTTCCGGCCAGAAGCGGAACTCGCCAGTCGTCACACTCGCAGAGCCGGGCCTGGCTACTCGACCTGGTCGGCACGCCGCAGCCGGTACAAGGGCCCGCTGCCATAGCTCTTGGCCAGCGGCAGCGTGCCCAGGTAGTCCGTCGCGAACTGGGTGCGGCCGCTGGCGGCGAGCGCGAAGGCCAACTCGGCACTGACGTAGACCGCGCCGGGCACGGCCACCGGTTCGATGCGTGCCGCGCGCACGACGTGGGAGCCGAAGAAGTTCGGTCGACCGATCAGCGGGTCCGGTGCTTCGAACACCGGCCCAGTGTGCATGCCGACGCGCAGGTTGGTGCCGGCCGGCAACCCGCGGGCCGGCCAGTCCGCCTGCTGCACCGCGTCGCGCAATCGCAGCGCGAAATCGGCGCCGTGCTCGACGTGGTCGAAGACCATGAACAGGCCGTCGCCCCAGGTGTTGACGAACGACGGCGGCTCGCCGCAATGCTGCACCATGTCCGAGATCGCGCCGAGGAAGTGGACGAGGAAGGACGGCGTGTCCTCCTCGCCGAGGCGGCTGAAGCCGACCATGTCGGCGAACAGCATCGTCCGCACCTGGCGCCGCAGGGGCGTCGAACGCAGCTCGACGCCGGGCATCGCCGCCGCGGCCGGCAGCACGCGGTCACGCGGGATCGCCACTTCGCGCAGCGGCGCAGGATCGATGCGCTCCAGCGGCAGTCCGAGGCGCTGCCAGTTCTCGAGCAAGTCGCGGGTGCCGCCGGGCAGGCGCTCGGCGTCGCGATCGACCACGGCGAGCAGCATCGGGACCGCCTCCAGTTCGCGCCCACGCAGCAACGCCGCGCCCTGCATCAGGCGCCCGGCATAGGCGTAGAGCGACTCGTCGCCGAGGTAGCGCTCCTTGACGCCGTAGGACACGCTCGCGACGCGCGCCAGCGCGCGCTCGAAGCGCTCCACCCAGCGCGCGCCAGCGAAGGCGACGCTGGTGGCGAGGAAGTCGCTGCGATCGAACGGGAGCGTCACGTGCACTTCGGCGCCGCGCGCCAGCATCGCCTCGATGAAGAGCAGGTCGGCGCCACAGGCCGCCGAGCAATAGCCGAACCCGGCGCCGAGCGCGTCGAGCCGCTGCGCCAGGCGCGCGGCGAGCGCGTCCTCGATCGCTTCGGGCAGGCGCGGCGCCGCGCGATCCGGGGCGTCGATCATGTGTCCGGTGAAGACGACGATGCGCGGCGGTTCGAGGCTTTCGAACACGCCCGCGGGCAACGCCGATTCGCGCCCGAGCAGGCGCAACTGGCGGCGCATGCTCGCCAGATCGCCCACGTTGCCCGCCGCGGCCGTCGCGGCGGCGCGGTAGTGCGCGAGCGCCGCGGCATCCTCGTCGAGCAGCAACGCCAACTCTCCCAGCGTGGCCTCGCGCCAGTGCGGCGGCGTGGTCGTGTCGCGTGTCGCGGCCTCGCGCACCTGCAAGGCCAGTGCGCGCGCCGCGGCGGTGTCGCCGGTGAGGCGCAGCATCGTCGCCGCGTTGACGCCGGGAAACACGTCGCCACTGCGTTCCCAGGCTCGCCGGTAGCAGTCCACCGCCTGCTTGCCGGCGTGCAGGCGTTCGCTGCCGGGTGGCAAGCGGGCCCAGCGATCCTTGGCGACGCGGCCGCTCAGGGCGAGTGCATCGCCGTGCAGTGCCGCCGCCTGCGGGTCGTCGAGCAGCGAGAGGGCAATCGCCTGCGCACGGCCGGAGGTGCCGACGCGCGCGTGCGCCAGCGCGGCGAGATAGCGCGCCTCGGCGCTGCCCGACTCGTCGACGCCGCTGACGCGCAGGATCTCGCAGGCGAGCGTCGGATGGCCGAGCGCCAACGCCTGGCGCGCGAGCGCGACCGGATCGACCTGACGCGCCTCATCGGCGTCGGCCCGCGCAGCCTGCCATCGGTGCAGGAGGTCGCGCAGCGTCGCTGTGGCCATCGGAGGTCATCCCGTTCGGTCGCGGTGCGGGCGCGCGACGGCGGCGATACGGCCGGCGCCGGCACGGTCGCGCCGAGCCGCGCGACGGCCTATGCTAGCCGCGATTGACGCTGTCCGCGTAGCGTCCCGTCTCCCGCGCTTCCGGGTGGGGGCGGGCCGCATGCATCCGGGGAGGTTGGCATCATGCGCACGCGATCGCTGCTGCACGGGCTCCTGCTGCTGTCGGCGCTTCTGCTCTCGCTCGACGCGATGGCACAGCGCCGCGGCATCCGCGTGGACTCCGGTTCGTGGTTCGACCCCATCCCGATCCCGTCGGCTTCGTGTCCGCTGGCGGGCGCCGGCAGCAGCACGCTGGTCACCTGGCGGGGCCATGTCTTCTCGGGGCGCGACAACCCCGCGCACACGTTCAACCGCTATTGCCAGTACACCGAGCCGACGCAGTTCTCGGGCTTCGCGGTGTTCTTCGACGAGAGCGAGGACGTGCTGGCGCAGATGGTGGGCTCGAACTTCGACGACCGGGTCGAGGCGATCCGCTACGCGATGCTGGACGGCGTTCCCTTCGACACGGCGACCGGCTTTCAATGGGTCTTCGTGCTGTTCCCGGGCGAGGGGGCCATCGTCGGCCTGTACGGCTTCGACGATCCGCCCGTTACGCTCGACGCGACCTCGTACATCTCGCGCAACGGCGTGAAGCTGTGGGACGCGCAACGCGACGGCTACGGCGGCGAGTTCTTCTGCTTCCAGGGCAACACCTACCTGGGCCGCTGGAACGGCCTGGCGACACCGGCGTCGCCTTGCCACCTGATCGGATACCGCGTGTTCAAGAGCGGCCTGGAGTGATGGCCGCCCGCGACACCGCGCCGCATCGGCCGCGATGACGGCATCGACGCCTGCACCGCGCTATCGCGCGTTCCTCAGCTACAGCCACCGCGACGCGGCGATCACCCAGCGCCTGCATCGTCGTCTGGAGACCTACCGCATCCCGCGCGCACTCGCGCGCGCCGACGGCGCGACGCTGCCGCCGCGGCTGCACCCGGTGTTCCGCGATCGCGACGAACTCGCCTCCGCGGGCGCGTTGTCGTCGAGCATCCAGGCGGCCCTGGACGAGTCCGAAGCGCTGGTCGTCGTGTGCTCGCCGGCGGCGGCGGCGTCACCGTGGGTCGACGCGGAGATCGCCTGGTTCCGCCGGCAGCACCCCACGCGGCCGGTGCTCGCCTTCGTCGTCGACGGCGATCCGGGTCTCGACCCGCGCGCGCACCCCGGACGGGCCGCGTTGCCGTTGCGGCTGGCGCTCGCCGATCCCGCGCAGGACGATGGCGCCCTCGGCGAGCCCCTCGCGGCCGACGCGCGGCCCGAGGCCGACGGCTTCACGTCCGCCTTCTTCAAGCTCGCCGCCGGCCTGCTGGGCGTGCGCTACGACGACCTGCGGCGGCGCGACCAGCGCCGGCGTCAACAGCGTTCGCTGATCGCGATCGGCGCCGCGCTGGTGCTCGCCGCGGTCTTCGCGTGGCTGGCCTGGGACGCGACGCGCGCGCGCGATGCCGCCCGCGCCGCGCAGGCCGTGGCGGAGCTCGAGCTGCGTTCGGAGCGGGAGACGCGCGAGTTCCTGCTCTCCGTCTTCCACCTCGCCGACGCCAACGAAGCGCGCGGCGAAAAGGTGACCGTGCGCGAGGTGCTTGACCGTGCGGTCGCGCGCATCGACGAAACGCGCTTCAGCCGGGACGCGATCCGCGCCCGCTTCCTCGCGACCATGGGCCAGGCGTATTCGAGCCTCGGCCTGAACCGCCGCAGCATCGAGCTGCTGCGGCAGTCGATCGCTGCGCTCGGCACCGCCGGCCTGCCGCCGGAAGCGCTCACCCAGCGCAACGAGAGCCGCATCGAGCTCGCCGACACGCTGTTCGACATGGGCGAATATGACGCGGCGCTGGTCGAGCTCGACGCGATCGCCGCCGATCCTGCCGGGGCGGCGCTGCTCGAGCCGTTGCAACGGGTACGTATCGCCAACGTGCGCGGCGATGTCTACTCGTACCTGGAGCGTGACGCCGAGGCCGAGGCGGCGTTCCGTGCCGCGCTCGACGCGCTCGGGGAGGCCGGGCTTTCGCCGCTCGCGGCCGACGAGATCCGCGCGCGCAGCCTGGCCGGCCTGGCGTCGCTTGCGCTGTTCGCCGGCGACGGCGAGCGCGCCGAGCAGGGTTTCACCGAAACCGTCGCGGCGCTCTCCCGCGCGGTCGGCAGCGATCACCCGCGCACCATCGCGGCGACGACGTCGCTCGGGTCGGCGGCGTACCACAACGGGCATCGCGATGTGGCGCGCCGTGCCTGGTCCGACGCGCTTGCGGCCGCCGAGCGTGTCTACGATCCCGGCAGCCCGCAGGCCGGCACGATCCACAACAACCTCGGCCTGCTGCTGCTCGAAGACGGCGACCTGGAGGCGGCGGAGCCCTTGCTGCGCGCCGCGCTGGCCAGCGACCGGCGGCACCGCAGCGATGCCTTCGACGACCTGGTGTTTCCACTGCACAACCTCGGTTATCTGCTGCTCTTGCGTGGCGAACATGCCGAGGCCGAGGCGCTGCTGACCGAAGCGCGAGGGATCGCGGAAACGAACGCGCACCGGATGCTCGGGCCGATCGTCAATGCGCTCGCCGACCTGCACTGCGCGCAGGGGGACACGGCGGGAATCGCATTGGCGAAGCACGCGGTCGAGCTGCTCGCCACGGCGGAGCCGAACGACGCGTGGCGCGCGGCGCAGGCGCAACTGACGCTCGACTACTGTCGCGGCATCGGCGGCGAGGCCGCCGATCGCGACGCCCACGACGCCGCATGGAAGGTACTGCGCGCGCGCTGGCCGCAGGGTGGCGCCTTCCTGCGGCGCGCGCAGCAACAGGCCGGCGTGGAATAGCGGCGATGTCACGCGCCTATGCCGATCGGCTTTTGGCCGGAAGCAGTCATCATTGACGGCCCATCCGTTCTCAGGTCCATACGCATGAGCCACATCCACGAGTTCGAAAGCTGGCCCTTCAAGGAGCCGGTGAACACCGCGGCGTTCACGACCCGGCAGGTGCTGCGCGATGCCTACCCTGTTCTGCAGGTCGATCATGATCACGACGGTGACTGGCAATTCCTTTGCGGTACGACGCTCGAATCGGAAGACCTGACGATCGTATGCATGGGCTGCGTACTCGAGCGGGATCCAATGCTCGCGCTATTGGCCGACCTGCCGGCGGGATGGTTCGCCGTGCGAGACAGCGCATCGGACAACTGGTCCCGCAGTCCCTACGACGACAGCGACGAATAGGAGCCGTGCATTTCGCTTGCGACGTCCGCTGCCGACTTTAAGCGGGCAGTCGTAGAACCAGCCCACGACCCATGCCTTGGGTCGCGTCGCCACGCGATACCGCGCGTTGCGCGGGTGTCTCTTGTTTTCGCCGCCAGGCGGAACCGGCTGTCCGCCCGTCGGTTCGCGACTAGAGCCGCGCCAGCACGTTGCGCTCGGATGTCACAGGCAGGATCACCTGTGGCCGCAAGATATCCATAGAGCGGCTTGAGTTGACCCAGTTCCGATTGACGTCCGCTTGCCTGCCGCGGATAGTCCTGCGTGGGCGATAGAAAAGGGGCCGCCGTGAACGCTGAATGCGTCATTCGCTGCATCGCCCTGGTTGTGCTGCTGGCGGGATTCCGGCCAGCGCTCGGGCAGATCAGCACCGACCATGTCATGCGAAGCGGGTTTGAAGCCGTGCCGAGCGAGGTGTTCCCACGAATCGAGTTCGTCGGCGATCGTAGCCTGGTGTTTTCGTCGACGGGGCAGACGCGCGGGATGCAGGTCCGGGTCTTGGACGCCGCCGGAGAACTAGTTGCCGACCCCGACGTCGTTTGGCAATCGGCCCTGCCAGGTAACGTCTCTGTCGGAGCGAACGGCGTGGGCAACGCCACGGTGCAAAGCGTGGCAGCGTGGACGGGTTCAATTCGGATTACGGCGAGCTATCCACCGTTGGGAGTACAGGTTCAGGGCGAGGCAACGTTCGCTACCTTGGTGCCCGGAACCGTCGTGATCGACAGCGCCTGGGTGCGCGCCATCCTGGGAAACCGCGGCGAGGCACACCGCATCGTTCTGGAGCGCAACTCGGCCACCGATGCGTTGCAGGCCGACGACATCATCGTCAGTGGCGACTATGCAGGCATCGTTGCCCGTGTGGTCTCTCTCGACATCGGTGCGACCACGATCAACGCGGAAGTGGTTCCAGCGCTCCTCACCGACGCTTACGAAGATGTGGAGTTCGGCGGAGAGGGCGAACCTCTGTCCGTCGCGTTGAAGTTGGTCGGTGATTCCGCCGCGCTCATTGTGCGCTCCAAGCGCACCGGCGTCGTTCTACAGCGTGAAACCCTGACAAAGGCCGATGTGCTGGGCTTGCTCTCATGCGAGGGTGGGCTGAGTCTCACGGGCGGGCTGGAACTGTCCGGTCTGTCGGTGGAGTGGAGCCTGGTGCCGCGCGCCGGACTGCGCATCGCGTCGGGCGAGGTGGTCGACTTTCTCGTGCTGGTCGAAGGTAGCGTCGGTATCGACGCGTCAGCCTCACTGAAGGCCATCGGCACCACCAGCTTGGAGGGCGAGTGCACAGCGAGTTTTCCTTCCATCGCGCTGGCCGCCATTCCGGCCGGACCGCTCTATTTATCACCGAGTGTCGCGCCCGAGGTCAAAGTTTCGGCCTCAGCCTCGGCGTCTTTTGCTATGGACTTCGTCCCGGTCAGTTTAGAGCGCGGCTGGTCATTCCGTGCGGGCGTGCGGTACACCGCGACCAACGGCTGGAGCACGATCGCCGAAGCGGGTGAGGATAACGTTACAGCGAACAGCGTTCCCTTCAACTTTGAGAGCGGATTCGCCATGGAGGTCCGCGCCGGTGTCGGGTTGGAGGGCCTCATGGCCTTCTACTTGGGCTATCCGGCGGTACCGTTCAAACTGTTGGACGTCAAACTGATCGAAGTTGAGGGCGGCCCCTTCAAAGAATGGGCGCTCGACACCCCCGTCAGTCCAAGCCAGGCGGCTTACACCGGTCCTCAAGTAGAAAGCGGTGTGGAGGCATCTGCACACCTCAGCTTCGAGGCGGAACTGTTCAAGGGCACGCTCTCGAAGTACCTGCCACTGACCCTCGAAACCGATCTCAACCTGACGTTCATGAGCGGACGCGCCGTTTACGATCGACTGCCCTCTGTCACCGCAGACGTCCAGTGCAGCCCGCTCTGCGCGGCCGTAGCGCCGGGTACCGGGGCGCTTACGCTTCGCATGCTAGCGAACACTACCGACACCGGGACAGCTGAGTTCTGGATAGGCCCGAAAGGTTCGCCCTCACTGAGCCTGTTGGGCAGCACGCTGTTCAGCCAAGAGGTGGGGCATCTTGAACTTGCCGTTCCCACAACTTTTGACCTCGGAGAATACGACATATTCGCCCGGCTGCGTCTGGACGGTCCAGCCAATGAATTCACGCAGTTCGTGCCCTTGGCAGCGCCCGGCGCTATTGGGGGGTTTTCTGTCGTCGACACCCAAACCGTCAACGTGCGGAGACTGGACAATGCGAGCGGCCAGCCCACACAGGGGGGCTTGGTCGAATCGTCGGGCAGCACGATTATGCCGGCGATCAACTGCGGCGTTCAGTGCGAGGGCGCCGCAATAGCAGGAACCACCGCCGTCTTGACTGCCCACGACGCCGTGGGCGGGACGTTTGTGCGCTGGGCGGAGAGCGGCGCGTGCGCAGGCAGTACTGATCGGCAATGCAGTTTTGTTGTCGATGGTGACAAGACTGCAATGGCAGAGTTTTCCATCAACAACGAATTTAGCTTCGAGGTTGCTGAGGCCGAGAGGCCTTGGGATCCGGCGGAGTATCCCCGCCTAACTTGTAACCATTTCGAAGGCGAGTATCAGATCTCGGGCTACTACGCATCATTTGACCGCTGCTATTCCGGCATGAGCGCAGTGATCAGATGCGTGGGTGCAGGCTGTAGTTCTGAACGTTTCAAAGTAGCGATCCGCAAGAGCATCTTGAGCGGCACCGTCGTGGGCCGTGGTGAAGACTGCAATTCCCGTCAAGACCCGTATGGCATTGATCCTGGATCGACACAAGTCTATGCGCCAAGCTCGTCGGCGTGGTTCGAGCTGGGCCAAGCCTGGACCAAAGCGTGGTCGAGCGTGACCAACATCAGTCCGCTTCCCAACTACTCTTTCATCTTCCAGAATTTTCACTGGATCGGAGCAGACCCGGGACTTCCTTGCAGTGCGGACACTACCGCGACGTTGGAGTTGGAGTTCAACGTATATGACGTGGCAACGGGAAGTTACACCGTGATCCCTTTTTTAATGACCGTGCCATGATGTTCGCCAACACATAGCGCCTCGTGATTCGAATGCTCTCGCTACGTTGTAGTGGGGTGTTCGATCCAGGCGGTACTCACGGCATATCAAGATCCAAAAAGCAGATGGGCTCACCGCGGACTATGCGCCTCCGAGTGACTGCTTCTGGCCGGAAGCCGACGTCGGATTCCCAAATACGCCTTCCCTGAGCCACAAAAACGTTCGTGGCAGCCGGGAAATCGAATCATTGGAATGCCGGCGACGAGAAACCCCGGCCGCCAATCGTCAGGCTGTCGGCCTCAAAAGCTGCCGTGCGACCGACGTCCCCCCGTATTTGAGTCCTAGGGCTTTCCAGGCTCTGCCGCGGTCTCGGGTAGAAGTGGGCGAATCTCGACGATGCCTTCCAATGGTTGGGACCATACCGAGTCGGCACGCCGCCAGTAGTGGGTTGGGCTCCAGTACTTGGCGGCGTAGTAATCAGGCCTGCTGGTTCCTCTGAGGGCGCCGCCAATCGCCGCACCGCGCTGAATGTCAGTGTAAACATCAACGAACGCCGCGCTTGCGCCCACACGACTGCCGGCCGCTTCGCGCGTCCCTCGGCGCAGCATCTCCTCCATTCGCGGCTTCGCAACGTTGTCTTCAAACTCGGCGAACACGGCCGGTCCAAGTTCAAGCGCCCTGGCTCGCTCATCCGCAGAGAGCTGCTGCCAATACAACTCGCGTTTCGCGGCCAGCAGGGGGTAACCGCGCTCGGCAGCCAAGTCCATCCACACGTACGCGAGTGGTCGGTTCCGGGCTACACCCAGACCCGCCCAATACATTTCGGCAATCATGGCCTGACTGCCCTTGTCAGCGTATCGGGCCGACGCCTTGAACTCGCGCAAGGCATCCCCGCCACGGTTGTCCTCGAATGCGGCCATACCCTGCAAGCGATGATGCAAGTCTGGATGGTGCGATTGGAAGTGCGAGGCAGCGTACGCAGGCGCCGAAATGAAGCACGCGATGACAAGGGCAAAGCGAGGGATCTTCATAGTCTCTCCGGCGCCGGCTTGGAGCCAAGCCCGTCCAATGGGGCTTCTGTAACAGGTAGGACGTGTCCAATGATGGAACCGTCGCTACGCGCTGACAACCAACCATCCGGGCATGTGGGAAGTAGCCGCGCGCTGGGCGCGCGGCGTTCGCTGCGCGCCCCTCCGCCGTCATGTCTGGCGCGTGTCCGCTGCTGGCCGCTAGCGGACTAGCGGGGTTTGCCTTCGTCGTCATACCAGGCTTCACCATGCACGTCGCGCTTGGCGATTGCGATCGCCTCCTCGATCTGCGACACCGGCAGTCGAACCGCACCGTGCGCAGTGAAGAATTCAAGCCACTGGAACTCGTCGTCGTCTGCGACAAATCGTGCGATAGGCTCCGGATAGGCTTCATGCCGGCCTCCGTTTTCGTCGCCTGGTAGAATCTCCAGCTGGAAGCCCTCGCCGGAGCATGAGGTGAACTGTAGAAACGCGCGGCGGAAGCTCCGTGGCTGGGTCTTCATCTCTCTGCTCGTCCAGTCGGCGCAGAGTTTAGTGTAGCGTCGGCTTCTGGCCGAAAGCGGACTCGGCTCTTGGCTTGCGGGAACTAGGGGGCCGGTGACAGTCAGTGTCGATTGCCTGCGCCTGCGCGCCGACGGGTGCTATGCGGGTTGTGGATGCCCAGCACATGCTCACCGAAGCGGGCGACACGGCCGTCGGCGGGGAATCGAGTGCTTTGCAAAATATGGGCGAATGCGCCCCGGGCCGCCGACGCGCGAAATGCGGCGCCGCCGATCCGCGTCAATCCTGGTGGTTTCCCAGCAGGAACGCGCCATGTCCGCTCCCGGAAAATTGTCTCCCGCGAAGCCGGCGTGCCGGATGCTGCTGATCGACCGCGGCGCGTTCGAGGAGCGCCTGTTCGGCGAGGCCCTGCGGCGTGCGGCGCAGGGTTTCGGGCAGGCGCTGCAGATCGAACGCCTCGTCAGCGCCATGGACGCGCGCACGCGCGAGATGCTCGACGCCGCCGATATCGTCGTCTGCGACTCGCTTTCGGCGCAGGAGCTGCAGTCGTTGACGCGGCGGGCGTCGGACGTTCCCATCGTGCTGTTGGAGCGCCCCGCCACGGATGGTGCCCTGCTGGCGGCCAACGGCCCCGGCATCGTGGACCGGCTCGACGCCGGCCGCATCGACTGCCGCGATCTGGCGCGCGCCGTCTGCCTCGCTTTCCTGCGCCGGCGCATGGAGGGTCCGCAGGCCGACGAGTCGCTGATGCATTCGTATTGCGACGATCTCACGGGCGTGCGCAATCAACGCTTCCTGCAGGAACTGGTCCGCCACAACGAGTTGAGCGACTGGGGCTGCGTGTTGATCGGCCTGGAGGGTTTGCGCTCGATCGCCAGCGCCACCGGCGGCCAGCGTCGGCGCGAGATCGTGCGAGGCATGGCGGATTTCCTGCGCGACCACGTGCGCGAAAGCGATGTCGTGGTGCGCAGCGGCGAGGACGAATTCCTGCTGCTGATGCCGGGCGCGGCGGCGGGCTCGACCCCGGCACTGGCTGGCCGGCTGCGGCATGCGACGGTCTATGCGCCGTGCGCGTTCTCGCTCGGCATGGCGGTGCGCGCCGGCGGCGAATCGCTGCAGCAGACGCTCGAACGTGCGGCCTCGCAGCTGCGCGAATCGCATTTGCCGCAGGTGGCGCTCGTGCCCTGAGCGACGGGCCATCGGGCCGGCGCGGACGCGCGCCAAACAGCGGAGTGTCGTGATCGCTGGCGCTCGCGGTGCTCGAAGCTGCTGCCCAGGACGTGCCTGCTATTCCGCGCGAAGCGACTGGGCGGGATCGACACCCGCGGCGCGCCGCGCGGGAAGCCAGGTGGCGAGCGCCGCGGTTGCAGAGAGCACGAACGTCGCTGCCGCGAGCGTCGCCGGATCGGTTGCCGTGACGCCGAAGAGGAATGCGCGCAGGAACGGCGCCGCCACTGCATGAAGAACGAAGCCGGCCGCGATGCCGCTGGCGGTCAGGACCAGCCCACGCGCGGCGACCAGGCGCGCGATGCGCTTGCGATCCGCGCCCAGCGCGACGCGCACGCCGAATTCGCGTGTTCGCAGCGAGACCATGTAGGCCATCACGCCGTACAGGCCGATCGTGCCCAGCACGAGGGTGATGGTCGCGGCCGTCGTCATCAGCGCGAGCGCGAGCGAAAGTCGCGCCGTCGATGCGCGCATCACGTCGTTCATCGTGTAGATGTTGTAGATCGCGACCGTCGGATCGAGACCGTGCACGAGCCGCCGCAGCGCCGGCACGATCGTTTCCCCAGGAGCGGACGATTTCACGACGAGCGCCATGTTCAGTCGTGTGGCAGGTTCGACGGTCGGGTCGACGGGCACGACCAGCGGGCGATAAACCAGCGGTGCCGGCGGCGTCGCGAGGTCCTGATCGCGCACATCGCCCACGACGCCGATGACGGTGTACTCCAGTCCCGAGGACGCAAGCGCCAGGCGCTTGCCCACCGACGCGGTGCCGGATTTGTCGCCGAAGAAGACCGCGGCTGCACTGCGGCTGATGACGATGTCCGTGCCGCGTTCCAGTTCCAGGGGCCGGAAGGCGCGGCCCGCGAGCACGGGAATCGACATCGCCGCGAAGTAGCCGCCGTCGACCACGCTCACCGGCAGCGATCGCGTGCGACCTTCGGGGTCGATGCGGAAGGCCTGCTCGAGCACCTCGCCGCCGCCCAGGGGCACCTTCATCGTCAGTCCTGCTGCCTCGACGGAAGGCAGTTGGCGAACGCGCTCGGTCAGCTGCGCGTAGAACGACACGGCACCGGAATCGCGGTAATCGGCGCTGGGTAGCTGGGTACGCAGCGTAGTCACCTGCGCGGTCTCGAACCCCGGATGCAGTTGGTACAGCCCGTGGGCGGTGCGCAGCAGCAAGGCCGATCCGATCGTCACGGCCAAGGCCACCGCGATCTGCAGCGTGGTGATCACGGCGCGCAGGCGGAGCCGGGATCTTCCCGTCGAGGCGCCGCGCCCGCCTTCGCGCAGGTTGTGCGACAGACTCGCACGCAAGTTGTGGCCCGCCGGCACGGCCGCGCACACGATCGCACCCACCGCCGCGATCGACGCGATGAACGCGAAGGCCGGCCATCCGACGTGGAGCTCCGCCAGACGCGGGACACCGACCGGTCCGAACGCCACCAGCGCCTTCACGGCGCCGTACACCAGGAGCAGCGCCATCGTGCCGGCCGTCGCGCCGAGCAGCAGTGCTTCGGCGAGGAAGTGGCTCGCGGTGCGCAGGCGGCTGGCGCCCAGCGCAGCGCGCACGGCGAGTTCGGGCTGGCGGCCGTCGGCGCGGATCAGCAGGAGATTGGCGACGTTCGCCCAGGCGACGAGCAGCACCAGGGCGGCTGCCGCGGCGAGCATCCACAGCGGTTCTGCGATTCCGCGCGTGACGTGCTCGCGCAGCGGCTCCACGACCGGTGTCGGTCTCACGTCGTCGAGCCAGACGGCGGTCGAGCTTCCCGATTGCAGGCGCGGGAAGGCGTCGGCCATCCGGGGCAGGATCGCGGCGAGCTCGCGTTGCGCCTGTTCGGGCGTGGCGCCCGGGGCGAGGCGCGCCACGCCGGTGTAGGAGAAGTCGCCGACGGTGGCGTCGTCGACGCGCTTGGCGGGTAGCCAGACGCGCGTGGCGGCGTTCGGGAAGGAGAAGCTCGCCGGCATGACGCCGATGATCTCGCGCGCGACGCTGTTGACCATCAGCGTCTTGCCGATGACGTCGGGTGCCGCACCGAAGCGCGTTCGCCACTCGTATTCGCTCAGGATGACGGCGTTCGGCCCGCCGCGCAGCTCTTCCTCGGCCGTGAACGTGCGACCCAGCAGCGGCGGCGCGCGCAGCAGCGGCATCATCGATGCCGTGACCCAGGTCGCGATGACGCTCTCGGCCGCGTCGCCGCTGCCTTCGGTCCACAGGTTGGTGCTGCCGGTTCGATGGAAACCGACGCCGTCGAGCGTTTGCGCGAGCTGCGTGTAGGTGACCTGGAGCGCCGGCGGCTGCCGGATTTCATCCGATTCGGGCGATTGAAGGCGCACGCTGACGAGGCGATCCGCTTCGCCGTACGGCAGCGGCGCGAGCAGCACGCCGTACACGATGGCGAACATCGAACCGACCGACGCGATGCCCACGGCCAGCGTGAGGATCACCGCCATCGTGAAGGCCGGCGTGCGTTTCAATGATCTCAGCGCGTGTCGAAGGGCCATGGGCGTGCTGTGGAGTTCAACTCGTGCCGGCAAGTTTGGCAGTGTTCTCACGGCGGGTGCCGGCCAACGATTCTCGACTCGCCGTTCTGTTGATCAGGGGGAGAGATTCTGGCTTCCGGGTGGCTGCCCCGGCCGGGAGCGGATCGATACACCCGAATCGACCCGCTTGCGCGGAACGGGCTTGCCAACACCGGACATCGGGCGCGAAGCTCCCATGGCCTGCACCGGGAGAACCCAATGGGCGCACACCAGGACCAAGTCCGCGGATTCGCGCAGTACAACCTGGCCATGAACCAGGGCCTCTTCGATCGGATCGCCGGGTTGGGCGACGCCGAGCGCAAGCGGGACATGGCGGCCTTCTTCGGCTCGATCCACGGCACCTTGAACCACATCCTGCTGGCGGACCGCATCTGGCTTGGCCGTTTCGCCGCGGCCTTCCCGGCCATGCCTTCGCTGCAGGGCGGGACCTTCGTCCGCAGCTTCACGTCGCTACGCGAGGAGCTCTACGACGACTTCGCGGAGCTTCGCGCCCAGAGGCAGCTGACGGACGGAGTCATCGCGGAGCTCGCCGAGGAACTCACGGACGACGTGCTCGCCGGATCGATGAGCTACCGCAATTCCCAGGGCGAGCATCGCGAACAAAAGGTCTGGATCGTCGTGGCCCACCTGTTCAACCACCAGACCCATCACCGCGGACAGATCACCACGCTGCTGAACCAGTTGGGGCACGATTCCGGCGTGACGGATTACGTCGCCTACGTTCAATGACGGGAGCCGCTTCCGGCGGTTTCCCGCACGCCGGAGCGGAGTGCGGGAAACCGGAAGTTCAGGTTCCCCGCAGGCTCACGGCCGGGTCGACCCGCATCGCCTGCCACGCCGGCGCCAACGTGGCGAGCACGGCGGCGGTGGCGAGCAGCAGCGTGACAGCGCCGAAGGTGAGCGGGTCGAAGGCGGTGACGTCGAACAGCAGGCTGTCCAGCGCGCGGCCGAGCGCGAGCGCAGCGAGCAGGCCGATGCCCACGCCCGCGGCGAGCAGGCGGCCGACGTTGCGGCCGAGCATCCACAGCACCTGCGAAGGCGGCGCGCCGAGCGCCATGCGCAGGCCGTACTCGCGCCGGCGCTGCTCCACGCTGTAGGCCAGCACACCGAACACGCCGATCGTCGCCAGCATCAGCACCAGCGCGGCGAAGCTGCCCACCAGCACGGCGCGGAAGCGGTGGCGTGCGGTGGCCTGATTCGCGATCTGCCCGAGCGTGTTCACTTCGCGCAGGCTGACGAGCTGCTCGGTGTCGATGCGGTGCACCGCATCGAGCACCGTCGGTGCCAGTCGATCCGCTTCGCCGGTGTGCGGGCGCACCAGCAGGTAGATGTCGCCGATGGGATTCTGCGGCAGCGGCACGTAGAGCTGGACGAAGTCCTCGGCCTCGTCCGGACGGGCCTTCACCTGTGCGGCGACGCCGACGACTTCGCGCAGCACCCGCGGCGCGTCGGGCGCCGACGAGGTCTGCACCGCGATGCGCCGTCCGAGCGCGCGGCTGAAGTCGACGTTCGCACCCGGTGTCGCCGCAGGCAGCAGATGCTTGCGCGCGAAGGCTTCGTTGACCACGGCCACCTGCGGCGCATCGGCGACATCGTGGCTGTCGAAACCGCGGCCGGCGAGGATCGGCACTTCCACGGTGTCGAAATAGCCTTCGCTCACGATCTGGTAGTCGCTGGTCGGGCGCGCCTGCGGATCCACGGCGGGCGAGCCTTCCACGGCGATGAAGGCATCGCCGAAACTCGACGCACCCATCGGCAGCGTGGTGGCCCAGGCGGCGTTGCGCACGGTGGGCAGGTCGCGCACCTCGCGGCCGACGTCATCGTAGAAGCGCAGCAGGTCGGCCGGCGTCGGATAGCGACTGCCCAGCGGATCCACCATCAAGGTGAGCACGTTGTCGGTGCCGTAGCCGCGCTCCACGTTGTTCAGCGCGATCAGGGATCGCAGCAGCAGGCCGCCGGCGAACAGCAGCGAGACCGCGATGGCGACCTGTCCGATCACCAGGGCGCCGCGCAGCCGTCCGCCGCTGGTGACCAGTCCGCGCCCGTCGGCGCCGATGGCCTGCGCCGGCGCGGCGTGACTGGCCTGCCAGGCCGGCGCGAGGCCGAACAGCACGCCGGTGACGAACGCCGCCAGCAGGCAGAATCCGGCCAGGCGCAGGTTCACCTGCAGATCCACCGCCTGCGGCAGCAGATCCTGCGGCAGCAACGAAGGCGCCGCCGCGAGGATCGCTGCGCCCAGCAGCAAACCGATGACGCCGCCGAGCAGGGCGAGCAACAGGCTTTCGGTCAGTAGCTGGCGGATCACGCGGCCGCGCGAAGCACCGAGCGCGGTGCGGATCGCCAGCTCGCGCGAGCGCGCACTGGCACGCGCCAGCAGCAGGTTGGCGATGTTGGCGCAACACACCAGCAACACCAGTCCGACCACGGCGAGGAACAGCAGTGCGGTGAGACGCAGATCGCTGCCGACCAGTTGTTCCTGCAACGGTTCCAGTCGCACGCTGCGGCCGGCATTGCTTTCCGGATAGTCGCGCGCGAGGCGTGCGGCCACCGCCTCGAGATCGGCGCGCGCGGCGTCGAGTTCCACGCCTGGCGCGAGCCGCGCGACGGCGTTGAGGAAATACGCGCCGCGTGCACGCGGCGGAATGTCGCCGAGCGACATCATCGCCCACACGTCGCTGCGCCCGATCAGGCCGGCCGCGGCCGGCATCACGCCCAGGACGGTGTAGGGCTCGCCGTCCAGCGTCAGCGCGCGCCCCACGAGGCCGGGATCGGCGCCGAACTGGTTGCGCCAGAACGCTTCGCTGACCACGACGAGATTCCCGCCGCTGCGGTCGTCCTCGCCGCGGAACGCACGGCCGCGCAGCGCCTCGAGGCCGAGCGCTTCGAAGACGCCGGCGGTGACCCACTGTCGCGACACGTTCTGGCCGCGGCCGTCGGGCCGCGTCATCACCATGCTGGCCACGTTGGGCAGATAGCCGCCGAACGCGGCGAAGTTGCGGCTCTGCTCGGCCCAGTCGCGCAGATTGATGGGCGAGACGTTGCTGCGCGGGCTGGCCTCGGTGCGTTCGGAGACGAACAGCACGCGCTCGGGTTCGGGCAGCGGCAGCGGGCGCAGGACGGTGGCATCCACCAGCGCGAAGATCGCCGCGTTCGCGCCGATGCCCAGGGCGAGCGTCAGGATCGCGACGATCGCGAAGCCCGGCTGGCGACGCAGCGCGTAGAGCGCGTAGCGAAGATCGTGGACGATGTCGCGCCACCACGCGCGCGGCGCCGCCGGCAGGTCCGGCATCTGCGGTTCGCGCGCCTGGTGCAGCTCGCGCAGCGCGGCGGGCAGTTCCACCGCTTGCGCCTCTTCGCGCACGCGTCGCTCGGCCTCGGCAGGATCCACGCGCTGCGCGCACAACTCGTCGTAGCGAGCATCGAGATGTTGCGACAATTCCTCCACTACCTCGGCGAGGCGTTCCGGACGCAGCCGCAGCTCGCCCAACCGTGCACGCAGTGCGGGTTTCCAGTCAGGCATGTTGGCCTCCGGTGATCAGTTCCATGGCTTCGACGAAGTTGCGCCAGGTGTCGCGCTGGCGCGCCAATACGCGGGCGCCGAGCGGCGTCAGCGAATAGAAGCGTCGCCGGCGCTCGCCGGCTTTCTCGACCCAGCGTCCCTGCAGCCAGCCGCGTTCCTCCAGCCGGTAGAGCAGCGGATACAGCGACGCGATGTGGAACGCGAGCCGCCCGCCCGAGCGCTGCTCGATCAGCTTGCTGATCTCGTAGCCGTGCCGGGCCCGGCCCTCGACGATCGA
>CAMLOR010000017.1 GCA_946481615.1 uncultured Aquimonas sp.
GCATCCTCAGCGAAGCTTGGTGCGAGTGGGGGCGCACGATACGCCTTTCAAATAACTTGTCAACAACTATTTACGCGCCGACCTGTTCGCGTACGCGAGCGAAGTCGCGCACCGGGCGCACTTCGATGCTGCCGATGCGCGTCCACGGAAACTCGGACGCCAGTTGCTCGGCATGCGCCGCATCGCGCGCCTCGATCAGGTTGAAGCCGCCGAGATATTCCTTGGTCTCGGCGAAGGGGCCGTCCATCACGCGCAGCTTCTCCTCGCGTGTGCGCAGCGTGCGGCCGGTCGGCGGCAGGTCGAGCTGCTGCGAATCGAGCAGCACGCCCTGCGCCCTGAGCTCGTCGGCGTGGCGGATGCAATCGCGCATCATCGCCTCGTAGCGCTCCTGCGGGAGCGCCGCGATCAGGTCGTGATCGACGTAAACGAGGAAGAGGAACTTCACGGCGCCGGCTCGACCGGTTCGTCCTTGAGGTAAGGCTCGACCTTGCCCTTGAGCTTGAAGGTCATGGGATTGCCGTGGCGGTCGAGCGACTTGCCGACGGCCACGCGGATCCAGCCTTCGCTGACGCAGTATTCCTCGACGTTGGTCTTTTCCTCGCCGTTGAACTTGATGCCCACGCCGCGCGCCAGCAGCGCTTCGTCGTAATGCTTGCTGCGCGGGTTGACCGACAGGCGGTCGGGGAGGGTGTCGCTCATCGTCGGGCGCCTCGTGGAAAGAGGCGCCGATGATAGCGCGGGCGGGCTTCAGTGCTCGAAGCGGCGGCCGTAGCCGCGTTCGTCGAAGATGCGCTCGACGTCGGCCGGCGCCATCTCGGGCGCCGCGTAGACCGCGTACAGGCATTCGCCGTCGCGCTCCTCGGCGCGATGCAGCGCATAGCGCGTCACGCCCGCGCCGGTGTCCGTCGGATAATGCGGCGGCGGCACGCGAGCCGACATGTCCAACTCGCTGTTGTCGACGGTGCCGCCGATGAAAAAGGCTCGCATGGTGCGTCTCCGCGGTGGATGGACCCTGAGGTCCGATTCTGCACCGCGCGAATGAACGCGATTTGACGGCCCCGGATCAGCCCGGTACGCGCTTGTAGACGATCTCGACGGCCTTGGCGGGCGGCGAAACCTCGGGCGGCGGGATGTTGATCATGGTGATGATCAGGGTGTCGTCGTCGGGCTGCTCGATCTCGGTGCGCCAGCCCCAGGGCGGGCCGCCCTGGCCGTCGCCGTAATGCGTCAACGCGTTCCACACGCCGTCGCCCGCACCCTGCGTGGAGAACAGGATCGAGGTGCCGGTGTGGAAGCCGTCCACCCACGCGCTTTCGTAGGCGTGCGCATCGATGTGGTAGCCGATGAGCATGACGCCTTCGATGCGCCGGCCGTCGGTCTCGGTTTCGTATTCGTGCAGCAGATGGCGGCCGCCGTTGAGGCTGCGGATCGTGCCGCGCTGGAACGCCTCGGCGTACAGCTTGTCGGGCTCCAGCCAGAGTTTGTACGTGCCTTCCCAGCGCCCGGCCATCTTCGCCAGGCGCGCATGCTCGCCGGTGGCGAGCGAATCGTCGAACTTGCTCATGGGCGTTTCACCTTCAGTGGATGGCGTGCACGCGCCACGCCGGGAATTCCGCGCCGGGCGCGGGCTCGTCGATCACGCCGCAGGCGACGAGGCCATCGTCGCTGCCGGCTTCGCACAGGTACACCGCGATGGCGCCGTACTGCTGCTCGGTGCGCACGATGCACCAGCCGGCGGGCAGCGAGCGCGTCGCGCGCCGGTAGTCGGCGTCCAGATGGCTCGAGGTCTTGCTTTCCAGGATGTCGCGCCCGGCCTCGACGGCGGCGCCGCGCACCGTCGCCACTTCGGCATCGAGCTGCGCGCCGGCATGATCGCGATCCACACGCAGGCCATGGCGCTCCAGATGCGCCGCGACGTTCTCGGGCACGGCGTAGGCCAGCGGCCGCTGCACCCATTCCTGCGGCGTGAAATCGCCGATGTAGGGCACCTTCACCGCGATCGGCGCACCGTCCAGCGTGTAGGGCTCGCGGGTGAGGATTTCGACTTCACGGCCGGGGAAGGCCTCGAGCCCGTAGCGCACCGCGATGCGCTCGGGCGGCAGCGTGCAGCCGGCCAGCAACTCGACGATCTCGCGCCCGTGCGCGGCGGTGTACGCCAGCGTCTCGCGCAGGAAGGCGTAGGTCGTGAGCACGCGTTCCTCGAAGGAGATGTAGGCATAGGTTTCCAGCAGCAGGTCGAGCCGGTTGGTCAGCCCGCGATAATTGCCGCCGAAGCGCGGATGGTGGGTGTAGGTGATCCAGCCCATGCCCTGGCCGCCTTCGTCGCGCAGGAAGTTGCCGTAGTAGAACGTGTCGCGGCCTTCCTTCCGTTTCACCGCCTGTGTCACGGCCGGCAGCAGCTGTTGCTTCATGTAGTCGATCGGTTCGCGCCGGCCGCTGTGCACGGTATGCGGGACATCGTAGGTGAGATCGAAGCGATGGATCGAGCCGTTGGTGGCGTGGCAATCGATCACCAGATGCGCGTTCCAGCGATGGCATACCTGCGTCTGCAACTGACGCATCTCCGGCGCCTCCTGCCGCATGTAGTCGCGGTTGAGGTTGATGCCGGCCGCGTTGACGCGCGTGCCCACGCCGGTGTCGGGGCCGAGCTGGCCGCTGAACTTCGTGATGTCGAGACGGCGGTTCTCCGGGTCGATGCGGTCGTTGCCATCGGCGTTGAACAGCGGCACCACCACCAGCGTGATGCGCTCGAGCAGATCGCCGTGCTTGCCGTCGAGGATGTCGCGCACCAGCATCATGCTGGCTTCCTTGCCTTCGACTTCGCCGGCGTGGATGCCGTTGATTACGAGCACCACCGGCAGGCCGGAGGCGTGCGCGGTTTCCGGCGTGAAGTGGCCGTGCGCGGAAAGCACGAGCAACGGCAGCGCGCGTCCCTCCGGCGTGCTGCCGAAATCGTCGAAATGCAGCCGGCGATCCCCGCGCGCGCGCAGCGCGTCGAGGAAGGCCATCACGTCGGCGTGCTTCGAGGTGTAGGTGTAGTCGCTGGTTTCGGCGCGGGTCAGCGGATGCATTCGGGGCTCCAGGCAATGCCCACATTCTACGGCGCGCTCGCTACCATGCCGGCATGCTGCGCGATCCCGTCCTCGAAACCCTGATGCTGCCGCTCTCGGAGGGGCTGATGCCCTGGCCGGACGGTCCCGTGCTGTTCCTGCAGGCGCGCGACGGCTGGCCGCTGCACCAGCGGTCGCTGCCGGGACTGGTGTGCGAGCAGCTTTTCCGGCCCGCCGCCGATTCGCTGGAACGTTCCGGCCTGCAGGTCGAGCGGGTTGCGGCCGAGCGGCGCTTCGCGCTGGTGCTGGTGCTGCCGCCGCGCCAGCGCGACGAAGCCCGCGCGCTACTGGCGCGCGCCGCGCTGCACGCGCAGGGCGGCGGCCGTGTGCTGGCCTGCATGGCGAACGACGAGGGCGCGCGCTCGGGCGAGGCGGACCTGGCGCAGCTGGTCGGCGAGGTCGAGTCGCTTTCCAAGAATCGCTGCCGGGCGTTCTGGACGGCGCCGTTGCAGGGCGTCGCCGACGAGGCACGCCTGCGCGAATGGCTGGCACTGGGCGAGCCGCGTCCCATCGAACTCGGCCGTTTCTTCAGCCAGCCCGGTCTGTTCGCGTGGGATCGCATCGACGCCGCTTCGGCGCTGCTCGCCTCGCACCTGCCGACGGACTTCACGGGCCATGGCGCCGACATCGGCGCAGGCTACGGCTATCTCGCGCACGAGGTGCTGTCGCGCAATCCGGGCGTCGCTGCGCTCGATCTGTACGAGGCCGACGCGCGCGGCGTGGTGCTGGCGCAGCGCAATCTCGCGGAGTTCTCGCGCAAGGTCGCACTGCGTTTCGAATGGGCCGACGTGACGCGCGGCTTGCCCGAGACCTACGATTTCATCGTGACCAATCCGCCCTTCCATGCGCAGGGACGCGCCGACCGGCCCGACCTCGGCCGCCGCTTCATCGAAGTCGCGGGCCAGGCGCTGCGCCGCGGCGGCCGCCTGTGGCTGGTGGCGAACCGGCATCTGCCCTACGAATCGGTGCTGGCCTCGACTTTCCGCACGCTGCGCACGGTGACGCAGGAACAGGGCTTCAAGGTGATCGAGGCGGTGAAGGCGTGAAACTGGTCAAGACCCTCGCCAACCTGGGCTACGGCAGCCGCAAGGAAGTCGCGGCGATGTTCCGCGAAGGCCGCGTCACCGATGCCGCGGGCGAAGTGTTGTACGCCGACGATACGGTCGCGCACGCGGACGTGCGCATCGACGGCGAGCCGCTCGATCCGCCCGCGGGCCTGACGCTGATGCTGCACAAGCCCGTCGGCTACACCTGCTCCACCAAGGATGCCGGCCGGCTGGTGTACGACCTGCTGCCGCCGCGCTGGCGCCTGCGGTCGCCAGTGCTTTCGACGGTGGGCCGCCTGGATCGCGACACCTCCGGTCTGTTGATCTTCACCGACGACGGCGCCCTGCTGCACCGGATCATCTCGCCGAAATCGAAACTGCCCAAGGTTTACGAAGCCACGCTCGCGGCCGATCTGCGCGGCGACGAGGCCGCGCTGTTCGCCAGCGGCACGCTGATGCTGGAAGGCGAAACCACGCCGCTGCTGCCGGCGCAGCTGCAACCACTCGGCGCGCGCCAGGCGCAACTCACGCTGCACGAAGGACGCTATCACCAGGTGCGGCGCATGTTCGCGGCGGCCGGCAACCATGTCGAGGCGCTGCACCGCCGGCAGATCGGCGGATTGACGCTGGGCACGCTGGCTTCCGGACATTGGCGTGTGCTGGAAGCGCACGATCTGCGGGAACTTTTCGACGACGGTTCGTCGGGCGCACCGTGAACGGGTGAGGCGAGCCGACAGCTCGCACGAATCGTCGACTGTTTCGCGGCAACGAAACCGTCGAGCTGGTGGCGCCGGTGTTTTGCGCCTGTCCGAGAACGCACGCTCGAAGGGAACCAAGCGCAATCCGATACGGTCACTTCGGGCGCGTCGCGCACGGTCAGGATAACCGCTCCGCAACCGAAGGAACCCGATGATGCATCCCACCCTCAGGCTGCTTGCCGGCAGCATGATCCTCACTGCAGCCAGCGCGATGGCTGCCGACGGCGGCAAGGAAGCGACTCTTGGCTTCGAATTCCAGGCGCCACCGAATCCGGCCGCGCAGATGGCCGATTTCGAGAAGCGTGGCTTCAAGGTCACTTACCGGACTGCCGATGGCAAGGAGCTATCGAAAGCCGATTTCGAGCAACAGGTGAAAGACCAGCAAATCGCGATGCGCCTCGACGGGGACGCGAAAACCGTAGAGATCACCATCGGTGGCGAACTTCCGGCGGAGCTTCAGGTCCCGATGAAAACCGCTCCCGGAGACCCTTTGCCCATGCTGGCGCTGACCGACCTGCATGGCGAAGAACATCGCTGGCCGCGCGAGGACGGCAGATTCACGCTGATGAACTTCTATTTCTCCACGTGCGGGCCGTGCATCCAGGAGATTCCGGAGCTCAACGCCTTCGCCGGGAAGCGCCGCGACATGGCCACACTCGCCGTGACGTTCGACGACAAGGAGGAGACGCGGCGATTCATCGAACAGCGCAAGCTCGCGTGGGACGTGGTGCCCGACGCGCGCGCTTTCATCGAAGCGCTCGGCGTGTCGGCCTATCCGACCTTCGTTCTGGTCGATTCCGCCGGGCGGCTCGTCGCGACTCGGGACATCGTTCCTGCCAAGTCCGCGAACGCACACGAATCCCTGGAGGCGTGGGTGGAGCGTACGCTGGCCGGAGCCGAGTCGGCGGCTCAGTCTCCGAGCAGCCGCCGGTAACCCTCGAGTCCCAGCCGTTCCATCGTCGCCAGATTGCGTTGCACGATCTCGTCGGGATCGGGGAATGCCGCGACGGCGCGCGCCACGCTGTCCTCGCGCAGCAGATGCAGGATCGGGTACGGCGAACGGTTGGTGGCGTTGGTGGGGTCGTCGGCGTCGGTGCCTGCGAAGCGGTAGTCGGGATGGAAGCTCGCGATCTGCAGCACGCCTTCGAGCGACAGCGCTGCCAGCGTGGCGTCGGCCACGTCGAGGAAGGCGTTGTAGTCGAGGAAATCGTCCAGCACGTGCGGATGGATCAGCAGCGTGGTGTCGATCTGCGCGGCGTCGGTGTCGCGCAGGCGCTGCATCTCGGCGATCAGGTCCTCGAGCAGCGCGTCGGTGTCGCGGGCCTCGCTCACCGCGAAGTGCACCTGGCGTTTCGCCAGCACCGCTTTGGCGAAGGGACACAGGTTGAGGCCGATCACCGCGCGCTCCAGCCAGCGGCGCGTGGCCTCGATGACGTCGTCGCTCATGCGCCGAGTCTATCGGTCGCCGAGACGCCAGGCGGTGACGCCGCCGCCGCCGAGGCATTCCCGGCGGGCGAATCCCGGCTCGCCCGCGAAGCCGACAAGGGCCTCGTCGCGGCTGTCGCCATCGAGATCCACGGCGGCGACGTGGCGGCCTGCGCAGCCCGCGTGCCACGGGGCGGGCGCAGCGGCGCCGGCGCGCTCGAAGCCATCGGCGGCCGGTGCGTAGACCTGCAGTGCGCCGGTGCGATCGGCGGTCAGCAATACCGTCTCCGGGCCGTAGCGCAAGGCGCCGAGTGCGGTGGTCGCGCTGCGGCCCGCACCGCGTTCGAGCGGAACGATCTCCCAGCCGGCGCGGCCGCGGTCCAGCCGCAGCTCCAGCACGTGGTGCCAGGCCTCGGCGATCAGCTCGGAGCGCGCGTAGGCCAGATCGCTGCAGCCGTCGCCGTCGAAGTCGCCCAGCGCCACGGCGGTCGCGTGACGGCGGCGCGGCGGTTCACCGGCATGCATCGGACGCGCGCGCCAGTGTTCGCCGTGCTTCTCCCACAGCAGCGCACCTTGCGCGCCCGCGCCGGCGGCGAGCAGCTTCTCGGGGCATGTGTCCGCCACCGCGTGCGCGAGCGCGGAACCGCGCGCCTCCGCATCGAGCGTGGTGCGCGGTTGCCAGCGTTCGCCGTCGAAGGCGAATTCGACGAGGCCGCGGAAACCCGTCGTCTGCGTGCCGCGGCGTGCCGCAGGTTCGGCCAGGGCGATCAGCGTGTCGGGGCCGGGCGCGACGTTCGCCAGCAGCGCGACCGCGCTGCCGGGCAAGGCGTCGGGCGTGCCCGGCAGCCCTGACGAACGCTCGACGAAACGGCCCCCGTCCGTGCCGAACAGGGCCGCCAGCCCGACCAGATGCATGCCGAGCGCGACGTCGGCGCGGCCGTCGTCGTCGAAATCGCCCGCGGCCGCGGCACCGTAGTCGTAATGGCGTGGCGGCCACTGCGCCGTGCGCCGCGCGAAGCGCGTGCCGTCGTAAGACCACCACTGCGGCGGCGTGAGCCATTTGCGCGGCGGCGCCGCGACGAGATCGCGCACGCCGTCGCCGTCGAGATCGGACAGCGCGAACGCGCCGCGCCACTGCGCATCGCGCGGCAGGCCGAGTTCAAGCAGGTGCAGCGAGAATCGCGCGCGCCCGGCTGCGCGGAACGGCGCCGGCGGTGTGTCGGCGCCGGTGGCCGGCGGCGGCACGGGCGCGTCGTCGCCCACGCGTACGAACCAGGCCTCGTCGTCCTCGCGTTCCAGCGCGAAGAATCCTTCGCCCTCGATGCGTACGAAGCCGGGCGAAACCGCGGCGGTGCGGCCGGCCTTCTCGATGCGGCGCGTGGCGTAGCCCGTCTCGGGCGCCGCCGCGCGCTGGCCGCCGGTGCTGCAGGCGGCGGCCAGTGCGGCCGCCGCGAACAGGCTTATTCGAAGCCGTCGGAGAATATTTCGGGCGACAGATTGCATTCGAGGTGCAGCGTCCAGTCGAGCACCTGGCCGTAACCGCCCGCGACGGCGTCGCCGATGCGCAGCTGCCAGGTACCGACTGGCGATTGGCCCGCCAGCGCCGCGAAACTGCCTGCGGCGCGCACGTCGGCACCGAGGGCGGGAATCTCGTAGGCCTGGCATTGCGGCGTGTCGCCGGTCGGATTGAAGCGCACGAACAGATCGTCGCCATCGCAGGAGCCGGGCGCGCCGGCATCGAGCGCGGGACGCGCGAGCAGCACGACAGGCGCGCCGGCCGGCGGCAGCAGTTCCAGCGTCAGATCGCCGACGTTGTTGTGCTGCACCACGACCGAGACGCCCGCCACCGAAGCGACGGCGCCGCTGCAGGCCGCGGCGCCCAGCGCGAAGCTGGCCGTCGTCTGCGAGGGGGTATCGTCATTGGCATCGGCGATGGGCACGTTGCAGGTGCCGCCCGCCTGCGCCGAGCAGACGTAGTCGATGGGCACCGCGACGGCCACGGCGGGCAGCAGCGCAGTGGCGAGGGTGGGGAGGAGCAAGCGGATCGGGGTCATGGCGTGCTCCTCAGAAGCCGATCAGGGCCTGGCGGTACGAACACACGTAGGGTCCGCCGGTGCAACTGGTGGAACCCGTGCCTTGTTCGAACGGGAACAGGATGGCGGTACCCGGCTGCGCCGCGCCGTACACGCCGTTCATGCGCACGCGCGTGGAGACATGCGCCTGCATGAGATCCGTGCCGGGCATCGGGCCGGGCGGGCCGCCCGCCGTGCCGAGGTTGAGGTGCACATAGCCCGCCGCGAACGGCGACATCACGTCCATCGGGGCCCGCTGCGCGGCGTAGGGAAACGGCAGCACGGGCGGCGGCTGCGGATTGGGGTAGTGGTTTTCGTCGTTGAGGAAGTCGACTTCTTCCTGCTCGTCGACCGCGGCGATGCCGGTCTGGTTCAGCGGGAAGGGCGAAGGCGGAATCGCCGAGCAGTTGTAGGGCGCACGCAGCGGCGCATCGCGCCACACCACCACTTCGGTGCCGGTGTCCAGCTGCGGCACGTCGAGCTGGCGCGCCTGCCACACCGTCGGCAGCGGTTCGCGGTTGTCGATGCCGGTGCCCGCGACCATCTTCGCGTAGTAGGTGTAGACGCCCACGCCGCTCGACGCCGGGTTGGTGGCGTCGGCTTCGATGTGCACCAGCGGCGAGAGCGCCGCGTTGCGCAGCAGGCGTTCGCTCACGGTGTAGGTGCCCGTCAACGCGTTACGGTTGGAAGCGAAGCCGATGCCGCCCTGGATGAAGTAACCGGGTTCGCTCGGATAGCGGCTGCCGCAGGTATTGGCGGTGTCGATGGTCACGTAACCGCGCGCCACCTGGTCGCCCTTGCGCGCGCCCATGCACAGGTTGCCGGCGAGCGGCGAACGCTGGCCCGTGTGTGCGGTGCGCAGGTGCGCCAGCGAATCCTCGGCGATCGGCTCCACCGGGAAACCCGGATGGAAGCTGCTCGCCGCGACGGGCTGGCAGAGCGCCGATTGCGCATCCGAATGCGGGCCGGGCGCATGCAGGCCCGGGCCGGTGCGCGGCAGCACGCCCTCGAAGGCTAGGCGCAGATCGACTTCGACGCTGTCGCGGCCACCGAGGTAGACGTCGAACGAATACGTCGGCATGCCCAGGTCGGTCCACAGCGTGACGTGCGCGAGCACTTGCTGTTCCTGCGCGTTGGTGAGCGTGAAGCGCGTCTGCTGGCCGTTCGGATTGGCGAGGTCGACTTCGAAGTAGGGCAACAGCAGGGTGGCGGCGGGCACGTCGTCGAGCGCGCCGACGACGGCGGAGGCGCCGCCCGACAGGCCCAGCGCGAGGACGCAGGCTGCGGCGATCTGGCGCAGCGCAGGACGGAAGCGGGATTTCGTCATGGCGGCGGCCTCAGTTCGGATGGACATGGCTGGCGGCGTTGGCGCTGTCGCGCGGCGCGGCGGGCGCGCCGGTGGCGACGCCGTGCTCGTAGCGGTGCAGCACGGTGACGTGCGCCTGCGCCGCGGTCGGATCGGCGCCCATGGGGGCGCCGGGCGGCTGGTGCGAAAGGCCCAGGTGCACCCAGCCCGCGCGGCCCGGCAGCGGCACCGGCTGGCCGCCCACCGCCACGCGCTGGGTAGCGAGCGGGAAGGCCTCGACGTCGCCGTCGACGGCGTCTTCCTCGTTGTCGAAACCGATCACGGCTTCGGACTGCAGCGGGAACACGCCGTCCGGGGGCAGCGGCGCCGCGCAGGAGAAATCGGCGGCCGAAGCGCGCCGCGTGTCGCGCCAGACGATGACTTCGGCGTCGCGCGCCTGCAGGTCCGCGGCCCAGGTGGTGGGCAGCGGTTCGCGCCCGTCCTGGGCGCTGAAGGCGTTGTAGGTACCGTAGAAGGTCTGATCGCCGGGCGCGTAGACGGGGCCGCTGTTCCAGACGAAAGGCGCCTGGAGCGCGGCGGCCGGCGACAGCACCGCGGTGCCCTCGGCGGGGTCGGTGAGCAGCCACTCGCCGGCGAGCTGGTTCTGCGCGCTCAGGGCCGAGGCGGCGTAGCCGAACAGGTTCGGCGTGTCCTGCGTGCAGAAGGTCACCGCGTCGATGGTGATGTAGCCGCGCGCGACGTTGTCGCCGTGTTCGAAGCCTACGCAGCGGTTGCCGCGCGACGCCGAGGCGCGGCCGGTGAGCGAGGCCTGCAGGTCGGTGCGGAAGGCTTCGGTGAGCGTCGGCTCGACGTACGGGAGGTGGCCGTTGCAACTGGCGTAGTTGATGTCCTGCGAGTAGTCGCCCTTGGGCGAGATCGTGTCGCCGGGATCCTGGCCGACCGTGGCGCTGCGCGGCACCTGGCCGTCGACGAGCAGGGCGCGCAGATCGAGCGAAGCCACGTCGAAGCCCGTCAGGTAGACGTTGAACGAAACCACGGGCACGCCCAGATCGCTCCACACGGTGACGTGGGTGAGCGTGGCGGAGGCGCCGGCGCCGCGCCAGGAAACGAAGGTGTTGGCGCCCTGCGCGTCGTCGAGATCGACTTCGAAGTAGGGGAACAGCAAGGTGGCGCCAGGCAGCGGATCGGCCGCTTCGCTGAAGGGCCGCGTGCCGGTGCCCATCAGCTGCACGATGCCTTCGTCGTTGGCGGAGTTGCTGTCGATCGTGACGGTGCCGGCGTAGGACCGGAACTGCGTGGGCGTGAACACCACCGTCACCGTGCAGCTGGCGCCCGGCGCGATGCTGGCGCAGGTGCCCGGTGCCACGCTGAAGGGTGCGTCCAGATTGAAGCCCGTCACCGTGGCCGTGCCGTTGCCGCTGTTCTGGATGGTGAAATTCCGCGTCGCGGTCTGGCCGACGTCCACCCATTCGAAGTTGAGGCTGTTGCTGATGCTCAGCTGCACCTGGGTGTTGGTGAGGGTGACCTGGTTGTTGAGCGAACCTCCGTTGGCGCTCAGCGGCATGCCGTAGGTGCCCGACGTGCCGTTCGCGACCGGCGTGGCTTCGGCGTAGCCGTCGTCGTCGGTGGTGTCGATCGCCGTCGGATTGCCGCCGAAGGTCGCCGAGGCGCCGCCCGCGGGGCCGGGGCCGAACTGCACCGCAATGCCGGCGACCGGCTGGTTGGCGTTGTCCAGCACGCGCGTCACGATCGGCGCCGGGAATGCGGTGTTCACGCTCGTGGTGGTGGGCGCGGAGACCACCGTCAGCTGCTGCGGCGCGCCCACGGTCGTGAGGCTCCAGGAGCCGAACCCGGTGCCGATGGCGACCTGCATGGTCCCCTGTTCGGCGTAGTTGGTGCTCGAGCGCATGCGCAGATGCAGCACGTCGGCGTTCTGTGCGGTGCCTTGTTCCACGCCGGAGAGCCAGGTGACGCCGCCGTCGAGCGAAAAGGCGCACTGCGTGGAACAGGACTGGAGCGTCACCGGGACCGATTCGTCGATGCCGGTGATGGTGGCCTGCGCGGTGTAGTCGCGGTCGAGCTGGACGCTCGTCAGCGGGACGAACACCGGCGGATCGGGATCGGCGTCGGCACGCGCATCGGTGCCGGCCAGGCAGCACCATACCGCCAGCGCGGCCAGCGGCCGCGCGATCGCATTGCGTTTCATGGGTTCCCCTGCGTCTTCGCTCGCGCGGTGCGCGCCGAGCGTGCACGTTAGTCCGGCCGCCCCTGGACGGCAAGTCCCTTTTCGGGGGGAAGGGTCAGATCACGTCCCAGACATAGTGGCCGCGCTCGAGCACGAAGGCCGCCAGCGCATCCACCGCGTCGTCCTCGTTGCGCTGCAGGGCCCGCTCGTTGCGCACCAGGCGGCGGCGCGCCTGCTTCATGAAGATGCCGGCGATGGCGACGGCATGCACGGCGTCGGGTGCGTTGGCCTTCTCCAGCGCATCGGCGCGCGAGAGCGTGCACAGGCCCACGAATAGATCGATGACCATGTCGGCGATGCGTTTCTGCGCGTACTGGGCGTCGGCGATCTTCTTGCCGTGCTTGCGCAGCAGCGCGTCCGCCGCCGCGCCCAGCGCCACGGCGTGTTTCTCGTAACAGTCGGCCACCTTGCGTAGGGCCGGCGACAGCGGCCGCTTGATGGTGTCGGTGCCGATGCCCGTGGCCTGCGACAGTCGGCTGCGGGCGTAGGTGCTGAGCACGCCGAAGCCCTTGATCGGATCGTTGAAGATGTCGTTCACCGCGGCCGAGAGACCCGACAGCGTGGTGCCCACGTCCTTGAGGCCGGAAAGCGCGACGTAGAGCCGCAGGATCTCGTTGGTGCCCTCGAAGATCGACAGGATGCGCGAATCGCGCGTGATCATCTCGTAGGGGAATTCGCGCATGAAGCCGTTGCCGGCCGCGATCTGCAAGGCCTCGTGCGCGGCGCGCTGGATGGCGTCGGAGGCGAACACCTTGCTGATGGCCGCTTCCACCGAATAATCGGCCGCGCCCGAATCGATGTAGTGCGCCACCATCCACACCGTGCTTTCCGCGGCGAAGCAGTCGACGGCGATCTGCGCGATCTTCTCGCGCACCAGGCCGAACTCGGCGATGGGGCGGTCGAACTGGCGGCGGTTCTTCGCCTGTTCGGTGCACAGGCGGATCAGCTTCTTCATGCCGCCCACCGCGCCGCCACCCAAGCCGGTGCGACCGTTGTTGAGGATCGACATCGCGACCTTGAAGCCCTTGCCTTCGGGGCCGAGCACATTCTCCGGCGGCACGCGCACGCCGTTGAAGGCGACCGTCGTCGTCGACGAGGCGCGGATGCCCATCTTGTCCTCGTGCGGGCCGTGGCTCACGCCCGGCCAGCCGGCCTCCACGATGAAGGCCGTCATCTTGCCTTCCGGCGAATCGGTCTTCGCGAACACGGTGTAGAACTGCGCGATGCCGCCGTTGGTGATCCAGATCTTCTCGCCGTCGAGCGTCCAGGAGCCGTCGGCGTTCTTCACCGCCTTCGTGCGCACCGCGGCGGCGTCGGAACCGGCGCCGGCTTCGGTGAGGCAGAACGCGGCGATCGTCTCGCCCGAGGCGAGCTTCGGCAGGTAGCGCGCCTTCTGCTCGTCACTGCCCCACAGCAGCAGCCCCTTCATGCCGATGGAGCTGTGCGCGCCGATGGTGAGCGAGGTGGAACTGTCGTGCGAACTGGTCTGCGCCAGCACGCGCGCATAGGCCGCGTTGGAAAGTTCCAGGCCGCCGTACTGCTCCGGGATGATGAGGCCGAACAGGCCCATGTCGCGCAGGGCCTGGATGTACTCCGCCGGCTGTTCGGCAGCGCGGTCGTATTCGCGGAACTCGTGGCCCTTCGCTTCGAGGAACTGGTCGATGGAATCGACCATCATCCCCAGCATCTCGCGATCGCGCTCGCGCATCGCCGGGTAGGGGAACAGGTTCTCTTCGAGGATCTCGCCGAAGAACAGGTTCTTGGCGAAGCTCTGGTCGAGCCGCAGCGCGGGCGAAAGGTCGTTCACGGCAGTCTCCCCCGAAGGCGCAGACCGCATCGTACTGCCGCGCGTCAGTCCTCGAAACCGTCGGCGAACACCTGCGTGCCGGCATCGCGCTCGAAAGCGCCGATGTCGAGCGGGCCGGCGAGAGGCCGCGCGTCCTGATCGAAGGCGGCGAGCTTCATGCGGCGTGGCGGGTGGAACTGCGGTGGCCACAGCGGCGAGGCGATGCCGTAGCCCGCGCCGGCCACGGGATTGGCATTGGCGGCACCGAGCAGCGGACTGCCGGCGGCGGGACGAAAATCGAAGGCGCCCGCGTTGGCGAAGCCCGGGCTGCCACCCTGCACGGTGCCGGCCCAGCCGGGCGGCAGGAAGGTCGAGTTGTCGTCGACCCAGTTGTTGGTGCCGGCGATGCGCCCGCCCGGCGTCGTCCAGAAGGCTTCCACTTCGCGGATCACGCGCACGCCGTTGCCGCCTTCGCGCCAGAGGACGTTGTTGTGCGCGTCCAGCGCTTCGATGCCGTCGAACAGGCGGAAGACGGTCGGCGTGTCGGAATGGCCCATCCGCACGATGGTGTTGTTGACGACGCGATAGCGCCCGAAGGTCTGGCCGGTGCCGTCGCCGCCGAAGCGCAGCACGGCGCCGAACTCGCTGGTGTGCACGATCACGTTGCCGACGACGTCGGAATCCTCGCGCGCGGTCAGCTCGTTGACGTTGTCGTTGCCGTCGGGATCGGGCCCGATCAGTTCGAGCTCGTGGTAGAAGCCGCCTTCGAGCCAGTTGTAGTAGATCTCGTTGCGCTCGGCGCGGCTCTTGACGAGGTTGCCGCCGACGTCGGCGCCGTCGGTGTAGTCGCTGTCGTGCAGGTAGCTGTACTGCAGGCGGAACACCGCGCCCGGGTGCGCGAACTCGTCGGTGGCCATGTAGACGAGATGATTGCCGCCGCCGGACCCGGCGTTGTAGATCTCCGAATACTCGATGGTCAGCGAGCCCGAATCCTGGTCGGCGCCCAGCACGCCGTGGCGCGGGCAGTCGTGGATCAGCAGGTCGCGCAGCACGATGTCGTGGGCGTGGTGGTAGACGCAGCGGAAGGTGTCGGCGAGCTCATCGCCGGTGATCTCGAAGCCTTCCATCACCACGTGGTCGGACAACCGGAACTCGATGGTGTTGAAGCCGCCGTGCAGGTGCGCGCGCTGCGCGCCGACGCTGCGCAGCGTCACCGGATTGCCCGGCGCCCCGCCGTCCGCCGCCGGCATCACGATGTCGCCGGCGTAGGTGACGCCGCCCTGCACTTCCACCACGTCGCCGGGGCCGAGGTTCACCGCTGCGAACAAAGCGTTGAGTGTCGCGTGCTGGCCGTCTGGCCCCACCGTGTAGGTGGCGGCGCCAGCGGTGGCGGACAGCGACAACAGCAGGGCGGCAGACACGCGGCGCAAGACGCACTCCTTCGGCGATGGCAGGGGCTAACGGAAACCGGTCCGGTTGCCGGTCACGACGTCCGTCGCGGCGCGACCCCACAACCGCGATGCAACCGGGTCGTCAGTCGCGGAAATTCTCGAACTGCACCGGCACCGGCAACTCGGCCTTGCGCAGCAGCGCGATGGCGAGCTGCAGGTCGTCGCGTTTCTTGCCCGTGACACGCAGTTTCTCGCCGTTGATCTGCGCCTCCACCTTGAGCTTGGCAGCCTTGATCTCGCCGACGATCTGCTTGGCCACCTTCTGTTCGATGCCCTGCTTGATCGTGAGCTTCTGGCGCGCGCCGGCCACGTTGGTCTCGACCTCGCCCGGCTCGACGCAGCGCTTGTCGATGCCGCGCGCGATCAGGCGCGCGTCGAGGATATCGCGCATCTGTTGCAGCTGGAATTCGCTCGGCGCGTTGAGCGCGACCACCGTGTCTTCCAGCACGAACTTCGCATCGACGTTGCGGAAGTCGAAGCGGTTGCCCAGTTCGCGCTGGGCTTGGTCGACCGCATTGGTGAGTTCGTGCTTGTCCACTTCGGAAACGATGTCGAACGAGGGCATGGCGGGCAGGGTTGCAGGACCGGGAATGCGATTATCCGGCAGGCGCGCCTTCCGGCACACGTGGGCCGGGCGCGGTCGGCGATACCGTGCGGCAACGCCCGGGGAAACCGCCATGCGCCACGTCCTTGCCGCCTGCCTGATCGCTGCCGCCACGGCGGCGCCCGCCGCGACACCGGCGCCGGCCGACCTGGGAGGCGGCGTGCATCTGTTCGAGGGCGCGTTCGTGCCCGGCCGGCAACCGGACGGCAACAGCGTGCTGCTGCGCGGACCGCAGGGCTGGGTGCTGGTGGATACCGGCCGCCATGCGGCCCACACGCAGCGCATCGCGGAGTTCATCGACGCCAGCGGCGTACCGCTGGCGGCGATCGTCAACACGCATTGGCACCTCGACCACGTGAGCGGCAATGCCGCCCTGCGCCAGCGCTGGCCCGAGGTGCGGGTGTACGCCAGCGATGCCATCGACGCGGCCCTGGCCGGCTTCCTCGCCAACTCGCGAAAGCAGCTCGAAGCCCTGCTGGCGCAACCCGGCGACGAGGCCGCCAAGGCCGCGATGCGCGAGGAGATCGCGCGCATCGATCTGGGTGCGCAGCTGCGGCCCGACGAGATCGTCGGCGCACCCGGCGAACGCGAACTCGCCGGACGCCCGCTGCGGCTCGGGCTCACCGACCATGCCGCCACCGCCGCCGATGTCTGGCTCTTCGATGGGTCGCGGAACCTGCTGATCGCAGGCGACCTCGTCACGCTGCCGGCGCCCTTCCTCGACACCGCCTGTGCGCCGCGCTGGCGCCGGACCTTCGACGAACTCGAAGCCACCGGATTCGAACGTCTGGTGCCCGGCCACGGCGCAACGATGACGCGCAAGCAATTCACCACCTACCGCGCCGCCTTCGACGGACTGCTCGCCTGCGCGGCCTCGCCCGCGGCACCGGCCGATTGCGCGCAGCGCTGGAGCAAGGATGCCGCGCAACTCCTGGAAGGCCAGGACGCCGGACTCACGAAGGGGCTGATCGAGTACTACGTCGAGCGCCGCCTGCGCGGGCCCGGCGCGACCGCGGATTGTCCGGGCTGAGGCCTACAGCTCGGCGGTGTGCTGCAGCAGGCTGAGCACGGCGTCGCGCAGCCCCGTGCGCAAGGCCACCAGGCGCTGCGCGGCGTCGGCGCCGCCCAGTTGCTCCGGCGCCAGATGCTCGACCTGCTGCGCGGTGGCGGCCAGATCGTCCGCGCCCAGCGCCAGTGCCGAGGAGCGCAGGTAGTGCGCGGCGCTCTTGAGGTCCTCGCGGTCGCGGCGCTCGTTCGCCACCTCGATGCGGCTGAGCAGGGCGGGAGCGTCGGCCACGAACAGGCGGATCAGGCGCGCCAGACTGCCGGGCTGATCCTCCTCGAGGGAGCGCAGCAGTTCGAGGGTGTCCTGGTTGAGCGGGGCGAGGGTGCTCATCGGCTGCCAGTGTAAAGCTTACGCAGCCCGGCGCAACGCGGATAACATCGGAATTCCTTTCCGCGAGACCGCACCATGGATCCCTTCCTGCAAGCCGCCATCGAAGAAGCCGAAAAAGGCCGCGCCGAGGGCGGCATCCCGATCGGTTCGGTGCTGGTGCACCAGGGCCGCATCCTCGGCCGCGGCCACAACCGCCGCGTGCAACAGGGCAGCTGCACCCTGCACGGCGAGATGGACGCCCTCGAGAACGCCGGCCGCCAGCCGGCGCGCGTCTACCGCGAATGCACCATCTACACCACGCTCTCGCCCTGCTCGATGTGCAGCGGCGCCATCCTGCTCTACGGCATCCCGCGCGTGGTGATCGGCGAGAACGTCAGCTTCCTGGGCGAAGAAGAATTGCTGAAAAGCCGCGGCGTGCAGCTCGAAGTCGTCGACGACCCGCGCTGCAAGCAGCTCATGGCGGATTTCATGCGCGAATGTCCCGAGCTGTGGAACGAGGACATCGGCGAATAGTCGCGCTATAACGACGCTCTCACACGACGACGACACGAGCAACGCGATGACCGACCATCCCGCCGCATCCGCCGAGGCGATGAACCTCGATCCGTACTGGATGCCTTTCACGCACAACCGCTATTTCAAGGCGAAGCGGCCGCTGGACCGGCTGCTGGTCGGTGCGGAAGGCGCCTATTACACGACCAGCCAGGGGCAGAAGCTGTTCGACGGGCTCTCGGGCCTGTGGTGCAGCGGGCTGGGGCACGGCGATCGCCGCATCAAGGACGCGGTGAAGCAGCAACTGGACGTGGCCGACTACATCCCGGCCTTCCAGGTCGCGAGCCCTGAAAGCTTCCGACTGGCCGAACGCATCGCGCAGCACGCGCCGGAGAATCTCAACCGCGTGTTCTTCACGAGCTCGGGTTCGGAATCGGTGGACACCGCGCTCAAGATCGCGCTGGGCTATCACCGCCTGCGCGGCGAGGGTTCGCGCGTGCGCTTCATCGGTCGCGAGCGCGGCTACCACGGCGTGGGCATGGGCGGCATCAGCGTCGGCGGCATGGTGGCCAACCGCAAGATGTTCGCGCCGATGATGATCCCCGGCGTCGATCACCTGCCGCACACGCACAGCCTCAAGGACATGGCCTTCTCGAAGGGCCAGCCGGCCTGGGGCGCGCATCTGGCCGACGAGCTCGAGCGCATCGTCGCGCTGCACGACGCCAGCACCATCGCGGCGGTCATCGTCGAACCGATGCAGGGTTCGGTCGGGGTCATCATCCCGCCGCAGGACTATCTGCAGCGCCTGCGCGAGATCTGCACGAAGCACGGCATCCTGCTGATCTTCGACGAGGTCATCACCGGCTTCGGCCGCATGGGGCAATGGTTCGGCGCGCAGGCCTTCGGCGTCACGCCCGATCTCATCACCTTCGCCAAGGGCGTCAACAACGGCACGGTGCCGATGGGCGGCGTGATCGCGCGCCAGGACATCTACGACACCTTCATGCAGGGCCCCGAGTACGCGGTGGAGCTGTTCCACGGCTACACCTACTCTGCGCACCCGCTGGCGGTGGCCGCGGCGCACGCCACGCTCGACATCCTGGAGAGCGAGGACATCCCTGCGCGCTTCGCCGATCTCGGCAAGCACCTCGAAGCCGGCGTGCATTCCCTGCGCGACGAACCCAACGTCATCGACATCCGCAACTTCTCCGCCGCCGCCGCGGTGGAGCTGTCGCCGCTGCCCGGCAAGCCCGGCCTGCGCGCCATCCGGCTGTTCGAGGAAGCGCTCACGCGCGGCCTGCTGGTGCGCTTCACCGGCGACACCATCGCGCTGGCGCCGCCGGTGATTTCCACGAAGGAAGAAATCGACCGCCTGGTCGAAGGCATGCGCGCCTCGATCCGCGCCGTGGCCTGAGCCACGGCGCGGACCGCGTCCGTCACGCGCGCCGCAACCTCGCGGCGGCCAGCAGCATCAGGCCGGCCGCCAGCAGCAGCAAGGTCCAGGCATCGGCCGCGGGAATCACCCGCGGCTCGCTCTGCGCGCTGAGCGACGCCGAGGACTGATCGTCCTCGCCGTCGGCGGCGTTGCCCGGCGTGGAGTCGATATCGACCGGCGGCTGGCCGTTGCCGTCGAGCGCCGAGGTGATCTGCGCCATGTTCACCACCGGCCCGCCGATTTCGCCGATGCGCAGCGTGATCGGCAGCGCCACGCTTTCGCCCGGCGCCAGCGCCGCGATGGTGCGCGTGGCAGTGTTGCCCGGGCCGGGGGTCCAGGCCGTGTCCTCGAGCGTGGTGAAGTTGGGCAGGCGGTCGGTCACGACGATCTGCGTGGCCGGCACCGTGCCCTGGTTGGTGACCGTGATGACGAACCGCGCGACGGCGCCGCCGGTCACCACGTTCGGCTGATCGGGCGCCAGCGTCTTCACCAGCGAGAGATCGAAGTTGGTGAGCAGGCCGAAGTCGACGCGCGGATTCGAATTCACGTCCGGCGGGCCGGGCTTCACTTCGGCTTCGAGCGTGATCGGCGAGCTGCGCACCACCGTGCCGCTGGTGCTGCCGTTGTCGTCGCCGTCGACATCGTCGTCGGCATCCGGCGCCGGTTCGCAGCTGCCCGACGCCGAGTACGGCAGGCCGGTGCCGCTCGAACTCACGTACATCGCGGGCCGGTCGATCTCGACGAAGTAGTTGCCCGGCAGCAGGTCGGCGAAGCCGTAGTGGCCGGTGGCGTCGGTCGTCGTGGTCGCGACGGCGGCGCCATCGGCGACGCCGTTGTTGTCGGCATCGGGGAACAGGCGCACCGCGATGCCGGCCAGGCCGGGCTCGCCCGCGTCGACGCGGCAGTTGTTGTTGGCATCGTCGAACACGAGGTCGCCGAGCGCGATCGCGCCGACGCCCGAGGTCGAGAGCCGATAGTCCTCGACTTCGCCGTCCGGGGCTTCGCCGGATTCGCTGCAGCCCGCGGTGGTGAGGCGGAAGCGCGCATACGGATCGGCCGTGGCATCCACCGGCACCGGGCCGAATTCCAGCGTGAACGATGCGGCCATGCTGCCGGCCGGAACCACCGCCACCGTGCTTTCCTGCAGGTCGGTGAAATCGCCGTCGTCGTTCCAGTCGATGTAGCCGCACAGTTGCGCGGGGCCGGCCAACGCGTTCGTGGCGGTGGCCGTCACGCGCGCCGGGCTGCCGAGGTCGAACTCGGGCGGGAACTCGATGCCGTCCTCGTCGTCGCCGGCCGAGTCGTCGAGGTTGGCCGCGGCGTTCGGCTGGCCGTCGCCCTCGCCGTCGAGGTTCGCGCCCAGATGCAGGCCCGCCACGATGCGGTGCCGCGGGCCATCGTTGTTCGCCATCGTCCAGTAGTTGCCGGTGCGGGTGCCGGAGGCGAGCGCGTCGTCGGGCAGATCGCCGAAATCGTAAGGCTCGAGCACGATGCGATGGTCTTCGACTTCGCCGGGCGCGCCGAGGCCGGCCGCCGCGCAGGTCGCGCCGGTGGACAGCCGCAGGCGCAGCCAGCTCGCGCCGGCCGGCGCGTTGGCCGGCACGGTGCCGAGGTCGAACTGGATCGGGACGACGGTTCCGCCGGGCACGGGCGTCGCGGCGGATTCGTTGACGTCCGCGAAATCGCCGTCGGCATTCCAGTCGGCGAACGCGCACAGGAGCGCTTCGCTGCCGGTGAGATTGATGACGGAGGCCATGCGCGCGGACGGGCCGCCGATGCGGTACGCCGCCTGCACTGCGTCGAACGCATCTTCGTCGTCGCCCGGCGTGGCGCAGGTTCCCAGCACCTGGCTGCCCGCGGCAAGGTCGTCGCCGTCGGCGAGCGGACCCGGCACGCCGTCGTCCTCGGCATCGGTGCAGGCGCCCAGGCGCAAGTCGTTGCGCATCGGGTGCGCGGCGGCGCCGATGCCGAGCGTGCCGTAGGCGTCCGGTGCATCGCCGCGATCGAGCGGCGTCTGCAGCGACGCGACATGGTCTTCGACTTCGCCGGTGGGCGCCATCGCGTCGTGGTCCGGCGTGCACGGCGCGGCATCGCCCATCAGGCGCAGGCGTACGAAGCGCGATGCGTTCGGCGGCGTGAGGCCGTAGGTCGCCGGATCGCCGTCGAGCGTCCCGAAATCGAGCGTCACGGCTTCGTTCGCGGCGCCGGCAGCGACATCGGCCGAAGCGGATTCGTTGACGTCCATGAAATCGCCGTCGGCGTTGAAATCGATGAACCCGCAGACGCGTGCGGTCGCCGCGGTCGAGTTCGACGCCAGTACGGGCAGCGTGGCCAGGGTGTCGGTGGTGAAGACGAGATCGGCGGGATCGATGCCATCCTCGTCGTCGCCCGCGAGATCGTCCCCGTCGGCATCGGCGCTGGGCTGGCCTTCGCTTTCGCCATCGACCAGCGCGCCCAGCTGCAGGCCGGTCACGAGGCGATGCATCGGGCCGCCGTCGCCGGCAAGCGTGGCGTAGTCGCCCGGGCCGGAACCGGCGGCCGCATCGGGCAGGTCGCCGAAATCGAAGCGCTGCAGCACGATGGCGTGGTCTTCGATTTCACCGGCGGCGCCGAAGCCGGCGGGCGCGCAGGCGGCGTCGGTCGACAGGCGCAGGCGCAGATACGTCGTGCCTTCGGCCGCGGTGGCCGGCACGGTGCCGAAGTCGAAAGCCATGCTGCCGGCGGTGCCGTCGGGCACCGCGGTTTCGGTGGCTTCGGAAACACCGTCCACGAGGTCGTCGAAGTCGCCGTCGGCGTTCCAGTCGGCGAAGGCGCACAGTCGCGCCGCGCCACCGGTGGTGTTGGTGGCCTCCACGTTGCGCGCCGAGGCGCCGCCGATGCGGAACAGCGACTGCGCGGCGTCGAAACCGTCCTCGTCGTCGCCGGCCATCGTGCAGGTGCCCTGGACCTGGCCGGCGGCAAGGTCGTCGCCATCCGCTCCCACGCCCGGCACGCCGGAGGCTTCGGCATCGGTGCAGGCGCCGAGGCGCAGGTCGGGACGCAGCGGATGCGCGGCACCGGCCGGCGCCTGCGTGCCGTAACTCTCCGGCGCATCGCCATGGTCGATCGGCGTGCGTAGCGAGGCGGCGTGGTCTTCCACTTCGCCGGTGCGCAGCGTGGCGTCGTTGTCGGGCGCGCAGGCCGCGCCGTCGCCGAACAGGCGCAGGCGCACGTAGCGCGAGCCGCTCGGCGGCGTCACGCCGTATTGCGCCGGATCGGCGGCCAGCGTGCCGAAGTCGAGCATCACTTCGCCCGCGGTGCCGTCCGGCACGGCGCTGTCGGCGCTTTCGTTGGCATCGTCGAAATCGCCATCGGCGTTGAAGTCGACGAAGCCGCAGAGGCGCGCCGCGGCGCCGGTCGCGTTCAACGTGTCCACGCCGAGCAGCGCGGGGGTGCCGGTGATGAAGACGAGATCGCTGGAGGTGACGCTGTCTTCGTCGTCGCCTGCCAGATCGTCACCCAGGGCCGTGACCGTGCGCTGGCCGTCGGCTTCGTTGTCGAGCAGCGCGCCCAGGCGCAGGCCGGCCACGATGCGGTGCAGCGGGCCGTTGTCGCCGGCGCCGCGCTCCTGCGTGCGGTAGTCGCCGGCGGCCGTGCCGGGCAGGTCGTCCGGCAGGTCGCCGAAATCGAGCGCCTGCAACGCGATCGCGTGATCCTCGACTTCGCCGTCGGCGGCCGCGCCCAGCGGTGTCGCCGTGCCCGCGCTGGAGAGGCGCAGGCGCAGGAAGGTCGCGGTGCCGGCGGCATCGCAGGGCACGTCCACCGGCAGGGTGTTCGCGCCGCTCGCGAGCGCCAGCGAGGTGGCGATGCGATCGCGCGGCGCATCGAAGCTGCCGTCGGCGTCGAAATCGATCCAGGCGTCGAGCCGCGGCGTGGCGATGCCGGCGGTGTTGGTGAGCGACACGTCGATCGAGCCGGCACGGCAGGCGGTGAGCACGGCCGGCAGCGTGGCGCCGTCCTCGTCGGCCCCATCGCCGTCGGCGCTCGTGCCCGGCTGGCCGTCGGATTCGGTGTCGAGCGTGGCGCCCAGCGTGAAGCCCGGCGTGTTGACGTGATGCGGTCCGCCGCTGGCGATCAGCGTGCCGTAGCTGTCCGGCGCGTCGCCGAAATCGACCGCGCCCACGGCCACGCGCAGATCCTCGACTTCGCCGTCGGCGGCGTTGCCGGCCGGCGCGAGCCCGCCCGCGCCGGACACGCGCAGGCGCGCGTAGGTGTTGCCTTCGACCGCGGTGCAGGGAACGTTGAAGCTCAGCGGGTTGCTGCCCGCGGCCAGCGCCTGCGAAGCGAACACCTGTTCGCCCGCGTCATCGAAATCGCCGTCGGCGCTGAAGTCGATCCAGCCGTCGAGCAGGCCGGCCGCGTTCGCCACGATCGTCACCTGGCCACTCTGGCAGGCCGCCATCGCCGCGCCGAACATGACGCCGTCCTCGTCGTCGAAGCAGTTGGCGCCGACGCGGCTGAGCCCCGCGCTGGCATCGTCGCCGTCGGCATTCGCCGAAGCCTGTGTCGCGGTTTCGGTGTCGACGCACTGGCCGAGGTACAGATCGTCGAGCGGATCGACGGTGTGCTGCGCATCGCCGTAGCTCGCGGGCGCATCGCCGAAATCCTCGCCCTCGATGGTGATGGCGTGATCTTCGACCTCGCCGTCGGCTTCCGCGCCGGTCGGCGGCAGGCCGCCGCTGAGCGAGCAGCGGAAGCGCGCGAAGGTCGTTCCCGGACGCGCATCGGCCGGTACGGCGGGCGAGAGCGTGACGGTGCCGACGGGAACGACCGTGTCGGTCGCGATCTGCTCGCCGGCGTCGCCGAAATCGCCGTCGCCGTTCCAGTCGGCCCAGGCGTCGAGCACGCAGGTCGCGACGCTCACCGTCACCTCGAAGCTGGCGACGCTGCCGGGCGTGAAGGTGCCGCCCACCACGACGCCGTCCTCGTCGTCGGGGCCGCTGCAGTCGGAAGGTTGGCCCGCGGCGAGATCGTCGCCCTGCGCCTGCGCGTCCTGCGCGAAGCCGGTGTCGGCGTCGACGCAGGCGCCCAGCCGCGTCGCGCCTGGCAGCAGGATGTGGCGTGGGCCGGCGTCGAGCGCGGTGGTGGCGTAGTCGAGCGCGCCGGTGCCCGCGCCGCTGTCGGGTGCGTCGCCGTAGTCGAACGCCGGCGTGGCGGCCGACGCCGTGAACCCGAGGTCGACGGTGAGATTGGTGTCGTTGTTGCCGTCCTCGGACGTGGGCTCGCCGTTGTCGGCGAGCGTCACCGGATGACTGGCGAGCAGGGCGCCGACGTCGGTGCCGTTGTCGTCGCCGTTGGCGTCGTCGTCGGGATCGGGCGCCGGATCGTTGCCGCTGCTGCTGGCCAGGCCCGCGAGCGCACCGCCGCCGCCGAAGTTGTCGAGCGGCGCCACCACGATGTAAACGCCCGGCGCCAGATCCGCGAAGCGATAGCGGCCCGCGAAGCCGGACGAGGTGGCGGTGACGGTGCTCGCGCTGAATTCGTCGAGCGTGGGTTCGCCGTCGCCGTTGACGTCGCGGTACAGATCCAGCCGCACGCCGTCGATGCCGGCCTCGCCGTTCTCGGGCTCGAACACGCCGTCGTCGTCGGCATCGCTCCACACCTGGTCGCCCAGCGCGAGCGTGCCGGCCGGCGCGATGAAGCCGATGTCGAAGCTGCGGTCGGTTTCGAGCGCGGCGACGCTGAAGATCGGCGTGATGCCGTTGGCGCCCGGATCGGAATCCTCGCCATCGTTGCCGCCGGTATCCGGCACCGTGAGTCCGATGGCCGCGGCGGGCGTGTCGAACACGATGAAGTAGGGCAGGCCCGGCACCAGGCCTTCGAACAGGTAGTAGCCCGGCCGGCCGATCCCGTCGTCGGCGGTGAGGGTGCTGGCGACGAAAAGATCGCTCGCCGGCTCGGCGTTGCCGTTGCCGTCGTCGAGATACAGCGAGGCGCGCACGCCGTTGGCGCCGTCGCCGACGGATTCGTTCTGCACGCCGTCGCCGTTGCGATCGAACCAGGCGTAGTCGCCGGCCGCGCCGAAGGCGGTGGCGACGAGGCCGACGTCGAGCGTCGGATCGTCTTCGTTCGCGCCCAGCGCCGTCACCGGCGTGCGGCCGAGCGCATCGACGTCGGAATCGAGCGAGTCGCCGCCCACGTCGCGCTGCGCGAACTCGAAGTTGGGTGGACGCACGGCGCGCACCAGGTAGTCGCCCGGCGCCAGGCCCGGGAAGCGATACCAGCCCGGCTCGCCGCCGGGGCCGTCGCCGGTGAGCGTGGCATCGAGCGGAACATCGTCGAGCGTGCCGGGCACGCCGTCGGTGCCGGGCACCAGCAGTTCCATGCGCACGCCGTTCAGGCCGGTGGGGCCGTCGTCCTGCACGCCGTTGTCGTTCACGTCGATCCAGACGAAGTCGCCCAGCGACGCCGCCTCGCAGCTGCCGAGCGCGATGCCGACCTTCTGCGGCTCGGCTGCCAGCGAACCCAGGCCGTCGGCGCGGTTGGCCTGGTAGGCGAAGGAATTGAACGCGGTGGCGCCGGCCGGCACGCTGCCGGGCGTCGTCATCACGAAGGTGAATTCGATGAAGTCGAAGGGATTGACGACGCGATCGTTGAATTCGAGCTTGAAGCTGCGCGCGGCGGTGATCGGCTCGGGCGCCACCGTCGTCCAGCCGGGCGCGTCGCAGGACGAGGTCGGACCGCCGACTTCGCCGCGGCAGGGGTTGCCCGAGGTCGAGTAGTAGAGCGTCGTGCCCGCCGGCGGCACGATCGGCGCCGCCAGCAGCGGCGTCCACTGCGAGCCGCGCGCCGAGGTGTCACGCACGCCGGTGTCGCCCACGAACGGCAGGATGTCGATCAGCACGAAATCCTGCATCGGCACCGTGCCCACGTTCTGCACGCGCAGCCGGTATTCGATGCCGCCGCCGGTGAGCGTGCCGGCCGAGCTCGATACCGAGCCGCCGTCGCAGGTGCCCTGGATGGTCTTGGACGAGATCAGCTGCGCGATGCCGGCTATGTTGACCGAGGCGGTACTGCGGCACAGCGTCTCGGCGCTGTCGCCGTCGCCGTCGTAGTCGAGCGCGTCGGCGGTGGAAGTGCTGCAGCGCTGCGCGAGGCCGGGCGCGTCATGTTCGAGCGTGAAATCGTTGGCGAGCGCGCCCGCCGCCGCGCCGTTGCGCACCGTCGTGCCGATGTTGATCCACACCTGCTGGCCGGCGCCGAGATTGCCGCTGCCGGCGTTCCAGCGCCAGCGCAACAGCGTGCGGCCGGTGCCGGCGAAATTGGGGATCTGCTCGAACACCTGCGGCGCGGGCAGGCCGGTGCCCTGATCGTCGAAGGTCCAGCTGTCGAACACCAGGTCGACCGGCAGCAGGTCGGTCGCCGCCAGCGATTCCAGCGCCACCGGGTCGCTCGAGCGCACATCGCTGCGCACGCGCAGGCGATAGGCGACGTTCTGCCCGGGATTGAACGGGCCGGCGCCGCTGAGCACGTCCTTGGCGGGGTTGAACTGCACGAAGGGACCCGACAGCACGAAATTGCGGCAGGCGTTGCGCGCGACGTTGGTCGGTCCGGCGATGTACACCGCGGACAGGTCGACGCAGTTCTGGATGTTGTCGCCGAACGCGACGGGGCCGCCGGCGTTGTCCGGGTTGATGATCCGCCCGTTGACGAAGGGACGCGTGGTGGCCGCCATGCCGGGCTGCGCCTGGCCGTACTCCCAGCGGATGCGGGTGATGTATTCGCCGGCGCCGAGCCCGGGCGGCGGCGCCGTCAACGTGGTGTTGACGGTGGTGTTGGGCGAACTGCCCCAGAGCGTGAACACGCCCAGCGCGGTGTTCTTCTCGTAGCTCACCCGCACGCCTTCGCCAGCGGCGAAATCCGTGAGGCCGCTGTAGGCGCCGGTGGTCACCGACAGTACCTGCATCTCCACCGGCAGCGTGTCGATCACCACGAGATTGTCGAGCGGCACGTTGCCGTTGTTGCCGAACTGCAGGTCGTAGCTGAAGTTCTGGTTGAGCGTCGGCGGATTCGGCCCGCTACCGTTGATGTTCTTCTGCAACGACATGCCCGGCGCCGGCACGAAGGTCGTGACCGGATGCGTGGAGCCCGCCGGGCCGAAGGTCTGCGGCGGCTCGCCCAGGGGCGTGGCTTCCGCCGTGAAGGTGTTGGTGACATTGCTGCCGCTGGGGAAGGTCGCGCTGGGGAAGGTGACGTTCACCGCGATGTCGCACTGGTTGTTGGGGTTCAGCGGCGTGCTGCAGGGCGAGGTCCAGGTCACCGTCGCAGGCGTGGTGCCGACGCACCCCGGCTGGCAGTCGGCGGCCGGCGTGGCGCCGTTGAACACCGTGCCGGGCGGCAGCGTGTCGACCACCGGGCCGATCGCGCCGAGGCTCAGCGCACCGGTGTTGTTCGGCACCGCGATGCGCAGGCGATAGCTTTCCGGCAGGTCGAGGTTGGCCGGTGCGCTGGTCAGCGTCTTCGTCACGGTCACCTGCACGCCCGCCACGGCGGTCACGGTGACCGGCGGCGTGGTGAGCGTGCCGGGCACGTTGCCCAGATTGATGCCGTCGGCGGTGTTGGTGGCCGTGGTGCCGTCGGGCGTGCTGCCGTTCGGGAATCGCACGTTGACGATCAGATCGCCCGAGTTGCCGGCCGGCAGCGGGTTGATCATCTGGAAGCGCACCCGGGTGCGGCCGCTGCCCATGAAGTTGTTGGTGACCTCGATCGCCGCGACGTCGCCCGTGGGCGAACTGGGCACGGTGGAGATGAAGGTCACCTCCGGCGGCAACAGGTCCACCACTTCGGCGCTCAGGCAGGGGCCCGAGGTGCTGCTGCAGTTGTAGGTGAGGCGATAGCCGAAGGCCACGCCGGTGGCCTTGGTATTCCCGGCATCGACCTGGATCGCGCTCTTGGTGAGCGGCTGGGCGGTGACGCTCGCGCACAGGCCGAAGAGGCTCGCGACCGCCAGCACGGCGGCCCCCTTCCACGAAAGCTTCATTGTGACCCCCGTTTGGGCGCGACCCTGACCGTCGCACCGGGCCCGAGCGTAGCGGCTCGATGAGAACGTTTCCAACCTCGTCGCCCCCCGCATCGGGGCGACGAGGCGAATCGATGCGCTTGTTTACATTTGCGAAGGGGGCATGGCGACGGCGCGGCGGCTTGCCAGCCGCGCGTTTCTTGCGTAGAAACACCCTCTCACGTGCGACACAGCTCCCTGCGGCCCGGTGGCCGGGCGCGGGGCGGAGATCCACCCCGGCGGCGCGGTCACGGCCGGGGCAGTTGTACCGCGATGTGCAATGCTCGCGAGGGAGAGGGAAACA
>CAMLOR010000018.1 GCA_946481615.1 uncultured Aquimonas sp.
CCGCCGAGGAAGCCCAGGCGATGCTGGCCGAGCTGCTCGCCGTGGCCACGCCCGAGGAGCGCCGGAAGATGTCCGAACTGATGGCGCGCGGCGGTTCGCGCGCGCGCGCCTGGCGCGAGCGCCGCGAGCGCGAAGCCGAAGACGACGCGCAGGGAGAACGCTGATGGCCGTGCAGCCGCGCAGGAAGAAGAACCGCATCGCGCTGGGCAGCGCGCTGCTCGTCGCGTTGATCGGCATCGCCGCGGCCCTGGTGCTGACGGGGCGCGAGGCGGCGCCGGCCTACGACACCGCGACGGTCGAACGCGGCGACATCGAGATCGTCGTCACCGCGCTCGGCAAGATCGGTCCCAAGACCTTCGTCGACGTCGGCGCGCAGGCTTCGGGCCAGCTCGACGTGGTGCATGTCGAAGTGGGCGACGAAGTGGCGCAGGGAGAGCTGCTCGCCGAGATCGACCCGCGCATCGTCGAGAGCCGCGTCGAGGCCGACCGCGCGCGCCTGGCCAGCCTGCAGGCGCAGCGCCGCGAGCGTGCGGCCTCGCTGGAACTGGCGAAGACGCAGAACACGCGCAACCAGTCGCTGGTCGGCCGCGGCCTCGTCGCGCGCGACGTGGCCGACACCAGCGCCGCCACGGTGAAACAGGCGCAGGCGCAACTGGGCTCGATCGATGCGCAGCTGCGCGAGGCGCAGTCGACGCTGGAAGGCGATCTCGCCACGCTCGGCTACGCGAAGATCTACGCGCCGATCGCCGGCACGGTCGTTTCGCAGACCGTGCTCGAAGGCCAGACCATCAACGCCAGCCAGCAGGCGCCGACGCTGCTGCGCATCGCGGATCTCTCCACGATGACCGTGACGGCGCAGGTGGCCGAGGCCGACATCTCGCGCCTGCAGCCCGGCATGAAGGCGTGGTTCTCCACGCTGGGCCAGCCGAAACGGCGCTGGGAAGGCACCGTCCGGCAATTGCTGCCGACGCCCGACATCGTCAATGAAGTCGTGCTCTACAAGGTGCTGATCGATGTGCCGAACGAGGACGGCGCACTGCTGCCCGACATGACGGCGCAGGTGTTCTTCGAGATCGATTCGGCGCGCGACACGCTGATCGTGCCGGCCAATGCCGTCACCGGCTCGCCGCGCGGCGGCACCGTGGTGCGCGTGCCGGGCAAGGGCGGTCAGCCCGAACCGCGCGAAGTCGAAGTGGGCCTGCGCGACCGCGACCGGGCGCAGGTCCTGGCCGGGCTGCAGGAGGGCGACAGGGTGATCGTGCCGGACGCCGCCGCTGCGGCGCAGGACGGCCGCGGTCCGCGCGGCATGGGCGGGCTGTTGGGTGGCGGAGGAAGGCGGCGGTGAGTATCGGCCTTCGCTTCGCCTCACCGCCGCTCGCGGTGAGCCTGTCGAACCGCATTCCCCGGTTCACGCGCTGCGCGGCATGGGATTCGACAGGCTCACCCCGAACGGTGGCGGCATGAGGGCGGTACTGCTGCGCCTGCGCGACGTCGGCCGCCGCTACGCCAGCGGCGAAGCCGAAGTCGTCGCGCTCGATGCCGTCTCGCTCGACATCGCCGCCGGCGAATTCGTCGCGATCATGGGCCAGTCGGGCTCGGGCAAGAGCACGCTGATGAACATTCTGGGCTGCCTCGACCGGCCCACCTCGGGCACGTACGAAGTGCTCGGCCGCGACGTGGCGACGCTCGACGCCGACGAACTCGCCGCGCTGCGCCGCGATGCGTTCGGCTTCGTGTTCCAGCGCTACAACCTGCTGGGCGACGCCAGCGCGGCGGAGAACGTCGAAATTCCCGCGGCCTACGCCGGCCTCGGCAAGCGCGAACGCCACGCGCGCGCGGTGCAACTGCTCGAACGCCTGGGCCTCGGCGAGCGCGCCGCGCACCGGCCTTCGCAGCTCTCGGGCGGACAGCAGCAGCGCGTGGCGATCGCGCGTGCGCTGATGAACGATGCGCCGGTGATCCTGGCCGACGAACCGACCGGTGCGCTCGATTCGCAGAGCGGCGAGGACGTGCTGGCGCTGCTCGCGCAGCTGCACGCCGAAGGCCGCACCGTCATCCTCATCACGCACGACGCCGGCGTGGCGGCGCATGCCGAACGCCTGATCGAACTGCGCGATGGCCGCGTGCTGCGCGACGAGCACAAATCGCCTGTCGGCGGCGCCGCGCGCACGCCGCGTTCGCTCGGCGAGGCGCGCCCCGGCGCGCTGCTCGCCGAGTTGGGCGAAGCGGTGAAGATGGCGGCGCGCAGCATGCGCAGCAATCTGTTCCGCACGGCGCTCACGCTGCTCGGTGTGGTGATCGGCGTCGCCGCCGTGGTCGCGATGCTCGCGATCGGCAGCGGCAGCAAGCAGGACGTGCTCGACCGCATCGCGGCCATGGGCAGCAACCAGCTCAGCATCCGTCCCGGTGCGCCCGGCGTGCGCGGCGGCGGCGATGTCGCCACGCTCACGCTGGCCGACGCCGAGGCGATCCGCGCGCTGCCCAACGTGCAGACGCTTTCGCCGGAGCGCTCGATGGGACAGGTGCTGCGCGCGGGCAGCCTCGACTACCGCACCACGGTGCAGGGCGTGTGGCCCTCCTTCGCCGTGCTGCGCGACTGGAACACCACCTCCGGCAGTTTCATCACCGAAGACGATGTGCGCGGCTACGCGCCGGTCGTCGTGCTGGGCGCGACGGTGGCGAAGAATCTGTTCCCGACCGATCCCGATCCGCTCGGCGAGTTCGTGCTGGTGCGCAACGTGCCGTTCCAGGTGATCGGCGTGCTCGAGCCCAAGGGCGCCAGCGGCTGGGGTGGTGACCAGGACGACGTCGCGCTGGTGCCGCTGTCCACCGGCACCATGCGCCTGTTCGGACAGCAGTTCCTCGGCGGCATCACGGTGAAAGTGGCGGACGGCGCGAAGATCGGTGAAACCGAGGCCGCCATCAACGCGCTGCTCACCGAGCGCCATCGCACCGTCGATTTCCAGGTGCGCAACACCGCTTCGCTGCAGGAAGCCGTCACCGAAACCTCGGACACGCTGACCGCGCTGCTCGGCAGCGTGGCGGCGATCTCGCTCGTCGTGGGCGGCATCGGCGTGATGAACATCATGCTGGTGAGCGTGACCGAACGCACCCGCGAAATCGGTATCCGCATGGCCACCGGCGCGCGCATGCGCGACATCCTGCTGCAGTTCAACACCGAGGCGCTGGTGGTGTGCGGCATCGGCGGCGTGATCGGCGTGGCGCTCGGCCTGCTGGTCGCCGCCATCGCGAACCGCTTCGGCATGCCCGTCGCCTACACGCCCGGCCCCGCCATCCTCGCCTTCAGCTGCGCCTTCCTCACCGGCGTGGTCTTCGGCTACCTGCCGGCGCGCAAGGCGGCGGGACTGGATCCGGTGGCAGCGCTGGCGTACGAGTGAGCGCGCGGACGGGGAAGCGAATCTGCGGGGTGCGCGGCTTGCGACGGCGAAGCGCCGCGTCACGATGCGCACGTCCCCGGTTCGCCCGGCTGAAATCCATCGGTCAGGTGCGCCCCCGATGGCAGGCCAAAGCAGCGACGACAAGCTCCTCCGGCCTCGGAAGTGAAGCCGCCCGCAGGGCGGCTTTTTCGTTTTCCGGGCCGGGGCGGCAACTTGGGATTCCGGATGCCCGGCCCGATAATGGGCCCATGATCAAGCCCACCGATCTGCACAGCGACAACCCCGAGCACGGCTTCCAGTTCCCCGGCACCTTCGAGTTGAGTGCGATGGGCGCGGCGGGTGCCGGGTTGGAGGACGAGTTGCCGAGGCTGCTCGAGGCGGCCGGGGTGCCGGTGATCCGCGAGGCGGTGACGGTGAAGCCGTCCAGCGCCGGGCGCTTCGTTTCGATCCGCATCGCCTTCCGCGCCGAGAGCCGCGAACAGTACGACGCCGCGCACACGGCGCTGCGTGCGCATCCCGAGGTGAAGTGGACGATCTAGCGCTGGCCTGGCGCGTGCGCGATCTGGGCCGGCGCGCCTACGAGCCGGTCTGGCACGCCATGCAGGCCTTCACGGACGCGCGCGGGCCGGACACCGACGACGAGCTGTGGCTGGTCGAGCACGATCCCGTGTTCACCCAGGGGCAGGCCGGCAAGGCCGAGCACGTGCTGTTTCCCGGGGATATTCCGGTCGTGCAGGTGGATCGCGGCGGGCAGGTGACCTACCACGGGCCGGGCCAGATCGTGGCCTATCCGATGGTCGATCTGCGCCGCGCCGGGCTCGGAGTGCGTGAGCTGGTCCACAACATCGAGCAGGCCGTGATCGACACGCTCGCGCACTGGAGCGTGCGCGGGGCGCGCCGCGAGGGTGCGCCGGGCGTCTACGTCGACGGCGCGAAGATCATGGCGCTGGGCCTGCGCGTCCGGCGCGGCTGCAGCTTCCACGGCCTGGCCTTCAACATCGGCATGGACCTCTCGCCCTACGCCCGCATCAATCCCTGCGGCTTCCAGGGGCTGCAGGTCACCCAGCTGCTAGACTTGGGCGGCCCCGGCGATCCCGCCGCGGTGAAGCCGGTGCTGGTGCGCGAACTCGGCCGCCAGCTCGGCCTGGACCCGCGCCCCGCCCCTCCCGATACCGACCCGCCCGCATGAGCACACCCGCGCCCGACAAGGGCATCCCGATCCTCGTGGCCGGCGAAAAGCAGCTCGGCGAAGACAAGATCGCCCGCAGCCCGGTGAAGTTCGACGACGCCCCCGCGTTGCGCAAGCCGTCGTGGATACGCGTGCGCATCCCCAGCGGCAACGCGGTGCAGAAGCTCAAGAGCAAGCTGCGCGAGAACTCGCTGGTGACGGTGTGCGAAGAGGCTTCGTGCCCGAACATCCACGAGTGCTTCAGCCACGGCACCGCCACCTTCATGATCCTGGGCGAAGTCTGCACCCGCCGCTGCAGCTTCTGCGATGTGGCGCACGGCCGGCCGAAGCCGCCGGATGCCGCCGAACCGCTGAAACTGGCCCAGACCATCAAGGACATGGGCCTGCGCTACGTCGTCATCACCAGCGTCGACCGCGACGATCTGCGCGACGGCGGCGCGGCGCATTTCGCCGAATGCATCAGGTTCGCGCGCGAGTTCAGCCCGACGCTCAAGATCGAGATCCTGACGCCCGATTTCCGCGGCAAGGGCCGCATGGACCGCGCCCTCGAAGCGCTGGCCGCCAACCCGCCCGATGTCTTCAACCACAACCTCGAAACCGTGCGCGCGCTCTATCCGAACGTGCGCCCGGGTGCCGACTACGACTGGTCGCTGCAGCTGCTGCAGAAGTTCAAGCAGCAGCATCCGGCGGTGCCGACCAAAAGCGGCATCATGCTCGGCCTGGGCGAGACCTGGGAGCAGGTCGTGGGCGCCCTGCGCGACCTGCGCGCCCACGACGTCGACATGGTCACCATCGGCCAGTACCTGCAGCCCACGGCGCACCACCACCCGGTGCTGCGCTACTGGACCCCCGAGGAATTCAAGGCGCTGGAAACCCTGGGCCACGAGCTGGGCTTCACCCACGTGGCGTCGGGCCCGCTGGTGCGTTCCTCCTACCACGCCGACCGCATGGCGGCCGAGGCCGGTTACGTCGACGACGTCGCCTGAACTGCAGGCCACGTCCGGGACCAAAGGCACGGGCCGCCGCACACTCGTGGCGGCAAGCTGCCCCTTGAAATCGCCGCATTGAACGCGATTTCAACGGTCTGCGTTGTATCGTCACGTCTGGGGAATCCCCTTCCCGCGAGGTATCCATGTTGAAACGCGCTTTGCTCCCGATCCTGCTGGCCGCGGCCTGCAGCGCCTCCGCCAAGCCGGCGGACGTCGCCCTCTCGCCCACCGACAAGCAGGCCGAAACCGCCGCCTGGGTGGCGCAGCTGCTGAGCAACAGCCGCTTCCATTACAAGCCGCAGCCGCTCGACGACGCGCTCAGCGAGAAGATCTTCGACGGCTACATGGATTCGCTCGACGCCGACCGCGCCTTCTTCCTGAAGGGCGACGTCGACAAGTTCATGGGCTACCGCGCCAGCTTCGACGACGCCCTGCGCAACCGCCAGTTGCAGCCGGCCTTCGACATCTTCAACGTCTACCTCGAGCGCGTCGCGCAGCGCACCGCGCATGCGCGCGCGCTGCTGAAGAAGGATTTCGACTTCACCGCGAAGGAAACCTACCAGTTCGACCGCGAAGACGCGGCCTGGCCGGCGACCACGGCGGAACTCGACGAGCTGTGGCGCAAGCGCGTGAAGAACGACGTGCTGCGCCTGAAGCTGGCCGGCAAGGACCTGCCCGCCATCCGTTCGACGCTCGACAAGCGCTACGCGAACTTCGAGTCGCGCGTGCGCGAGATCAGCTCCGAAGACCTGTTCCAGAGCTTCATGAACGCCTACGCCAGCGCCATCGAGCCGCACACGGCGTACATGAATCCGCGCACCACCGAGAACTTCAACATCTCCATGCGCCTGTCGCTGGAAGGCATCGGCGCGGTGCTGCAGCGCGACGACGAGGAATACACCGTCATCCGCAGCATCGTGCCCGGCGGCCCGGCCGATCTTTCCAAGAAGGTGAAAGTGGGCGACCGCGTGGTGGCCGTGGGCCAGGGCAAGAGCGGCGCCATGACCGACGTGATCGGTTGGCGCATCGACGACGTGGTCGAACTGATCCGCGGCCCGAAGGACTCCTACGTGCGCCTCGACATCCTGCCGGCGGAAGCGGGCAGCGACGGCAAGCACGAGATCGTCACCATCGCGCGCCAGAAAGTGAAGCTCGAGGAGCAGGCCGCCAAGCACCGCATCATCGACGTGCCCGACGGCGACGCCACGCGCCGCATCGGCGTGATCGAACTGCCGACCTTCTACCAGGATTTCGAAGGCCGCCGCCGCGACGAAGCCGACTACCGCTCGGCCACGCGCGACGTGCAGAAGCTGCTGGCCGAACTGAAGAAGGAAAAGGTCGACGGCCTCGTCATCGATCTGCGCGAGAACGGCGGTGGCTCGCTCACCGAAGCCATCGAGCTCACCGGCCTGTTCATCGACGAAGGCCCCGTGGTGCAGGTGAAGGATTCGAGCAAGCGCGTGCAGGTCGAGAGCGACCCGACGCGCGGCACCTCGTGGGACGGCCCGCTCGCGGTGCTGGTAAACCGTTCCTCCGCGTCGGCCTCGGAAATCTTCGCGGCCGCGATCCAGGACTACGGCCGCGGCCTCATCATCGGCGAGCCCACCTTCGGCAAGGGCACGGTGCAGAACCTGGTCGATCTCGACATGTTCGCGCGCGGCGAAGAACCGGGCCTGGGCCAGCTCAAATTGACGGTGGCGCAGTTCTTCCGCATCGATGGCGGCAGCACGCAGCACAAGGGCGTGGTGCCCGACATCGCCTTCCCGGTGACGCTCGATGCCACCGACTACGGCGAGAGCGCCTACGAGAACGCGCTGCCGTGGACGTCGATCGACAAGGCCAGCTTCCGCAGCGAGGCCAACTTCTCGCCGATGGTGCCCATCCTGCAGCGCCAGCACGACCAGCGCGCCGCCGCCGACCAGGAATTCCGCTGGTGGAGCGAGGACGTGGCCGAATATCGCCGCCAGCGCGCGCAGACCAGCATCTCGCTCAACGAGGCCGAGCGCCGCGCCGAGCGCGACCAGCTGGAAGCGCGCCGCAAGGCGCGCGAGGAACTGCGCAAGGCCGCCGGGCTCGGCGACGCCGCGAGCGCGCTGGCGCAGCAGACGGACGACGGCCTGCAGGCGGACGAGCGCGAGATCACGGCCGACACCGATGCCGACGACAACGACAAGCCCGATGCGCTGATCCGCGAGGCGGCGCACGTGCTGGCCGATTCGATCGACCTGCTCAGCACCGATCGCGCGCTGGCGGCGCGCGTGCACCCGCAGACGGCGCCGGAGTCCGCGCGCGCGGACTGACCGCTTTCTTCTCCCTCCCCTTTCAAGGGGAGGGCTGAAAATCAGACACCGGGGCAGGGCGCCCCGGCGTCCATCCAGCGGCGGAAGGCCGCGGTGAAGTCGGCGTGCTTCACGTCGACCGGCGCACGGCCCACGCCCGGATCCCAGCCCCACAGCACGAGCTTGTCCTTGTCGACATGCTCGAACATCGCTTCCAGATCGCGATCGCCGTTTTCCTTGCGGTCCTTGATCATCGCGCACAGTTTCGATGCCGGCACGCCGATCCACGCCATCTTGTGCTGCGGCGGCGGCAGCGCCCAATGCGGCGCGCCCGGCGGCGTGTGTCCGCCGTAGCTCGCCGGCGGATTGGTTTCCGCATGGCAGCTCGAACACGGCAAGGCGGCATCGCCTTCGCCTTTCGGCCCGCGATTCACCGGCGGGATGTGCGCGAGGCTGGCGTCGTACTGCAGCGGACTGTCGCCGGGGATGTGGCAATTGCGGCAGCGCGCGTGCTGGAACACGTGCTCCACCGTCGCGAAGGCCTTCAGGCCTTCTTCCTTCGATGGCGATTGCGCGGCGGCGCCGAACGGAAGGGCGGCGAGGATCGCGAAAACGAGCGTCTTCATGGCGTCCTCCTTCAGGCCAGCCGGATCGGCAATTCGCGGATGCGCTTGCCGGTGAGGGCGAACAGCGCGTTCGTCACGGCCGGTGCGATCGGCGGCGTGCCGGGTTCGCCCACGCCGCTAGGCTTCTCGGTGCTGGGCACGATGTGCACGGCCACTTCGGGCATTTCGTTGAGGCGCAGCACGCGGTAGTCGTGATAGTTCGACTGCTGCACTTCACCGCCGCGGAAGCTCAGCGCCGAGTACAGCGCCGCGCCCAGGCCGAAGGCGATGCCGGACTGGATCTGCGCCTCGATCTGCTGCGGATTGACCGCGATGCCGCAATCCACGGCGCAAGTGACCTTGTGCACGCGCACCTGGCCGCCGTCGGCCGAAACTTCCGCCACCTGCGCCACGAAGCTGCCGAAGGATTCGTGCACCGCCACGCCGCGCGCGCGGCCTTTCGGCAGCGTCGAACCCCAGCCGGATTTCTCCGCCGCGAGGTTCAGGACGCCCAGGTGCCGCGGATGCTTCTGCAGCAGCATGCGGCGGTACTCGACCGGATCCTTGCCGGCGAGCGCGGCCAGTTCGTCGACCAGGCTCTCCATCACGAAGCCGTTGTAGCTGTGCCCCACCGAGCGCCACCACAGCACCGGGATGCCGGTCTTCGGCGAATGCAGCACGACGTGGCGGTCGGCGACGTCGGCGAGATAGGGCGAGTTGTGCACGCCCTCGACGGAAGTTTCGTCGACGCCGTTCTTCACCATCATGGCTTCCATCATCGTGCCCGCCATGATCGACTGCCCCGCGAGCGCCTGCTGCCAGGCCACCGGCCGGCCCGCGTCGTCGATGCCGATCTTCGCGATCTGCACGTACATTGGGCGGTAATAGCCGCCGCGCACGTCGTCCTCGCGCGTCCAGACCGTTTTCACCGGCACGCCCGCGGCCTTCGCCACGTGCACGGCTTCGCTCACGAAATCCGACGTGGGCGTGGCGCGCCGGCCGAAGCCGCCGCCGAGGAACACGGTATGGATGTGCACCTGCTCGGGCTTCAGCCCGGTGATCTGCGCGGTCACGCCCTGGTCGAGCGTCTGGAACTGCGTGCCGGTCCAGACATCGCAGCGGTCGGCGGCGATCTTCACCGTGCAGTTGAGCGGTTCCATCGGTGCATGCGCCAGATACGGCACGTGGTACTCGGCTTCGAGCGTCTTCGTGGCCTTGCCGAGCGCGGTCTTCGCATCGCCCGCGGTGTTGGCGACGGCGCCGCCTTCGCCTTGCGCCAGCGTGCGGAATTCCTCGCGCATCTTCGCGGTGTCGAGATCGGCGTTCGGCCCGCGATCCCAGGCCACTTCCAGCGCATCACGGCCCAGCTTCGCAGCCCAGAAATGATCGGCCACCACCGCGATGCCGCTCGGCACCTGCACCACGTGGCGCACGCCGGGCACGGCCTTGGCCTGCGTGGCATCGAAGGATTTGACCGTGGCGCCGAACACCGGCGCGCGCGCCACCAGCGCGGTGAGCAGGCCGTCGAACTTCACGTCCATGCCGAACTGGGCGGAGCCGTCGATCTTCTCCGGCGTATCGAGGCGCTTGGTCGACTTGCCGATGATCTTCCAGTCCTTCGGATCCTTGAGCGTCATCGTCTTCGGATCCGGCGGCGCCAGTTTGCCCGCGGCGTCGGCGAGTTCGCCGTAGCGCGCGCGCCTGCCGCCGGCGATCGCCACGCCGTTCTCCGTGCGCACGGCCGAAGGCTCCACGCCGAACTTCGCAGCCGCGGCCTGCACCAGCATCGAACGCGCGGCGGCACCGGCCTGGCGGTAACGTTCGAACTCGCTCGAGGTGCTGGTCGAACCGCCCGTCATCTGCATGCCGAACTGCGCATGCTTGTAGGGCTCGCCCGCGGGCGCGTGCTCGACGCGGACCTTGGTCCAGTCGGCATCGAGTTCCTCGGCGATCAGCATGGGCAGCGCGGTCCAGATGCCCTGGCCCATTTCCGAGTGCGCCAGCAGCACGGTGATGGTGTCGTCGGCGCCAATGCGCAGATAGGCGTTCGGGACGAAGGCCGCTGCGGCGGCGCCTTCCTGGCCCAGCGCGAAGCGATGCGCGCCCGGCACCAGGAACCCGAGCACGAGGCCGCCGCCGGCGACGGCCGAGGTCTGGAGGAAGCCGCGGCGCGTGAGCGTGGCGTTCATGCCTGCTCTCCCGTCTTCGCGAGCTCGGCCGCGCGATGCACGGCGGCACGGATGCGCGGATAGGTGCCGCAGCGGCAAAGATTGCCGCTCAGCGCGGCGTCGATGTCGGCGTCGGTGGGTGCGGGCTTTACCGCGAGCAGTGCGGCCGCGGCCATGATCTGGCCGGACTGGCAATAGCCGCACTGCACCACGTCGAGCTCGGCCCAGGCGCGCTGCACGGGATGCGCGCCGTTGACGGCGAGGCCTTCGATCGTCGTGATGTTCTTTCCTTCCACCGCGCTCGCCGGCGTGATGCACGAACGCAGCGGATGGCCGTCGACGTGCACGGTGCAGGCGCCGCATTGCGCGATGCCGCAGCCGAACTTCGTGCCGGTCAGTCCGATCAGATCGCGCAGCGCCCAGAGCAGGGGCATGTCGGGAGTGGCGTCGATTTCATGCACGGCGCCGTTGACGGTCAGCTTCATCGCACGTCCCTCGCAGCCAAGGGGAGGTCTGAGCCTACTCCGCGTTCCGGCACATTGCACCGGGGCGCGCGGCTTCGCAGAATCGGCCGATGGCCTTCCCGCACCGCACCGTGTTCGATGCTGCCCGCCGCGCGTTGCAGGCCGGTGAAAACGGCGTGCTCGCGCTGGTGCTCGAGACCGAAGGATCGACCTACGTGCGCGCCGGCGCTGCAGCCTTCTTCGGCGAGCGCGACAGTACCGGCTGGCTCAGCGGCGGCTGCCTCGAACCGGAGATCGCGCGCCATGCCGCGCAGGCGCGCGAACGCGGCGAACTCGGCTGGCTGGAGCTCGACACGCGCGACGACGAGGATCTGCTCGGCGGCTCCTCCGCCGGCTGCCGCGGCCGCCTGCGCCTGGCGCTGCTGCCTTTGGCGGCAGTGCCAAGCATCGGCACGTTGCTCGACCGCTGGTTCGCCGAAGTCGCGGCGCTGCTGCTGACGCTGGACCGCGACGGCCAGGTGCGCGCCCAGTTCGGCGAGGACGCGATCGACTGGCGACTGCCGGCGACCGCCTGCGGCTGGCAGACGGAAGCGCGCAGCTGGGATCTCGCCTTCGCGCCGCTGCCGCGCGTGGCCGTGTTCGGCGCCGGCCCCGAATCGGCGACGCTGCTGCCGTTGCTGCGCAGCCTCGGCGCGCGCGTGCTGCTGATCGAACGCCGCCCGCGCTGGGACGCGGCGGCGGAATTGGCCGACATGCGCCTTGCGCTGTCACCGGCGGCGGCGCTGTCGAATGCCGAAATCGCCGGCGCCGGTGCGGCGCTGGTGATGCATCATCACTTCGAATTCGACCGCGAAGCGCTCGAAGGCCTCGCCGGCAGCGGCATCGAATTCATCGGCCTGCTCGGCCCGCGCCGCCGCCGCGACGATCTGTTCCGCCTGCTGCCGGCTGCGGCGCGCGAAGCGCTCGAACCGCGTCTGCGCTCGCCCGTCGGCCTGCATCTGGGTGGCCATGGTGCGGAAGCCATCGCGCTCAGTGCGGCGGCGCAGTGGCAGGCGTGGCGGCATGGGATCTGAGGGCGACCACGTTGCGGTACTGTTGGCCGCGGGCGGCAGCACCCGACTCGGGCGGCCGAAGCAGCTGCTGACGCGCGACGGCGAACCGCTGGTGCTCCGCGCGGCGCGACTGCTGCTGGAAACAGCGCCGCGCGAGCTCGTGATCGTACTCGGCGCGCATCGCGATGCTGTGGCGGCGGCACTGCAAGGCGTGCCACATCGCGCCGTGCTCAACCAGGCCTGGAGAGACGGCCTTGCGGGCAGTCTGCGCTGCGCTGCCGCTGCCATCGATGCACCGCGCGTGCTGATCGCCGTTTGCGACCAGCCTACCTTGCGCGCCGACCATTTGCGCGAACTGCTCGCCGCCCGCCAATGCGCAGCAACTTTGCACGACGGCCGGCCGGGGGTGCCGGCCGTCGTCGACGCAGTGCGGTGGTCGTGCGCCCGCACGCTCGCAGGCGATCGCGGTCTCGGCCCGATGCTCGCGACCTGCGAGCACCTGGCCGGCTACCAGTTTCCCGACCTGCGGTTCGACATCGACACGGCGGACGATGTCGAAACCGCAAGGCGCGAAGGCTGGCTCGATCGCGAGGACTGATCCGCCTCAGGGATACTGCGCGCTCACCTCGGCCGGCGCGCCGCAGGTATCCAGATTCGCGCCGAGGATCCAGTCGTGATTTCGCAATGTCGGCAATGGCGCGGCGCCGGCGCACGCCCAGACCTTTGCCGTCACCCACGTGCCCGACGCGGGCGGCGGGCTTTGGTGCGTTTCCGCCAGCAACCAGACGAAGTCACCCCAGTTCGTGTTGCTCAGGGCGAGCCCTTCGGGCAATGCGCGGATCACGGCGGTGTATTGCGAGGCATCGGCTGCGAAGTTGACACCGGACAGGCCGAGCGTGTTCAACCAGTTCGGAAGTACGCCCGGGACCGCTGCGGTGGATGAGAACGCCACGAGATAGTACGACGGCAAGGTCGCTCCGGATGGCGGATTCCAACTCGCCGTGATCCAGCCGTTCTGGAAGATAGGCTCGCTCTGGCCGGGCAGCAGTATCCCGCCGGGCTCCTGGAAATGCAGGGCGAGTCCGAAGGGTGACGTGGGCAAGGGGCCTCCCGCGATGGAGGCACCAATCGTATAGAGTGCCGTGGTTTCGTCGCTGCACTTGTTGGTGCCCGCGCGGCAAACCGTGACCCTCAGGATCACCGACTTGTCGATGTCGGAAGGATCGAGTACGGCAAGTCCGTGCAGGCCGACCTGATTCTCGATCGACTGCAGCTCCGCGTTCGTCAGAATGACGGTCGCCGGGTGATTCACGAGCATGTTCGCCGAGTCGTTCCCCTGCGCGACGACGCCCACGTAGTATTCGAGCGACTCGGGATTGGCGTCGGCGGGCACGTTCCAACTGGCGCCGAGCTGGCCGCCGACTTCACGCGGCGTCAGGCCGGTGACGGCTTGGGGTTTCGAGCGACGATTGGTGCCGGTCAGCGAGACGCAGGCGCTCGTGGTCGTCGGGCACAGCATGTCCAATGGATACTCGAGCACGGCGCGCGCGGAGACGACCGGATTGGGATCGTCCGCCAGACCGAGATCGTCGAAATCGAAATCGACGTGGTTGGGCGCGATGGAAACGAGCTGGTTCTCGTGGCACCCCGCACCGCGGTAGACGTGCAGGTCGATGTCGTGCTCCGGCGGCGCGTACTGTCCGGCACGCGGAAAGCCATCCGGACCCTTGGCCGATTGGGCGAAGAAAACGAACTTCGACGCTTCCGGATTCGCTTCGCCGCCATCGACGAACGACACGTTCGCTACGAGCTTCGCCGGTACCACTGGCAGATGCACGAGCGTAGTGCCGGTGATGTTCAAGTTGGCGGGACCCGGTTCCGGCCCACTCACGCCGTACAGATGCGCGAGGAATCCCGTGACATCGTTCATCTCCGAAGCCTCGTCCGGGAATAAGATCTGCCTGTCGAAAGTGATGCGCTGCGTCGCCTTGCCGTTGTGCTTCACGTTGTCCGCGAAGGCGAGCGAATCGACGAAATCCTCTTTCGCCGGGTCTGCGATCACGCGACAGCCCAGCGAGTTGCTGCTGCAGCGTTCGGGATAGAGCGACACGCGATACGCCTCGATCACGTCGGCAGTGGCAGCGGAGCCGTGTTCGAACTCGACCGCCACGTCCGGATCGGAGCTGCTGGTGCAGGTGCCTGCGGATGGCGGTGCGAAGACGTAAGGGTGGAAGGCGATGAAGTTCGCCGGGTCGCTGGGATGGAAATCCCTAATCGCCGGTTCTGCGGACTCCCGGCGCGGTGGATACGTACCGCCATTCGCCTTGCTCGAAATCTCGGGACTGCGGCTCTTGATCGTCAAGCGCACCTTGTTCAGTGCGTAGTTGATGTAGGGGCTGGCATCGAGCTGCACCGGCAACATGCGCAGGCGCGTGCGCGTGGTCCAGTCGGGCGGATTCGTCGTTTCCTCTACGTGGTTCGCGGCATCGGTCGTTATGTTGTCTTCGTACGCCCACTGGCCCTCCGCGAGCGGTGCATTGATGCCCGCCAGTGCGAGCAGTCGAAGCGAGAATTCATGCGATTCGGCGCCGTCGGCCGGGTCGTAGTTGATCGCGAGCGGCTGGGCTGGAGCGTGCGACAGCGTTCCGTCTGCGGCGGGTGGGGCGGGGTGCGTAATTTGAGTTTCCGGCTTGCGTGCGCGAAAGCACTGTTCGAGGACATCACCATCCGCTCGGTTTCCCTTGTCGTCGCGTGCGAAGGGAGTGATCGTCCAACAAAGATGACGGGCAGCGTGTCCAGGCAGCGTAGTGCCGGGCAAGGGGATGGGCGGAACCTTGAAGTTGGGCTCCGTGTCGCTGCCGGGATTCTCCATGTCGAGAGGCCACTCGGTGACGCCCTTCTCGAACACCTTGTGCGCCCACACTTTCGCGTACTTGCCACCTTCGGGCTCTTCGTCGTCGACTTCGAACTCATAGCCATCGAAGCGCGAATGGCCGGTCCAGCCGAAGACGGCATTCCAGGCCTCGACGTCGTCGCCCGTGGCAGCCGTCGCACCGGCAGGCGTAGGGTTGGTCACCTGGGCCGGTCCGCCGGTGCGGAAAGGAGCAGCCGGCCGCCAGCAGGCTTCGTCCTGCACCACCCATTTGGAGGAAATCATCGGCGCGGAAGCCAGCCTGACGCGCCACCAATAATCGGTATGCGGCGACAGCTTGAGCAGAAAGCGGCCTTGTGCCGAGGCGCCCGACTTGACGATGTCCTCGTACACGATCTCCATGAAATCCGCGTCGGTGGCGACTTGAAATTGGTATTCCTCCAAAGCCTCGCCCTGAAACAGGAATTCAGTGAGCGGAACCACATCCTGATCATCCCATGCGGGATGGGTATAGCCCGCACCTTTCAGATCGACGTCGATGAGATCCAGGTTGGCAACCCAGGCAGACTTGCCCGACACCAGCTCCGCTTCCGACCACTGCCCGCACTGTTGAATGGCCGCCATCCGGAACTGAGCGGCGTAATCCTCGAGAGGCGACAGCGCAAAGTTCACCTGCTGCAGGCTGGGCAGCGACGCCGCGAAGATATCCAGCATTGCCTGCAAGCCGATCCCGGCAAACTCATCGTACGACCCGTTCGCCGGCTTTCCGTCGCGATCGCCAGGCGGCGCACCTTCGGCGATGCGGTACAGCATGTGCGAAACCACTTGGCTTGAACCGTGGGCGTTCCACTTGCCCGATATCGAGTAAGGCTTGAGCCAATTGTCGCCGGCGTAGAACTCGGCGCCGGGATCGACAGGATTCATGGTCTTCGGGTGGGCCAGATCACGATTGGCCAGCATCGGAGGCAGGCTGCAGTACGGACCGCCCGGCGCGGCTTCGCAGAGCGATTCCTTGTTGCGTTCCATCCACGCTGCCCGGTCGGCCAGCAACCACGGGTCGCCGCCGTGGTTCGATTTCACGCTCACGGCGAAGATATCGGCCAATCCTTCGACCAACGCTCGTTGATCGAAGTCCTGAAGCCAGGTGAATCCGAGATCGTCGATGATCGTGTGGCCGAATTCGTGCGCGAAGATTTCGATCGGTGGAATGCGTTGGGGCATTCCGTTGGCCACCGCCTTTTTGTCGAGCCCACACGAAATTATTCCGAAATGGGCATTGGGGGTCGGCAAATGGGTGAAGCACGAAAGCTGGTTGTCGACGTTCTGCACCAGCAGCATCGGGTTGTGCTGATTGTTCAATCCTTGCCAGCCGAATCGTTCCTCGATGTCCTGCATTGCTACCTGGAGGTGAAGGTATTGTTCCACCTCGGCAGCCTGATAGGGCACCGGTCCCGAGTAGCCGTAAGGTGTCTTGTATGTCCCAGGGCAATCCGGATATCCCGCGCTCTGGAAAATTTGCGACGCAAGGTCCGTCCAGGTCCAACTCGACCAGACACTTTCCAGCTCCTGTAGCGTTTTCCCGGCCCACTGTATCGATGTCAGCCCAAGGGCCGGGTTTCGCATGCGCTCGGCCGGGCCAGTGATATTGGCTTGCACCTTGATGCCGGGGAGCTCGTTTCCTTTCGGGTAATAGCCTGTTTCGGTCTTGTCACTCGTCGGCGCTTGGCACAGCCAACTGGTCCCGTTCTGCAGCTCGCCTACCCATATCCAAGGGGGCATGGTCCAGTTCGAGTCGTCGGGCGCGCTATCGAAGTGCGCCAGCTGTGACACACGCTTCAGCAGGTGGCCTGTCTCGGCATCGACGTAGAGCAGCCACCTGTTGCCCTTGGCGTCGCCCGTATCCGCACGATAAACAAGTCGTGCCACGCCTTCTGGCGAGCGGATGTAGTGTGTTTCGGGCCAAACCCGAGCGGACATTGACTCCACTGGGGATGTCGCTCCCACCGCTTTTCCCAGCGCGCGCCTTGGGGCGAGCAGCACCTTCGCGGGAGGGGCGACCGGGATGAGCGAGCTTGAGACTTCACCGCCGCCGTCGTGCTGCCGTCGCACGACGACGAACGACCCTTCTACGTCGATACCGTCGACACGGTGCTGCAGCACCGTGACTTCATCGGACGTGGGCATCGCGAGCAATCGCCCGTGAACCGGATCTTCCGCCCAAGTCGAGCCGGGAACGACGAGCGCCTCCACGAGCAGTATCTCGGCGAGCCGGCGCAACTGGTCGCCATCGGCGCGGCGAAATGCGGCTCGTCGGATGACGCCCCGCGACGTGGACACCAGGTAGGCGCCGTCGAGCTCGGGGTAGCGCTGACGGAGGTCTGCGAACGCGGGATCAGTGGCCTTGACGAGTCGCGAGGTATCGCCGCTGCGAGGGGTGTACGCCGGTTGGGCACACGCCCAGCCGCTCCCCAGAAGCATGCTCAGCAGCAAAGCTTTGTGTTTCATCGAACACTCCCTGTTGTCGTGGCGCCGCCGCTCGTCGCCGACCGGCGAGAGCAGGCGAGCTCATCCACAAACAGAGAGCCATAGGGCAGCGCACGCGATGACCGCGTGCGGGCCCGTGAAGAATTGTCACCGCATGGTGGCGACGCTCAGGCGGCGCGCAGGGCGTCCGTCACCGGCAACCGTGCCGCCCGCATCGCGGGGAACAACCCGCCCGCGAGCCCGATCCCCAGCGCCCATTTCAACCCGGTCCCCAGCAGTTCCGGCGTGACGCGGAATTCGAACATCACCTGGCTGAAGTTGCCGCTCAGCGTGCTCACCGTGTAGCCGTTGAACACCAGCCACGCGAGCAGCGCGCCGAGCACGCCGCCGAGCAGTGCCAGCAACATGGTTTCTATCATCACGGCGATCACCACCGGCACGCCGCGGAAACCGATCGCGCGCAGGGTGGCGATCTCGCGCACGCGGCCGGCCACTGCGGCGTACATCGTGTTGAGCGCACCGAAGCCCGCACCGAACGCCATGATCGCGCCGATCACGATGCCGAGCCAACGGATGAACGTCGACAGGCCTTGGGACTGGCGGGCGTAGTAGTCGCGTGTCGTGGATACATCGAGCTTCAGGCGCGGGTCGGCGGCCAGCGCAGCCTTCAGGCGCTCGAAGCCGTCGGCGCCATCGAGCTTCACCGTCACCGACTGATACGACTGGCGCTGGTAAGTCGAGGCCAGCGTTTCGTAGTCAGCCCACAGTTCGGAGTCGTGCGAATCGCCGGAGCGGAACACGCCGACCACGTCCCAGACCTGGTTGCCGAGTTCGATCTGCTTGCCGACCTCGAGGCCGATGTACTGATCCTTCGCGCTCGCGCCGACGACCAGTTCGCGCTTGCCGGGCTCGAACTTGCGGCCTTCGATCACTTCCACCTGCGGCCGCAGCGCCCACGCTTCCGCACCCACGCCGCGCAGCTGCACGTTGGCGTCGGTGCCGTCTTCCTTGGTCGGAAGATTGGCGACCTGCGAAGCCTCGGCGGACGCCAGAGGCCGGCCGTCGGCATCCTTGGCGATGCCGTCGAGGCCCGCGATCAGCGGCGCCTGGTCGCGTCCGATGTTGGAATTGGTTTCGGCCTGCGAACCGCCGCGCAGCACGATGGCGGTGTCGTCGCTGCCGGTGCCCTTGAGCGTGGCCTCGAAGCCTTCGCCCATCGCGAGCATCGCCACCAGCACGCCGACCACGCCGGCGATGCCGATCACGATCACGCCCGACGCGCCCCAGCGCTGCGGCAGGCTGGCGAGGCCCACGCCCGCCACCGCGCGCGTCTGCGCGCCGCGCCGCGTGAGGAACAGCCAGGCCGCGAGCAAGGCGATGCCGGCGGCGATCGCCGGCCAGGGCAGCAGGATCCACGCCACCACCAGCGCGACCAGCAACAGGAACAGTCCGAGGTTCGAGAGAATCTTCATGGCGAGTCCTTCAGCGTCCGGCCAGCGCGTCGACGATCTTCAGCCGCATGCCGCGCAGCGCCGGGAACAGTCCGATGGCGAGCCCGATGCCGACCATCAGCACCGCGCCCAGGATCCAGGTTTCGGCCGGCACCGTCGGCAGCTGCACCGCGCCTTGGCTGATCTTGCTGAGGAACGGCATCACCATGTTGGCGAGCAGCATGCCGAGCGTGCCGCCCAGCAGCATCAGCAGCACCGCTTCGGACAGCACCAGCACCAGCACGGTGAGGTCCGAGAAGCCGATGGTCTTGAGCACGGCGATCTCCGGGATGCGTTCGCGCACGGCCTGCGCCATGGTGTTGCCGGTGAGCAGCAGCAACGTGAAGAACACGGCCGCCATGATCGCGGTGACGATCAGCCCGATGTCGGCGAACTGCTTGAAGAAGGCCTGGTTGAAGGCCTGTTCGGTCTGGGTCTTGGTCTCGTGGTCGGAGTTCTCCGACAGCGCATCGACGGCCTTCGCCACGGCGTCGGGATCGGCGCCGTCGGCCAGCTCGATCGTGAGCCAGCCGATCTGGTCCTTGATGTAGTCATTGGCTTCGTTGAAGTAGGTCCAGTTGAACATCAACTGGTTTTCCTCGCCTTCGCGCTTCTCGTCGACCACGTCGAAGATGCCGGAGATCTTGAATTCCCAGTTGTTGCTGCCCTTGGTCGGGAAGATCGTGGCCTGCAGGGGCACGGTGTCGCCGATCTTCCAGCCCCAGCGGTCCGCCAGCGAACGGCCCACGAGGGCGCCGATGCGCTCGCCGTAGAAGGCGTCGAGCTGTTCCTTCGGGATCGCGTATTCCGGGTACATCTCCATGAAACCCGGGCTCACCGCGAAGTTGGGGAAGAAGTTGCGCTGGTCCTGGTAGATGCCGCCGAACCAGTTGGCGTAGGCCACGCTCTCGATGCCGTCGACCGATTGCAGCTGGTTGACCAGGCTGAAGGGCAGCACCTGCGTGATCGACAGGCGCGAGGAAGTGATGAGGCGGTTGTAGCCCGCCACGTTGGTGCTCGAGTTGAACGCAACGCGCACCGAATCGAGCATTCCGAACAGCAGGAAGGCCGTGATGACCGAAAGCATGGTGAGCAGCGTGCGCGTCTTGCTGCGCATCAACGCCGCCCACACCAGGTGCAGGTATTTCATTGCGGAATCCTCCCGGCGTCAGGCTGCGTTGCGGACTTGTTCGACCAGCGTGCCCTTGTCCAGATGCAGCGTGTGCGTGGCGTACTCGGCGGCCTTGGGATCGTGCGTCACCATCACGATGGTCTTGCCGTGCTCGCGGTTGAGTGTCTGCAGCAGGCCGAGGATTTCTTCCGCCGAGTGGCGGTCCAGGTCGCCGGTGGGCTCGTCGCAGATCAGCAGCGTGGGGTCGGAGACGATGGCGCGTGCGATGGCCACGCGCTGCTGCTGGCCGCCGGAGAGTTCGTTCGGGCGGTGCTTGCCGCGCTCGGCCAGGCCGACCAGCTGCAGCGCGATCTCGGCGTTGCGCTTGCGCTGCGCGGCGCCGAGCTTGGTCAGCAGCAGCGGCAGCTCGACGTTCTTCTGCGCCGTGAGCGTCGCCATCAGGTTGTAGAACTGGAACACGAAGCCGACGTTGTTGCTGCGCCACTGCGAGAGCTGGCCGCTCGACATGCGATCGATGCGCTGGCCTTCGACGGTGATCTCGCCGCTGCTGGGCGAGTCGAGGCCGCCGATGAGATTGAGCAGCGTGGTCTTGCCGGAGCCCGAGGGGCCCATCAGCGCGACGAAATCGCCTTTCGGGATGTCGAGGTCGATGCCATGCAGCACTTCGACCTTTTCCGGGCCGCGCTGGTAGGTCTTGCTCAGGTTTCGGATCGAGACGAGCGTTTCCATCGTTGGGCTCCGGTCAGTCGGTCTTGGTGTCGGCGGCTTCGGCGACGCGCACGGCGTCGCCGTCCTTCAGCGTGTCGGGCGGATCGAGCACGACACGCTCGCCGCCGCTCAAACCCTGGGTCACTTCGCGGTCGTCGCCGAGCGAGCGGCCGGTCTTCACGACGCGCTGCTCGACGCGCTCGTCGCGCAGCACGAAGGCGACCGTCGCGCCTTCGCGCGTGGCGAGCGCGCCGGCCGGCACCAGCACGCCGGGCGGCGGCGCGGGCGTGTCGCTCGCGGCCTGAGCGGCCTTCGCTTCGAGGAAGGACACGCGCACGCCCATCTCCGGCACGATGCGGGCGTCCTTCACGTCGAGCGCGATGCGCACCTTCACCGTGGCCTTGCCGCGGTCGGCGGTGGGCACGATGGCGATGACGTGGCCGGGAATCTTCCAGTCGGGATAGGCATTGAGCGTCGCCGTCACCGGCTGGTTGGCGCTGACGCGGCCGATGAAGCTCTCGTTGACGTCGACCTGCACTTCCAGCGAGTCCATGTCGACGATGGTGCCGATGCCGGTGCGGGTGAAGCCGCCGCCGGCGCTGATCGGCGAGATCATCTCGCCCGGCTGCGCCGCCTTCACCGTCACCACGCCCGCGAACGGCGCGCGCACCACGGTGTTGTCGACGCCGATGTCGGAGAGTTGCAGCGAGTCTTGCGCCACCTCGACGTTGCGCTGCGCGGTGGCGACGCGTGCCGCCAGGGCGTTGCGCTGCGACTCGGCCTCGTCGAATTGCGACTGCGCGACGAGTTTGCGCGACAGCAGTTCCTTCGAGCGCGCCAGCGTCTTGTCGGCCAGCGCGAGCTGGGTGCGCGCTTCCTGCAGCTGGGTGCGCGCCGCCTCGAGCTGCGATTGCGAAAGCTCGCGCTGGGCGGCGGCGTCGACCGGGTCCAGGCGCGCCAGCACCTGGCCGGCTTCCACGCGCATGCCTTCCTCGATCAGCACCTCGATCACCTTGCCGGTGATCTTCGAGGAGACCGTGGCCTGGCGGCGCGGCGTGACGTAGCCGGAGGCGTCGAGCACGCTGGCCGGGCCGCTGCCGGCGGCGCCGGCGATGGCGCGCGCTTCGGCGATGCGCACCTCCGGCGCGCGTGCGCCGAACACCACGAAACCCCCGGCGCCGACGGCGACAAGTGCGCCCAGCAGGACGAAGATCAGCGGCTTCTTCGAGCGCGGCGGCGGCGCATCGTTGCGGCGATCGATGCGCAGCTCGCGCAGCAGGTCGGCGGAGGAATTCATCGCGTCGTTCTCGTTGTTCTCGTCAGGGCGCAGGCATGCAAGAGGCCGCAGCGGGCGCAGTGTGACCGCACCCCCTCGGCGCCGCCAGAGGGCAAGTTTGTCATCACTTGCGGCCGCGCGCCTCAGGCGCGCGCGTAGCGGGTCTTCAGAAGCTCCCAGGCGGCGCGCAGGCTCTGCGCCTCGCCGCCGAGCGGCTTGCCGGGGCGATCGCTGTCGTTCCAGCTGTAGACGTCGATATGGGCCCAGCGCTGGCCTTCGGGCACGAAGCGCTCCAGATATAGCGCCGCGGTGATGGCGCCGGCCATGCGCGAGGGCCCGGAATTGGCCATGTCGGCGATGGAGCTCTTGAGATAGCTGTGATAGCCCTGCCAGAGCGGCATCGGCCAGAGCGGATCGCGCGCGCGCTGCGCGGCCTGCGCGAACTGCGCGCGCAGCTCGTCGTCGTTGCAGAACAGCGCCGGCAGATCGGGGCCGAGCGCGATGCGCGCCGCGCCCGTGAGCGTGGCGAAGTCGAGGATGAAATCAGGCTGGCGTTCGGCGGCGCAGGCCAGGGCGTCGCACAGCACGATGCGGCCTTCGGCGTCGGTGTTGTCGACTTCGATGCGCAGGCCCTTGCGCGTGTGCAGCACTTCGCCGGGGCGGTAGCTGTTGGCGGAAATCGCGTTCTCCACCGCCGGCACCAGCAGATGCAGGCGCGCGGGCAGTTTCTGCGCCATCACCAGCTGCGCCAGACCGAGCGCATGCGCGGCGCCGCCCATGTCCTTCTTCATCCAGCGCATGCCGTCGGCAGGCTTGATGTCCAGGCCGCCGGTGTCGAAGCACACGCCCTTGCCGACGATGGCGAGCTTCGGATGCGTGGGATCGCCCCATTCGAGTTCGATCAGGCGCGGCGCGCGATGCGAGGCGCGGCCCACGGCGTGGATGGCGGGGAAATTCTGTTGCAGCAATTCCTCGCCCACGATGGCGCGCGACTGGCCGCCGTAGGCCTTCGCGAGCCGATGCGCGACGGCCTCGAGCTGTTCCGGGCCCATGTCTTCGGTGGGCGTGTTGACGAGGTCGCGCACCAGCAGGCTGGCCTTCAACTGCGCATAGTGATCGGCGAGATCGGCCGCGGCCGCATCGAGCGCCAGGCGTGCGGGCGCGCGCGCCGGCTTGCGGTAGCGGTCGAACTGATAGGCGCCCAGGCCCCAGCCGAGCACCGCGAGCGCGGGATCGATGGCCAGGCCCGCGTCGCGCGTGAGGCGGTAGCTGCCTTCGGGCAAGGCGAACGGCAGATGCGCGATCGCGATGGGATCGGCGAGATCGCCGACGCCTGCGAGCGCCGCGACTGGCTGTCCGTCGGTGCCGGGCACCAGCAGCGCCGTGGCCGGCGCCGCGACGAAACCGTGCGCGCGCACCCAGGCGCCGCAGCAGGCCGGCTGCGTGGCGACGAAGGCGTCGAGATCCAGCCGCCGCAGCAGCACCAGCGGCAGGGCGCGGGCGGCATCGTCGGCGGCGGCGAAGCAGTTCATGGTGCTCATGCGGTGCGGGCTTGCGGGTGTTCGCGGTCGAGCCAGTCGGCCAGTTCGGCGAGATCGCGCACGACGAGGTCGGGCAGATCGTGCGGATGATTCCAGGTGGCGTCGTTGCGGTTGAGCCAGGCCGTGCGCAGGCCGGCGCGGCGCGCGCCGAGCACGTCCATTTCGGGATCGTCGCCGACGTGCAGCACGTGCTGCGGCGCCACGCCGAGGCGTTCGCAGGCGGCGTGGAAGATGCCGGGATCGGGCTTCGCCGCGCCGTGTTCGCGCGCGCCGAGCTGGAAGCGGAAATGATCGACCAGCCCGATGCGCGCCAGATCGGCGTTGCCGTTGGTGAGCGCGGCGATCGGGAAGCGCGAGGACAGGCGCTTGAGCGCGAGCGGCACGTCCGGATACAGATCGACCTGGTTGCGCCCGATCACGAAGATCTCGAAGGCGGCCTCGGCATGGGCCTCGTCTTCCTGGCTTTCGCGCAGCGCGGCGGCGAGCGAGAGCTTGCGCTGCGCGCTGAAATCGTGGGCCAGGTGCGGGTTGTCGCGCGCCACGCGATCGCGCAGCTCGCGCATCTGCGCGATGGAGAAACGCTCGGCGCAGCGCGGCGCGTGCTCGGCCAGCCAGCGGTGCAGTTGCTCCTCGGCGCGCGTGATCGCCGGCCAGATCGGCCAGAGTGTGTCGTCGAGGTCGAGGGTGAGGGCGCGGATCACGGAAAGTGCATTCTAGCAGCGTGACGTGCGGGGACCGTCGCCACCACCTTCACGCTACGGCTCCATCATGCTGGCCCACGCCTTCATGCCATCCACGCGGCTGCAATAGATCTTGAAACACACCAGCAGCGGCACCGCCAGCAGCAGCCCGGCGATGCCCCACATCCATCCCCACAGGAACAGCCACAGCATCAGGATCACCGGCGAAATCGCCATGCGCTTGCCGAGGATCACCGGTGTGACGAGCTGGCCTTCGATGAGGTGGATCAGCAGGAACACGCCCGGCACCGCCATCGCCTGCGCCAGCGAATCGAAGGCCACCAAGCCCACCAGCAGGAAGGCGATCGCCGCCATCATCGGCCCGATGTAGGGCGCGAAATTCATCACGCCGGCCACCACGCCCCAGAGCAGTGCGTCGATGGGATCGAGCCCCAGCCAGTACAGCGCGGCGGCGCACACGCAGGCCACGACCGCGTTGATCAGGGTGATGGTGAAGATGTAGCGCGAGATGTCGGCCTGGATCGAACGCAGGATATCGACGGTGATGCGTTTGGTGCGCCAGCCCGGCACCACGGTGACGAAGCGCCGCAGCAGATCTTCGCCGTACACCATGAAGAAATAGCTCAGGATCACCACCGCGAGCACCGAGCCCACGAAGCGCGGCGCGTGCGAGAGCATGGTGAGTATCGTGGCCTGGCGCGGTTCGACCACTTCCACCTGCGCCGGGGCCGGTTCGGAAGATGCCGGGCCGGTGAGCTGCTCCAGCGATTCGGTGGCGCGACCGGCTTCCTCGAAGGGCTTGGCCAGTTCGCGCAGGCGCGGGATGTGGTGGCGCAGTTCGCTCGGCGCCGCGCGCATCCAGTCGGCCGCCGGCGGCAGCAGCACACTGGCGCCGTAGCCCGAGGCCACGAGGCCGCCGATCACCACCACCAACGCACCCAGCCAGCGCGGCACCCACCATCGATGCAGCCGCGACACGATCGGATTGCCGCACAGGCCCAGGAAGATCGCAAGCACCACCGGCACGATCAGTTCGCTGGCGAGGTAGCAGGTGTAGAGCACCACCAGCACCACCAGCGTGACGAGCAGCGTGCGCGTGCGCGGCCGGAACGGCAGCGCCGCGGAATCCTCTTCGGCGTCTTCCGCTTCCTCGGCGGCGTCGGCGGCGATCTCGGCTTCGGTCACCGCGGCCTTGGCGGCGCGTGCGGCGTCGGCGGCCAGCGCCGCAGTGGCGGCCGCAGGTTTCGCGGCTTTTCCGCTTTCCAGCGCTTTCGCGGTTTCGGGCAGCGCGGAGGATTCGGGCGCCTGCGCCTCGCCGCCATCGTCGGCCGGCGGCTTGGCGCTCATGCGCGCTCGCGCTCCGGTTGCGGCGCGCTTCGTGCCGGCGGTGCGACGCCCGTCTGCTGCTCGATCACCTTGTCGGCCACCGCCTGCGCGGTGGCTTCGGGATCGGCCGCGGTCGCCACGTCGTAGGCGGTATCGGTGGCGGTGTCGGCGGCCTCGGCGGCTTCGTCGGCGGCGTCCTTGGCTTCGGTGGCGCCCACCAGTGCGATCACACTGGTGAGCAGCTGCACCAGGCGCGCGCCGCCGTTGAGTTTCGCCAGCGGCGCGGTGATGCCGGTGAGGAAGCCCGCGCCGAAGCCGCTGGTGAGGATGCGCGCAGGCGTCATGGCGTATTTCAGCGTGCGCTTGAACACCACCCAGCTTTGCCCGGTGCGCACCACCGCGACTTCGAAATCGCGTTCGGCCTCCACCACACGCTGGCGCAGGATCCGGTAGCTCATCGCAGCGGTTCCACCGGCTCGGGCGGCGGCGCCTTCTGCTCGGGTTCGGGCGGGCGCTCGTGGGCTTCGGGTTCGATGCCGGTCTCGGGATTCTTGTCCTGCTCCGGATCGCCCGCCAGGCCGAAGCGTGCGAGCTGGCGGCGCGTGGCATCGAGGCTGGTGTGTTCGTACACGCGCGTCGCGCGCCACGCGCACAGGCCGGCGCCGAGCGCCGAGATCACCGCCGGCACCAGCAAGGCCCACAGGTTGGAAAGTCCGAGCGAGCGCAGGCCGAGCACGGCCGCGCCCATCAGGAAGATCCACGCCGAGGCGCCCAGGATGATGGCGCCCGCCGTCCACGCCAGCGTCACGCCGAAGGCGCTGCGCGAGAGCGTGAGATCCGCCGCGAGCAGGCGGCGGAAACTGGCGATGACATCCCACGCCTGACGCCCGGCCTCGAGCCCGGCGCGGCCGACATCCTGCGCGGCGTGCGCCAGGCCGGGCGGGGGAGCGGGCGACTCGCCCGCCTGCATCAGCGGCGACGCGCGAGCTTGGCGATCAGCCAACCCACGGCGAACGCGGTGCCGAAGGCGGCCACCGGACGCTTGCGGATCAGCTCTTCGGTGCTGCGCCACAGCTCCTTGCCCTTGTCGACGATGACGTCGAATTCGGCGCTCACCGCATGGCCGGTGCGCTCGGCCGCGGCGGCGGCCGCGCTGCGCACGTCGGAGAGCGGTTCGCCGACGCGCTCGCGGCTTTCCGAAACGGCATTCGCGGCCACGTTCTTCACCACGGTGCCGGCGGCGGAGGCGGCGTCCTTGAGGCGCTCCTTGGCCTCGTAGAGATGACCGATGGCCGAAGCGGCGGCTTCGATCGGCTCGTCGCCGGATACTTTCCTGTTCATTGCGCACTCCCGAAGGTGGTGCCAGTCCCCTCGGTCAAAGTATCACGGCAAGCTGAACCGGCCCTTCATTCGATCGGCAAAAAATACGCATTGCGGCCGCGCACCAGCGTGAGCAGGATGACCTCGTTGGGCGTCGCGAAACGCTGCTGCAGCGAGGGCAGGTCGGCGATGTCGCGGCGGTTCACCGCGGTGATGAGATCGCCGGCTTCCAGGCCATGCTCCTGCGCCGCGCTGCCCGGCTGCACCGCCGACACGAGCACGCCTTCGACGCCCTGCTGGCGCAGGCGCTCGGGCAGTTCGGCGAAGGTGGCCCCGCCCAGCCGCGCGTCGAGCGCGGAGCCGGCGAGATCCTTCGCGCGCGCCTTCACCGCGGCCGAAAGATCGAGCGCCTTGCCCTCGCGCAGCACCTGCAGCGTGACGTCCTCGCCCACCGGCAGCAGGCCTTCGGCGTTGTGCAGATCGCGCGGATTGGCCACCGCCTTGCCGCCGATCGCCACCACCACGTCGCCCGTGCGCAGGCCGGCCGCGGCGGCCGGCGAATTGGCCTGCACGCGCGTCACCACCGCGCCGCGCCGCGACGAGAGCTTCAACGCCTGCGCGATGTCGGCGGTGATGTCCTGCGTCTCGAGCCCGAGGCTGCCGCGCCGCACCTCGCCGAAGGCGAGCAGTTGGTGCATCACGTCGGAGGCGAGATCCGAAGGAATCGCGAAGCTGATGCCGATGTTGCCTGCCATGCTGCCGCGCGGGTTGAAGATGGCGCTGTTGATGCCGACCAGTTCGCCGCGCAGATTCACCAGCGCGCCGCCCGAATTGCCCGGGTTGATGCTGGCGCTGGTCTGGATGAAGTTCTGGTAGCCCAGGCCCGGCAGGCCGCTGCGGCCCAGGCCCGAGACGATGCCGTCGGTCACCGACTGCCCGATGCCGAAGGGATTGCCCACGGCGACGACGTAATCGCCCACGCGCAGCGCCGAGGAACGCGCGATGGGAATCGCCACGAGATTCTCGGCCGGCACGCGCACCAGCGCCACGTCGGTGTCCTCGTCGCTGCCGACGATCTCGCCGTCCAGCGTGCGGCCGTCGGCTAAGGTCACCTGGATTTCGTCCGCACCCTCGATCACATGGTTGTTGGTGAGCACGTAGCCGTTGCCGGCATCGACGATCACGCCCGAGCCCAGCGACTGCTGCACGCGCTCCTGCGGCATGTCCGGCAGCCCGAAGAACTGCCGGAAGAAGGGGTCCTCGGCCAGCGGATTGCGCACCC
>CAMLOR010000019.1 GCA_946481615.1 uncultured Aquimonas sp.
ATTTCGGTGCGCGTGCGCGCCGGCACCTTCCTGAGCGGCGTGCGCATCTGCGGCAACACCTTCGCCGAAACCACGACGCCGGGCACGCAGGAAACCGGCATCTACGTCTACGACCAGACCGGCCACACGGGCTACCAGCCCATCGAGGTGTGCAGCGACAATGTCTTCACGGATCTGGCGCAGAGCGTGAGCGGCTACGAGCAGTACGGCGCCACGCTGACGCAGCCGGTGGTGAACATCACCGGCGGTGCGCTGGCCGGCACCGAGGCGATCAACGCGCCGGTGCTGCGCGTGCGCGACGGCGCGCTGTTCACCAGCTTCTCGCAGGGCATCGCCGACGCCGCCACGGTGGCGGGCGACGTGCTGCGCGGCGGGGCGGGGCGCTACACCGAGAATCTCGCGATCGGCAAGAACGATCTCACCATCGAAGGCATCCGCGGCCAGACGCTGATCGAAGGTCGCCGCGGCCCCGCGGCCACGCCGAGCACCAGCACGCAGCCCGGCATCCGGCTCGCCAACGGCGTCACCGGCAGCACGATCCGCGATCTCACCGTGCAGAACTTCGGCAGCCACTGCGTGCTCGGCGCGATGTCGAACAACGGCACCGTCGTCAGCCGCATCGATGCCTTGAACTGTACTGCGCCCAGCCCCCTCGCCAGCGTCCAGTTCAACGCCGCCGGCGGCCTCGACGGCCTCACGTTCGAGGATTCGCTGATCGACGGCGGCGGTTTCCGCGGCTTCGTGGTGTGGGACGGCGTCAAGCACGACATCACCGTCACCGGCAACACGGTGCGCAACATCGCCGGCTGCTGCGGCATCGAACTGCAGGACGGCGCGGCCTCGGGCGTGCGCATCGAAGGCAACGACGTCAGCGCCACCGGCGACAACGGCCTCGGCCTCACCGGCCTGACCGGCGGCGCCGGCGCCAACCTGATCCTCGACAACGTCGTTTCCAACGGCGGCCGCTACGGTATCGAGATCAAGAACCCGAACGGCAGCGGCGTCGACATCCCCGACGCGATGCTCGCGCTGCCCGCGGCCCTGCTGCCCGACGGCGCGATCGTCGTGGCCGGCAACACCGTCACGATGAACGGCCCGACGGCCAAGGTGGAGGACGTGGCCGGCATCGCCGTGATGCGCCGCGCCGTCACCGCGCTCAATGTCGACATCCCGGCCGGCGTGATCGTGCGCGACAACACCGTCAGCGGATGGTCCCAGCCCAATGCCAACGACGGCTTCGGCATCGTGGTGGAAGGCAACGGCTCGCGCGTTTCGGACAACGTGCTGACCGGCAACGATGTCGCGCTGCAGCTGCAGGCGGGCAACGCCGGTTATCCGGGCGACGCGCCGCAGGCCGCCACCGACGACTTCTTCTCGCGCGCCAATTCGCCGGCCACCTGCAGCTTCGTCGGCGACAACACCGTCGACGGCGCGCCGCAGGCGGGCGCCACGCGCAACGTCAGCAACCCGGCCAGCCTGCACCTGCAGGCGGGCGTGCAGAACCTCGACACGCTCGAGCGCTTCTGCTCCATCCAGGCCGCGATCGACGACGCCGACACGCTGGCCGGGCACACGCTCGCCGTCGAGGCGGGCGTCTATGCCGAGAACGTGGTCGTGAACAAGCGCCTCACGCTGCTCGGTGCGTTCGCCGGCATCGCGGGCGACGGCCAGGCCGGCGCCGGCGAGAACGGCGCGGCGCGCGACGGCACCGGCGAATCGGTGATTTCGCCGCCGGCCGGCCGCGCCATGACGATCAACGCCGACTTCACGGTGCTAGACGGCTTCACCTTCACCGGCCTGGACGGCGCGCCGAACACGGTGGCGCTGAGCTCGGGCGGCAACTTCGGCGGCAATGCGAACGACGTGGCGGTGCGCAACAACCGCTTCGTGGCGCTCGCCAACACCGCGCTCTACACCAACGGCCCCACGCGCGTGGCGCGCTGGACGGTGAGCGACAACCTGTTCGACGGCGTCGCCGGCAATCTCAACTCCGCGATCAATCTGTGGAAGGCCGACGATTCGACGATCAGCGACAACACCATCCGCGACATCGGCTTCGGCGGCATCCAGCTGAACCAGAACACCGATGTGCAGGTGCTGGACAACACGCTCGATCACATCGGCAACAACGGCATCAACATCGGGCCGCAGGTGGTGGACGCGACGGTGCGCGGCAACGTCGTCACCGACGCCAACCACGACGGTTCCGATCCCGACGAGGCCGCGCTGACGCTGTACTCGGGCATCGACGGTCTGCGGGTGACGTGCAACGTCTTCGACCAGGGCGTGACCACGCGCAATGCGATCTCGACCAAGGATTTCGCGGGTGCGGTGGGCACCGGCAACGCGATCTTCCACAACCGCGTGATCGGCCGCATCGAGCACAACAACGCCGCGAGCGCCTTCGAGGTGTCCTCGAACTGGTACGACGGCGGTGCGGCCGTGACCGGCGGCGCCAATGCGGCGCAGCTGCGCGTGGCCGATGCGATGACGACGAATCCGATCGGGCACGCGCTGTGCGGCGACAACACGGCGGCGCAGTTCGTGCTCCACGCCGGCACGCCGCAGACGACGGAAGTGAACCAGCCATTCGCGCAGGTGCTGCAGGCGCGCGTGGTCGATGCGCTGGGCGCCGCGGTGCCGGGCACGTCGGTCACGTTCACCGCGCCCAACGCGGGCACGTCCGCGCTGCTCACGCCGGTTTCGGGTGCGGCGCAGGCCACCGACTACAACGGCGTCGCCGCCGCGGCGGCGATCGCCAACGGCTTCGCCGGCAGCTATGTCGTGCAGGCCGCCTCGGGCCTGGGCACGCTGGCCTTCGCGCTCACCAACACCGTGCAGGATCAGGTCGTGCTCGATCTCGCCGGCCCGGCCGGTGGCGTCGAGGTGGGCGACGAGGTGGCCTACACGGGCTTCATCGGCAACACCAATGCCAACGTCAACGAAGACGTGTTCGTGCGCCTGGTGGTCGGCGGCAGCAGTGCGCTCGATCCGGCGGACGTCTCGATGTGCGTGGTGAATCCGCTCGACACGTTGCAGTGCGCGCCCTTCGTCTGGACCGACGAGGGCGCTACGCTGAGCTTCGATTTCCCGGGTGACCTCGGCGGCGACACCGGTTTCGACATCACCTCGCCGCTGCCGTACGCCTTCACGCACGTGTTCCGCACGGTGTACGGCGAAGCCGGCGTGTTCTCGGCGAGTGCGCAGGTGGTCGGCGAAATCTCCGGCACCGTGTATGCCACCGACGTCATCGCCACGGAAGTCATCGCGCAGGCCGCCGGCATCGCGCTCGACGTCGACGGCCCGGTAGCCGGCGTGGAGAAGGATGCGCCGACGCTCTACACCGCGCGCCTCACCAACAGCGAAGCGGCGGTGCGCGACGCGGTGGTGGTCGAGTTCTCGCTCATGCGCACCGGCGGCATCCAGGCCGGCGATCTGACCGTCGAGTACGACCTGGGCGGCGGCAACTTCGCCGTGATCCCGCTGATGGACGTCGGCGGCGCGCTGGTGGCGCAGTTCGGCGGCGCGGGCTTCGTGCTCGGCGCGGGTTACGACGCCACCAGCACGCTGCGCGTCACTTTCCACACCGCGCCCGACACCTTCGCGGTGGCGGCGACGGTGATCGACGCGGCGGCCAACGAGGACGGCGTGTCCGCCTACGCGGCCGACCAGCTCGCCACCGAGGTGATCGAATCGGACGAGGACATCGTGCTGACGCTCGACGGGCCTTACACGACGGCGGCCGGCAGCACCGCGGCGGCGGCCCAGGTGGACGGCAGCGTCTTCTTCCGCAGCACGCTGCAGAACCTCGGCGGCGACGTGGCCGACCAGGTGCTGCGCTCGCTGCAGCTGTCCGCCAGCTACGGCACGATGGCGGCGAGCGACGTCGCCATCGAATGGTGGCAGCCGGGCGGCGACAGCACCTGCGCCACGCAGGCCGCGGCACCGCAGTCCTTGACGCTGGCCAGCGATGGCGCGGACGGGCTGGAGGGCGACTTCGGTGCGGCCTTCGCGCTGACGGAGGATTTCAGCGACACGCTCTGCTTCGAAGTCGGGTTCGCACGCGCAGGCGTGTTGTCGATGGCGACGGTGGTGGCCGATGCCGGTGCCGACACCGACGGCAGCGCGACCTACGCGGCCGACAATCTTTCGACCACGGTCGCCAAGGGCAGCGCCACGCTGGCGCTGTCGGGCACGGGCAGCTTCGCCTGGGACGGCAATCCGCACGCCGCGACGGTGACGACGACGCCCGCCGGTCTGGAGACGGTGACGATCACCTACGACGGCAGCGCCACGCCGCCGACCGCGGCCGGCACCTACACTGTCTTCGCGTCGCTGGCGAACGACGATTACGAGGCGCCGGCCGTTTCCGGCACCATCGTGATCACGCAGGCGTCGATCGTCGTCAGCGACATCGCCTTCGCCGAAGGCGGCACCACGGTCGTGTACGACGGCACGTCGCGCGCGATCGTCTTCACCGCCACGCCGGCCGAAGGCAGCAACGGCATCGCGTGCAGCACGTCGATCAACGGTGGCAGTGCGTTGCCGCTGGGCGCCGGCAGCTACAGCGTGTCGGTGCAGTGCGACGGGCCGGATCACACCGGCTCCGGCGCGGCCACGCTCACCGTGGCGCGCGCCGATTCGGGCATCGAACTGGCGGGCGGCACCTTCACCTACGACGGCGCGCCGAAAGCCGCGACGGTGACGAACGCGAACGGCGCCGGCTTCACGCTGAGCTACGCCGGCACCGGCGCCACCACGTATCCGGCGACGGCCACGCCGCCGGTGGACGCGGGCACGTATCTGGCCACGCTCACGGTCGACGATCCGGATTACGAGGAGACCGCACCGCTCACCGCCGCCATCGCCATCGATCCGGCCAGCGTGACGATGAGCTTCGGCAACCTGGCGCATGTGTACGACGGCACGCCGAAGTCGGCGAGCGTCAGCACCACGCCGGCCGGCGTGCCGGGCGTTTCCTTGTCGTATGCGCCCGATGCGGCGCCGGCGAACGCGGGCGACTATCTCGTGACGGCGTCGCTGGCCAGCCCGAACCACGTGCTGAGCGGCGGCAACACCGCGACGATGACGATCGCCAAGGCGACGGCGCAGGTCAGCCTGTCCGATCTCACGCAGCTCTTCGACGGCACGCCGAAGCCGGTGACGGTGGCGACCTCGCCTGCCGGCCTCGAAGCTTCGACCACGGTGACCTACGACGGCTCCTCGACGGCGCCTTCGGCCGTGGGTTCGTACGCGGTGGTGGCGACGGTGAACGACGGCAACTACGCGGGTGGCGCCAGCGGCACGCTGACGATCCTCGCCGCGGCGATCGCCGATTTCGAGGTCGAAGGCGGCATCACGTTCGCCGGCATCGCCGGTGCACCGCTCGCCGGCGCGCTGCCGGCGGTGAAGGTGCTCGACGGCAGCGGCAACGCCGTGCCCAGCGTCACGGTGGCCTTCGAGGTGACAGGCGGCGAGGGCAGCGGTGGCGGCCAGGTCACGACCGATGCCGGCGGCATCGCGACGGCGCCGTCGTGGACGCTGGGTGTCGACGCGGGCACCAACACGATGACGGCGCGCGTGGTCGGCCTCACGGGCCTGCCCACGCTTTCGTTCACCGCGCAGGGCACGGAGTCGAGCGATCTTTCGGTGAGCATCGACAGCGCGCAGACGCAGGCCGAGGCCGGCCAGCAGCTCACCTACACGATCGTCGTCGGCAACGCCGGCCCGAGCAACGCCGCGCTGGTCGAGGTGCTGGATCTGCTGCCGTCCGATTTCGCTTCGGCCACCTGGACCTGCACCGCCGCCGGCGGCGCGCTCTGCGGTGCCACGGCCGATGTCGCCGGCAGCGGCGATGTCGATCTCGACGCGCAACTGCCCGTCGGCGGCAGCCTCACCATCGTGCTGGTCGCGACCTTGGACTCGAATGCCCCGATCGGCCTGCTCGACAACGTCGTGACCGTGGCGGCGGTGTCGGGCGCGGATCCCGACACCTCGGACAACAGCGACTCCTACACCCTCGAGGTGCTGCCGCAGGGCGGCGTCGTGGACCTGATCTTCCGCGACGGGTTCGAGGATCTGCCGTAACTGTGCGCGGCCCCGCCGGTGGTCGGCGGGGCCGTGCCGAGAGCAGGTGGTTTGCGCGAAGGTTCGCGCGGTGCTCTTGCCGGGGTGGGGTGGCCGGCGAGGGCTTCGGCGCCGCGCGCTTTGCGCGCGGAAGCTGGGCTCGGCCGGGGTTTTCGATTCGGCATCCCTGCCTCAGCGAAAACGCGCGGGCTCCTGCCCGCGTCCCGCGACAACCTCCGGCTCTACAACCAGCGCACCTTGCGCAAATAACGGAACAACACCCCGACCACCACGGCCGTGACGCCGATCAGCACGGCGTAGCTCCAGCGTCCGTGCAGTTCCGGCATGTGCTCGAAGTTCATGCCGTACCAGCTGGCGATCAGCGTGGGTGCGGCGAGCAGGGCGGCCCAGCCCGCGAGGCGCTTCACCACTTCGCCCTGGGCGACGGTGACGAGCGAGAGGTTCACGCTCAGCGCCGCGGTGAGCATCTCGCGGATCGCGTCGGTGGATTCGTTGATGCGCACGGCGTGGTCGTACACGTCGCGGAAATACAGGCGCGCTTCCTCGCGGATCAGCGTGGGATGCAGGCGCACGAGCTGCGAAAGGATGTCCTGCAGCGGCGCCACCGCCAGCCGCATCGTCACCATCTCGCGCTTGAGTTCGTAAAGGCGCTGGATGGTGTTGCGGTTGAAGGTCTCGGCGAAGATGTCTTTCTCAAGGTCCCGCAGCTCGCGCTGGAATTCCTCGGCGATCGGCGCGAAGTTGTCGACGATGAAATCGACGACCGCGTACAGGCCGTAGCTCGGCCCCAGCGCCAGCAGCTCCGGCTCGCGTTCGCTGCGCAGCCGCGCCGGCGCATAGGAGAGCGAAGCGCCATGGCGCACCGTCAGCAGGTAGCGCTGCCCGAGGAATACGTGCGTCTCGCCGAACTGGATGCAGCCGCCGACCAGTTGCGAGGTGTGCAGCGCGATGAACAGCGAATCGCCGTAGGCATCGATCTTCGGCCGCTGGTGCGCATGCTGCGCATCCTCCACGGCCAGATCGTGCAGGCCGAACTCCTCCTGCAGCTTCTCGAGGATGCCGTCCGTGGGCTCGTGCAGGCCCACCCAGACGAACCCGTCCGGCTGTTCCAGCACATCGCTGATCTCGTCCAGCGTGATGTCGCGCACCCGCTCGCCCTTCGACGAGTAGGCCACGCAGTTCACCACCATCGGCCCGCCATTGCCGGCGGGCGTCACGCAAAGTTCGCCGTCCTTCATGACGGCGATGATGCGCGGCAAGCGCCGCGTTGGGAAGATCAGTCTTCGAAGCCGTCGTGGAAGATCGGGCCGGGCAAGGGCGCGGTCGCGAGCGAGGCGAGCCAGACATAATTGGCCAGCGGATCGCCCACCACGAGGCTTTGCGAGGCTTCGTGGTAGTCGAAGCGCATCTGCGAGCCGCCATGGGGCGGGACCACGCCGCGGATGGCGCTCGCTTCCAGATCGATGGCGCCCACCGGTGGCGTGGCCGTGTCGACCACGGCCACGGCGCCAGCGAACGGAAATCCCGCGTTGGTCGTGCGCCAGAACGCGAAGACGACGCGGTCGTCCCCGGTATCGCGCGCGCCGAGGTGCCAGCCCAGGTTGTCGTTCGCCGCGGCACCCGTGAGCGAATTACCCTCTTCCACCACGCCCGTGAACGGCTGCCCGGCCGGCGCCAGCGTGATCGCTCCGGCATCGGTGTCCAGCCCGTCCCAGAAGGGACTGAGCGCGAGATAGCGGCCATCGGCCAGCGCGAAGACACCGAAGGCGCCGACCTGATCGTCGTTGGCCCGCCCGACCAGCGAGTTGGTTGCATCCACCTCGCCGACGCTGCCGGCGGTGCCGTCGCCCCAGGTCACCGCGCCCGAATCGGTATGCTGCGCACTGTCGACGAAGGGGCTGGCCACGACGTAGTTGCCGTCGCTCAACGCGAATACACCGGCTGTGCCGATGCCATCACCGTCCCGTGCGCCCATCAGGGACCTGCTCGTCCCGATGACCTTTGAGCAAATTTTGTCGCCGGGGCACCAAGTTGCCGCCCCCGCCTGCAGCGTCGGCCCGTTCTGGGCGAAATTCGCCGCGACTACGTAATTGCCGTTGACGAGCGCAGTCACGCGCGCAAAAGCGAGGTCGCCTGCAAAGTTGCCACGGAGCGCCGTGTCGCGATTCAGCGTGCCGACGGTGCCACCGTCGCCGCGCATCCACCGGACTGCACCCACATCCGGTTTGCCACCGTCGTCCCATTCTGGCGACACGGCTACGAAATTCCCGTTCGGCAGGGCGGTCACTCCCCCGGAACCGACGCGATCGTTGGCACTGCCACCAACCATCGAATTGCCCGCGCCGACCACATTGCCGTTACCAGGCATGTCGCCGCCGCGGCTCACTGCGCCTGCATCGACAATAGGACCGTGATCCCAACTGGGGCTCGCGAACGCGAAGCCACTATTGGCCAAGGCGATGAGGCCCCCTGAGCCGATCTTGTCCAGATTGGTGGAGCCAACGAAGGAATTGCCCGTGCCGACCACACCCGGGAGGGCCGTGTCGCCATCGATGCAGGTGACCGCACCGGCATCGACGATGATGCCGTTGTCCCAGGCCGGGCTCGCGAACGCGGCATGTCCGTTCGCGAGCGCGACGAAACCTCCGGAGCCGATCTGATCGCCCGCGGAAGCGCCGATGAGCGAATTGGCGGCCGATAGCGCGGCAGGATCGGCGCTCGTGCCTGTGCGCAGCGTGGCCGCGCCGACATCGATCTTCAGATCGTTGTCCCAGAGCGGCGAACCGACCACGAAGTTTCCGTTGGCAAGCGGCGTCACCACGGCACCGACGTGATCGCCGATGTGCGTGCCGACAAGCGAATTGGCGGCGCCGACGCCGCCTACCGTGCCGTTCTCGCCGTCGCCCCAGGTTACGGCGCCGGCGTCGGCAAGATTCCCGTTGTCCCACTCCGGCGAGGCGACGACATAATGTCCGTTCGTCAGCTTCTGCACGCCGAGCGAACCGACGATGTCGTTGGCTTGCGTGCCGAGGAGCGAATTCGCGGCGCTCACTTGAGCTTCGGCTTGTCCGAAGCCAAGGTCGCCGTCGCCGAATGTCACGGCACCGGCATCCGTGATGCCACCGGGCGCATCCCAGTCGGGAGAGGGCACGAGGAAGTTTCCGTTCGCCAGCACGACGACGCCGCCCGATCCCACGGCATCGTCATGCGTGCTGCCGCTCAAACGGCTGATCAGCGTGCCATCGGGCGCGTAGAGGTAAACCGCCCCGACCCGTTCGGCAATGCCGCTCCAATCGGGGTCGGTGATCACGAAGTTGCCGTTGGGCAGGAATCCGACGTCACTGCCGAACCGCTGGCTGTCGGGGGGTGTGGGCAGCAACTGCCCCAGCGCGAAGACCGGCGCGGGCAATACAAGCAGCAAAGGCAACAGGCAACGCATGGCACGACCCCTCTGGAAGGTGCCGGAGGAAACGCTCGCCGCCTGGATGCGGCACAAAAAAACCGGGAGCCTCGCGGCCCCCGGTCTTCGTGTCCCGATCTGGTTGCCGGGTTCAGGGCGTGCTTTGCCCGCCGACCGTCGCCGAAAGCAGCTCGGTCGTGCTGTCGATGTTCTGCGTCTGCGTGCCGAGGAAGGGCACGGTGACGCGCGAGGTGCCGGTGGTCGTCTGTTTGAGCAGGCCGAAGGTCGGCGAGGTCCAGGCGATGCCGGTCAGGTCGGTGTCGGTGGTGGCGCCGGCGGTGTTGCTGTCTTCGGTGGTCGCGACCTCGAACTTGCACGCTGAGAAGGTGCCGGCCGGGACGGTAACGCTTTCCTTGCCCACGAGCTTCCATTTCGTGGTGAGGTCGATGGTGCCGCTGAAGCCGCTGGCGGTGGCACGCACCTTCCAGGCCAGCGAGTGGGTCTGGCCCACGTTCATCGCATTCGGGAACTCGATGCGCGCCGGGTCGTTGGTCGAGGTCGAGATCACGGCGCCGCCGCTCAGCGCTTCGGCGCCGAACGAGACGCGCGTTCCGCTGCCGTTCGCGACGTAGTTGCGGGTGTACACGGCGCCGCCGGTCTGCGGATTGTTCGACTGATCGTATTCCTCGACCAGGCCGGACTGCCCGTTGAACGTGCCTTCGCGCACGATGCGTTCGCGATGCGTCTCCTCCGAGCCGCCGCTGATGGTGCGCACGTTGCGCACGTCGCCGATGCCGTAGGGCGGGAAGCAGGTCTCCGCGCCGCCGCCCGGGTTCTGCGTGGTCGTGTAGGGCTCGACCGTGCAGACGCTGGCGGTGCTGCCGAACTGCGTGCGCTTGATGGTCTTGGTCTGCGTCACGTTGCCGACCGTGTAGGAGAACGTCGCGGTTTCGCCATCGCTGAAGCGCACCGTGAGCGTGCCGATTTGATCCGAACCCGTCGACGGACTCGAGCCGCTGATCTGGGCGTAGGGCGTGCCGTTCTTCTGGCGCAGCAGCGGGCCGGTGAAGCTGCCGTCGCCCTGGCGCGTGAGCGCGCCGATCAGGAAGATCGCCTCGCGGTCGCTGTCGTAGGTGTACCAGGTGGCGTACATCGCCGTGTCCAGGTGCGAGATGTGCACGCCCCAGCCGCTCGAGCCCGGGCTCGAGTAGAGGTCGGAATAATTCGTGGCCGAAGCGCGCGGCGCCGTGGTCGAACGGCAGACGAGGTCGTTGCCGTTGAAGTTGAAGCGCGTCAGGTTCTTGGTCTGCGTGGCGCCGCCGATGACGGTGGTGAAGGTCATGGCCTTGTCGCCGGAGAAGCGCAGCGTGGCTTCGCCGATCTTGGTCGAAGGATCGGCCGCGCTGCCCTGGATCTGCGCGAAGGGCACGCCGGTGAAGCGCAGGATGTCGCCCTTGTAACTGCCGTCGCCCTGCAGCGTCGCGCCGGGCACGAGGAACCACACGGGCTCGCCGTCGGTGTCGTAGGTGAACCAGCCCGGGGCCACCACGTTGCCCTGGTCGATGGTGAACACGCCCCAGCCGCCTTCCGACGGGTTCCACCAGGTGGCGGATTTCATCGCGGTCTGCGCCGCGGCGGCGCCGGGCAGGGCGAGCGCGAGAAACAGGGCGCGGGACAGACGGGACATGGCGGCCTCGGAGTGCGGGAACTGGCGCGCATTGTCCGGGCCCGTGCGGGGCATTTCGCCCCCGTGTTCATGGGGGGCGGGGCGGAACAATTGTTACGGCGAGGCCCCCGTGCGAAGCCGCGTCGCCAGCGCCACATGCACTGGCAACATCAACGCGATCCAGTCGCCGTTGGCCTGGATGCGGAACGGCAGGAACTTCAGGAACATCGCGAACCCCGCCACCAAGGCCACCACGAGGCCGAGCATGCGCATGGCGCGTCCCGCGCTCGCGCCGCGCCACAGCGCGGGCACCGCGCCCAACAGCAAGAGGCACAGCGGATCGAACAGCAGCACGTTCTCGTTGCCCCAGGCGGCTTCATGGTCGGTGAAGGCCCACAGCGCGAGCAGTCCGATACCGATCAGTCCGCACACGGTCCACAGCACGGCCACGCTCGCCGCCGCCGTGCGGCGCAACGCGGCCGGCGCATGCGGTCGCAAGGCGAAGAGCAGCGCTGCGGCCATGGCGACGCCCACCACGAGGAAGCGCCAGCGCCACGCCGGCGGCGAGATCGGCGGTTCCGCCAGTCCGGGAGCGATCAGCGTGACCTCCGAGGTCACCAGCGGCTCGCCCTGTGCATTGCGCGCCTCGTTCACCGCATCGTGCAGCCGCATCGGGATGTAGCTCTCTTCCCACAGCGACAGCACCTGGTCGGTGAAGGGGCCCAGGCCCAGATGGATGCCGAGGTAGAGCCACGGCAGCGTGGCCGAGAGGCGGCGCGCTTCGTCGCGGTAGGTGTAGCCGTGCGAGCGCGTCTGGAGTTGTTTCTTCAGCGCGCCGCCGAGCGCGCGGTCGAGCGCGTCGCGCACTTTCGTCGAACAGTTGGCGGTGAAGTAGTCGTAGCGATAGTCGGCGTTTTCCGGCAGCGCGTTCCAGGCCAGGAAATCGGCCAGCTCGCGCGCCTCGCGCACCGGGATCGCCAGCCATTGCAACTGCACGCCCCGGCCGTCCTCGGCATAGCCGGCGAGGTCGACGTCCATCGGCAGCGCCATCAGGCGATACAGCATCCGGCCCTGCAGGAAGCGTGTCAGGAAGCCGGGCTGTTCGAAATCGAAATAGCCGTAGTTGTAGAGCGTGCGGCGCGCGCCGTCGTCGACGAGGATGGCGTTGTGGCCAAAGCGAGCCCAGTACATCTCGCCCGGTTGCATGGTGACAAGGCCGATGCGCGGGGCTTCGGGCGATTGCGCGAAGAGTGCGCCAGAGAGCAGCAGCAACAACGCCATCGCCCACCCCGCGATCCGCCCCGTCGCCCCCGCGAAGGCGGGGGCCCAGGTGCGAGGCGATCCGATGATGCGCGCACCTGGGTTCCCGCCTGCGCGGGAACGACGAAAGGCTCCCGTCATTGCCGCGAAGGCGGGAATCCAGCGGCTTTGCTCTTGCGCGGCGCCTGAAGTCACTGGGTTCCCGCCTGCGCGGGAACGACGGTCACTCGGGCGCATGCACGCTCACGTGCAAGGCATGCACGCGGCGCGCGTCGGCGCGCGAGACGCGGAAGTGGAAGCGGCCCATCTCCAGTTCCTCGCCCTGTTCGGGCAGGTGGCCGATGGCCGCAGTGATCAGGCCGCCGATGGTGTCGTATTCGTCGTCGCCGAAATCGGCGCCGAAGCGTTCGTTGAAATCCGCGATCGGCGTGAGCGCGTCGACCACGAACTGGCCGTCGGCCTGGGCCTGGATGATCTGCGATTCATCGGGCGCGTCGTCGTGTTCGTCGTCGATCTCGCCGACGATCTGCTCGAGCACGTCCTCGATGGTGACCAGCCCCGCGACACCGCCGTATTCGTCCACCACGATCGCCATGTGGTTGCGCGAGAGGCGGAACTCCTTGAGCAGCACGTTGAGGCGCTTGGATTCGGGGATCAGCACGGCCGGCCGCAGCACTTCGCGGATGGTGGCGGGGCCGCCGTCCTCGACCACCCCCCGCAACAGGTCTTTCGCGAGCAGGATGCCGAGGATCTCGTCCTTGTCCTCGCCGTGCACGGGGAAACGCGAATGCCCCGATTCCACCACCGAGCGCATCACGTCGAGGAACTTCGCCTGCACGTCGATGGAAACCATCTGCGCACGCGGCACCATCACGTCGGCGACGGTGAGGTCGGACACGGTGATGGCGCCTTCGATCATCGCCAGCGTGTCGGCCGAGAACAGGCCGTTGGCGTGGGCGGCGCGCAGCTCCTCGAGCAATTCCTCGCGGTTGCGCGGTTCGCCCGAAAGGGCCTGGCTGAGTTTGTCGAACCAGGAACGCGGGGCGGGACCGCGACTGTCGGGGTCGTCTGGCATCGGAATGGAAGGGCGGTCGGCGGACCGGTGCATCGAGTTTAGCTCAGTACGGGTCTTCGAAGCCCATCGAGCCCAGGATTTCGCGCTCGAGCGTCTCCATGGCCTCGGCCTCGCGCTCGTTCTCGTGGTCCCAGCCCAGCAGGTGCAGGATGCCGTGCACGGTGAGATGGGCGTAGTGCGCGTTCAAGGGCTTGCCCTGTTCGCGCGCCTCGCGCGCGATCACCGGCGCGCACATCACGATGTCGCCGAGCACCGGCATCTTCATCCTGACGTCTTCGGGCAGTTCGGCCGGAAAACTCAGCACGTTGGTGGCGTAGTCCTTGCCGCGGTAGTGGCGGTTCAGCGCCCGGCCTTCGCGATCGCCGACCAGGCGGATGGCGAGGTCGACGCGGCGCAGCCGCTCCTGCAGCGTGGCCTCGGCCCAGCGCCGGAACGAGGCCGGCGCGGGCAGGCCCTTGCGCGGCAGCGCGTAGCTCACCGACAGATCCAGGATGACCTTGGGGCGGCTCATGTGGCGGAGGCGGCTTCGCCGTCGCGGCGATCGTAGGCGCGCACGATGCGTGCGACGAGCGGATGGCGCACCACGTCGTTGGCGGTGAAGAAGGTGAAGCTGATGCCTTCCACGCCGCGCAGCACGTCGATGGCGTCGCGCAGGCCCGATTTCTGCTGCTTGGGCAGGTCGACCTGGGTGAGATCGCCGGTGATCACGGCCGTGCTGCCGAAGCCGATGCGCGTGAGGAACATCTTCATCTGCTCGATGGTGGTGTTCTGCGCTTCGTCCAGGATGATGAAGCTGTCGTTGAGGGTGCGGCCGCGCATGTAGGCGAGCGGGGCGATCTCGATCACGCTGCGCTCGAGCAGTTTGGCCACGCGCTCGACGCCGAGCATTTCGTAGAGCGCGTCGTAGAGCGGGCGAAGATACGGATCGACCTTCTGCGAAAGATCGCCCGGCAGGAAGCCGAGCTTCTCGCCGGCCTCCACCGCCGGGCGCACCAGGATCACGCGCTGCACGCGCGATTCGTTGAGCGCTTCCACCGCGCAGGCCACCGCGAGGAAGGTCTTGCCGGTGCCCGCCGGCCCGATGCCGAAATTGATGTCGTGGGTGACGATGGCGTGCAGGTAGCGCGCCTGGTTGGCGCCGCGACCCTTGATCGTGCCGCGCTTCACCTTGATCGCGACGTCCTGCACTTCCTCGGCGCCGCGCTCCATCACCTGCTCGACGTTCGATTCCTGCAGTCGCAGATGCACCTTGTGCGCGGAAAGCAGTTCGGCCTCGGTTTCGGCGTAGAGCGAGCGCAGCAGGCGTTCGGTGGCGTGCACGGCTTCCGGTTCGCCCGTCACGCGGAACACATGGCCGCGATTGGCGATCTCCACGCCCAGGCGCAGTTCCAGCTGCCGCAGGTGTTCGTCGAAGGGGCCCGCGAGGTTGGCGAGGCGTTCGTTGTCCTCCGGCTCGAGGACGAAATCGCGTTGGGCGAGGGCGCTCATCGCGACTAGCGTACGTCATTCGAAGCCGTCGGCGAACAGGGGAGCCGGTCCAGCCCAGCTCGCTGGAGTTGCCGAGCCCGCGGCCGAAACTAAGCCGTCGCCGCCGGCTGCGCCTCGCCGATCACGAAATGCTCGAGCAACGCCACATCTACCAACGCCAGGCCCGCGCGCAACCGCGCCGTCATCGCCCGATCCGTCGCACTGGGCGCGCCATCGCCACTCGGATGGTTGTGCCCAAGGATCACGGCGCAGGCATTCCACTCGAGTGCCCGCTGCGCGACCACGCGCGCATCGACCGCCGCCCGATCCACGGTCCCGCGCGCCAGCACCTCGCACGCGATGACACCATGCCGCGCATCCAGCCACACCGCATGCAACTCCTCCTGCCGCAGCCCGCCCAACCGCACCCGCAGGAACCGCTCGGCCTCGCGCGGATTCCGCAATCGTCCGCGCCGCTGCAGGCGTCGCAACAAAATCGCCTCCGCCTGCGCGAGGATCGCATCCTCGTCGCTGCGCGACATCTCATGGGGAACAACCGACAACGACGAACCGGCCATGCGTACCTCCGGAAAGGGGTGGCGAACGGTGCGCGGTTGAGAACCGGAACATGCGAACCGGCGGGTCTCGCGACCCCCGCGCACCGCCGCCGCAGAACCGGCCGGATACACGCCCTCGCGATTGCGCCAGGCATGAAAAACGCGCCTGTCAGCAAGCGAAGGCGCGTCGGTACGCGCATGTTTCCGGGTTCTCACGCCCGACCGCGGATTGGGCCGCGGTGAGGCGATGCTACGCCTCTCGCAATCGGCCCCGCAACACGCCGGTCCGTGGCATCGAATGCGCGGTGCGAAGGCCCGACACACTCACTCTGGTAGCCCATATGGGGGGCGCTGATACATCTCAGATTGGGGCAATATCGGGTTACAGCCCCGATGCGGGGTATCAACTGGCGTTAGCGAGCACCGATGACTGATGATGAGCTGATAGCAGCGCTCGACGGGCTACGAAATACCCTGGTTTCGGTGGCTACGGGCGGCCCGGCGATCAAGGAAGTCAACGCTGCATATCAGCGTGCATACGCATTGGTCGCCGCTGAGTTGGCCAAGCGCGGCGTCGCAAACCCCATTACCTACGGTAGCCTCTGGGACTGGTATGGACGCTGGAGTAGCGGTGACCTCCCCACATATCAATCAAGGCGAGATTTCCTAGCTACGTTGTTCAACCCGCTCGTCAACCGGCTGCGAACTGGTCGTGCGGAAGAGCACGTCCCGACCGGCTGGGAGCGTGTTGATCGTTGCGTCGGGCAGCTTCGCGATGGCCTTGCGTCGGCGCAACATGAAGAGCAATTTCAGGCAGTTGGCTTGCTTGGTCGAGAGTGTCTTATCTCTTTAGCGCAGGCGGTCTACGTTGCTGCACGACACCCACCTCAGGATGGGGTCATTCCCAGCGCTACAGACGGGAAGCGAATGCTCGAGGCTTTCATTGCCGTCGAACTAGCGGGTGGTGCAAATGAAGAAGCACGGCGCCACGCCCGCTCGGCGCTTGATTTTGCCAACGCGCTGCAGCACCGACGCACTGCTACGTTTCGGGAGGCAGCGCTCTGCGTCGAGTCGACAACCGCTGTGGTGAACATCGTCGCTATCGTTGCTGGCGTTCGTGACCCGCGGTAATCGCAATGCTCGCTAACTACTGTCCAAGCGGACGGTTGGGGCGAGGCTTGGTCTTTCTGCCGCGCTGCTAACCAGCCGCCGCTTGACACGAAACGTTGAGCGGCACCTTGATGCGTTTCCGCAAGAGGGAAAGATATGAGCAATACACAAGAGTCGATCGATCCTGGGGTAGTTGCGACAGCCCCACTTGTCTTTATCAGTCACGACACTCGCGATGCTGACCTTGCTGAAGCCTTCAGCAAGCTCCTAAAGAGTGTTAGTGCCGGAATGATCAAGACGTTTCGATCCTCCGACAAGAAGGCCGGCGACGGAATCGACTTCGGCGAGGAGTGGTACAAGCGGCTAATGACGCAGCTTCAGGCAACTTCCGACGTGGTGTGCCTGTTCACAGAGCGTAGCCTCGACCGGCCATGGATTCTTTTCGAGGCCGGGGTCGCGAAAGGAAAGCTGGAAACCCCTGTTGTCGGCGTAGCGCTTGGAGTCCCCCTCAGTCGCGTAAGCGCTGGACCGTTTTATCAGTTTCAGAACATGGATGACAGCGTGGCTGATCTGACCAAACTTGTGAACCAACTCGCACGTCGCGTACCGGGGCTCGAGCTTGACCCAGACGTAGTACAGACACAGGTTGCTGCCTTCAAAGCAGCAGAGGCTTCAATTGTCGAGGCGTTGGGCAAGTCAGCCCCGACGAAGAAGGTACCAGATGCACCGAGCGAAGAATCTTCGGTTGCAAAGCTCATTGAGGAAATGAAATCTCTTCCGTCGCGAGTCGCCGAGCGCCTTTCCGAAGACGGCTTTCCCGCCAGAAGAAGGCCGAGGCGATTCCATCCAATGATGTTTGACGAGCTGACGCACTTCGCGGGAGAGCCCGGAGACCCGGTTGGAATACTTCTAGCCGCCAGTCTTGTACGGGAAGACATGCCTTGGCTCTACGAGCTCGCAATGGAAGTGTATCGAGCCATCAAGAGCGGCGATCCCGAGTCGGCGAAGAGAGAGCTGTCGAAAGTGCGCAGGCTATCCGAAGTGATGCTGCACGGACCGTTTATGGACGAGTTTAGCCGAAAAGAGCATCACATCATGGCGATGGAGTTCCCGCGACTCTTGGAGCGTACATTGCACCAATGCATTCAGCGGGAGCACCAGCCCGCGCTAAAGCCCCCCAAGCACTCGTCTGCTCCCGACAAGGGGTGAATCCGATGCGGACTGCGCCGTCTAACGAAGAGCCGGAATAACCGCCATTCGTGTCAGAGTGCCTTTTCAGTAACGGTTCCAGAGTGACTTTTCCGCTTCATGGCGCTCACCTCGGTGGTGCGCCGCAGAAGTGGCTCTCACACCGTTCTTCCCAACCCTTGCCGCGCAGCAGCGGCTTAACACGGCGCTCGGAGGCTTTATATGACTCCAGAATCAATTCAAGCGATCGCTGCATATCTCGCTGTTGCCGTACCGGCCACTGTAGCCATCGCGAACATCGCAAAGATCGTTCTCGAGTGGTTGCAGCAGCGGCACAAGATCAGTGAAGCGCAGGTTCAGCAAAGTCATCAGATAACAACTCATTACCTCGACCGAGCGCTTGATCCCACAGTTCCGCTGGCTATCCGCCATCAGTTGTTACGTTTCCTGGCTACACCCGATTTCAAGGGCAGTCGGTTGAGCGCATGGGCTCGAAGCGAACTTGGGCGAGTCGGCGGCGTTGTAGACGAGACAAACCGCGCGGTGGCCGTGGCAGAGGAAGCACTAAAAATTGCAAAGACGACATCTGATATGGAGCGCGCCGAGAGAGAGCTAGCTGAAGCGGTCCGAGTGCAAAAGAGCCTGCTGGAGCCGCCAACAACGCCGCCAGTGACAGCTGCCGCCATTCGCGCGGGTCTCGTCGCGCAGACGGAACTCAGTGGGCTACAGATGCCAGCAGCCGACCTTAGTCGAGCGCACTTTGTTTATAGGAGCCTGCGTGGCGCGAACTTCGCGAAAGCAGACCTTACTGAGTCCAGCCTCCAAGGTTGCGACTTGCGAGCTGCCAATCTTTCCGAGGCAACGCTCATCGGCACAACCTTCCATGCCGCCGACCTGCGAGGGGCTGACCTATCAGGCGCAAAGGTCAGGAAGTGCAGTTTCCAGCAAGCACGACTAGAGGGTGCTAACTTTCTCGGCGCCGAAATTTCGCAGTCCGATCTTCGGGCAACGTTTGACGATTCAACACGATGGCCAGATAAGTTTGATGCTGTAGCCGCGGGCGCGGTTCATGTTGGCGCAAGCAGTTCGAAGTGAATGCGCTGTGCCGAAAACCGGGTCAGAGCGACTTTCCCATCTCATTACGTACAGTCTGGAGCGCGCGCGTCGAGGCGATGTTGTCGATTGCGCCGCGGGCCTCGCGCAGCGCGGGCAACGAGGCGCGGCTGCAGAGGAAGGTGCCGGTGAGGTGGCTGTCCTGCCAGCGTCGCCAGTCGCGCAGGGAGAGTTTGTCGAGCGGGCCGGAGTGCGGGTCGGCGAGGCCGGCGTTGTTGACCAGGCCGTCGAGGTGGCCGTAGCGCGAGACGATGCGTCGCATTGCTGTCGCCACGGCGCTTTCTTTCGAGACGTCGAGCCGCACGAACATCGCGCGCGCACCGATCTGCCACTCGTGCAGGCAGGCCTCGCCGGCGTCGCGGTCCAGATCGGCGATCACGACCGACCCACCCGCTCCGAGGACCGCTTGGGCGATGCCGCGACCGATGCCTTGGGCGCCGCCGGTGACGAGGACGACGCGGCCGGCCAGCGGTTGCGGCAGCGGCGCGACGATCTCGGGGACGAGGCTCATGCGGCGGCGTCGGCTTCCTGCGTCACCAATCGCCCGCGTAGCGAGTTGCTCATCGCTTCGGTGATGGCGACGTCGACGAACTGCCCGACCAGGCGCGGGTGGCCCGGGAAGTTCACGTAGCGCATGTTCTCGGTGCGGCCGGTCATCTCGTTCGGGTTCTTGCGCGAGGGGCCTTCGACCAGCACGCTTTGCACCGAGCCCACCATCGCCTGCGAAATGACTTTCGCGTTGGCGTTGATCGCGGCTTGCAGGCGCGCGAGGCGTGCGTGTTTTTCTTCGCTCGTCACTTCGTCCGGCAGGTTCGAGGCCGGTGTGCCCGGACGCGCGGAGTAGATGAAGCTGAAGCTCTGGTCGAAGCCGACATCCTCGATCAGCTTCATGGTCTGCTCGAAGTCGCGCTCGGTTTCGCCGGGGAAGCCGACGATGAAGTCCGAGCTGATGCAGATGCCGGGCTTGGCCTCGCGCAGCCGGCGCAGCTTGGCCTTATATTCGAGCGCGGTGTGGTTGCGCTTCATCGCGGTGAGGATGCGGTCCGAACCGCTTTGCACCGGCAGGTGCAGGAAGCTCGCGAGCTTGGGCACGTCGCGGTGCGCCTCGATCAGGGCGTCGCTGAATTCGAGCGGATGCGAGGTGGTGTAGCGGATGCGGCCGATGCCGTCGATTTCGGCGATGGCGCGGATCAGGAAGGCAAGGTCGGCGATGGAACCGTCGGCCATCGGCCCGCGGTAGGCGTTGACGTTCTGGCCCAGCAGATTGATCTCTCGCACGCCCTGCGCCGCGAGCTGCGCCACTTCCACGATGACGTCGTCGAAGGGGCGCGAGATCTCCTCGCCGCGGGTGTAGGGCACCACGCAGAACGAGCAGTACTTGTTGCAGCCCTCGATGATCGACACGAAGGCCGTCGGGCCTTCGGCGCGCGGCTCGGGCAGCCTGTCGAACTTCTCGATCTCGGGGAAGGAGATGTCGACCTGCGGCTTGCCGGTTTCGCGGCGCGCGTCGATGAGCTGCGGCAGGCGATGCAGCGTCTGCGGCCCGAACACCACGTCGACGAAAGGCGCGCGCTTGATGATGGCCTCGCCTTCCTGCGAGGCGACGCAGCCGCCCACGCCGATGATGACGTGGCCGCCACGCTCGGCCTTGAGCTGGCGCCACACGCCGAGCTGCGAGAACACTTTCTCCTGCGCCTTTTCGCGGATCGAGCAGGTGTTGACCAGGATGACGTCGGCTTCGGACTCGTCCTGCGTCAGTTCGAGGCCATGCTCGGCCGCGAGCACGTCGGCCATCTTGGCCGAGTCGTACTCGTTCATCTGGCAACCGTGGGTCTTGATGAAAAGCTTGCCGGACATGGCGGGCGCTGCGCGGGAAAGCGCGGATTGTAGCCGCGGGCCGCTTTCGCCGCCTGGCAGGCCCATCGGTAGGGCCCGTTCGTCCCTCGTGCCGCGCCGTCCGTCCGGAAGTCCGCTCACAAATTGTGAAGTGGCGCACGAAACGATGGCGGACAGGCAGACTTTCGCCACGCCGGCTGCAGGGGTCCGGCGAGGGGGAAAACATGCGCATCGTGACGACATGGATCCGCGGGCTCGTGGGCTCGCTGGTTTTGGCCGGGATGGCTTGCGCGCAGGGGATCTACCCTCCGCCGGAGACCTTCCCCGATCTGCGGCTGGAAGTGGCGGGCACGGTCAACGCCATCGCGCGCTACGACGACGGCAGCAACACCTGGTACCTCATCGGCGGCGATTTCGACCTCGTCAACGGCATCTCGCGCCGCAATCTGGCGCGCCTGAATGCCAACGGCGCGCTCGACCTGGCCTGGCGCGCCGACACCGACGGCACCGTCAATGCGCTGGCGCTGGCGGGTGATCGCCTGTTCGTCGGCGGCGAGTTCGCCACGGTGGACGGCGAGCCGCGCGGCCGGCTGGCGCGCGTGGATGCCGACGACGGTGTGGTGGATCCGGACTGGTCGCCGATCGCGAACAACCTGGTGCGCGCACTGCAGACCGATGGCGACAGCGTCTGGGCCGCCGGCCTGTTCACGGCCATCGACGGCACCGCACGGCGCATGATCGCGCGCATCGATGCGGACGATGCCTCGTTGCCCGCCTTCAACGCCGGCTTCAATGGTTCGGAAGCCTTCGCGCTGTTGCTCGACGGCGGCGAGCTGTACATCGGCGGTGCGGGCAAGGTGAAGCAGACCGGCAACCAGCGCGGCCTGATGAAGGTGAACGCGGCGAACGGCGCTTCCATCAACTGGAATCCTTCCATCGGTCCGCAGGGCGGTTCGCGCATCCGCGCGCTGGCGGCCGACGGCACCACGGTCTACGCGGTCGGGCGCATCCGCCGCGCGTCCAACACCACGCGCGGCAACGGCGCGCGCTTCCTCAAGAGCAACGCCGCGCTGCAGGCCTGGAATCCGGGCGCCGACGCCGAGATCCGCGCGCTCGCGGTCGACACCGCGACCAGCGCGGTTTTCGTGGCGGGCGATTTCCTCAACCTCGCCGGCCATCGCCGGCTGGCGCGCACCGATGCCACCAGCGGCGTGGCCAGCGGCACCTGGAGTGCCGATGCCGACCGCGGCGTCAATGCGCTGCTGGTGAACGGGGCGCAGGTGCTGGCGGGCGGCAGCTTCACGCAGCTCGGCGTCTTCGGCGCACAGGGCGGCCTGGCGCGTCTGTCGACCGTCACCGGCGGCATCGACAATGCCTTCCTCGGCGATGCCGCCGGCCGCGGCACCGTGGCTTCGTTTGCGTTCGATGCCGACGGCGGCGTGATCCTCGGCGGCAGCTTCGACGCCGCGCGGCAGGCCAGCGAAACCACGCTGTACCCGCGCCAGAACGTCGTGCGCCTGTTGCCCGGCAGCTTCGAGCTCGATCGCACCTGGGCCGTGAACGTGGTGGGCGAGGTCAACGCCGTCGCCATCGAAGGCGACAATCTCTTCCTGGGCGGCAACTTCACTTCCGTACAAGCGTCGGCGCGCACGCGCCTCGCCAAACTCTCGGCGGCCAGCGGGGCGCTCGACGCGACCTGGCTGGCGACCGCCGATGCACCGGTGCGCAGCCTCGTCGCGGACGGCGCCGGCGCGCGGCTTTACGCAGCCGGCGATTTCACCGTGCTCGGCGCGTCGTTGCGGGCCGGCCTGGGCCGGTTGGCGACGACGGGCGCGGGCGTGGTCGATGCGGGCTGGGATCCGGCGCCTGACGATGTGGTCGACACCCTGCTGGTGTCGGCGTCCGGCGTGTATGTCGGCGGTGCCTTCGGCAACATCGGCGGGCAGGGGCGCGCGGGTCTTGCCCGGCTCAGCGCGAGCACCGGCCAGGCCGACGGCTTCGTCGCCGATGTCGACGCTCTGGGCGCGGTGCATGCGCTCGCGGAAACCGACGATGGCCTGTACGTGGGCGGCAGCTTCAGCACGCTCGGCGGGGAGGCGCGTGCCGGCGCCGGTCGCATCGACGGCGGCGTGGTGGACGGCTGGCAGCCCGATTTCTCCGGCGGCGACGTGCATGCGATCGCGGTCGACGATGCCGGCGGTTTCGTCTATTTCGGCGGTGCCTTCCAGACCGCGGGCGGCGGTGCGCATCCCAATCTGGCGCGCGCCGCGCTGGCCGTGCCGGGTGCGATCGATCCGGCGTGGCGGCCCGGCACCGACGGTCCCGTCGTGCAGCTCGCGCTGCCCGCGGGCGGCGGCCTGCTCGCGGCCGGCGGCTTCAGCCTGGCGACCAACGTGATGCGCAACGGCGTGGCACGTTTCGAGGCGCAGGGCAGCGACAGCACGCAGATCGTGATCGATTCGATCACGCCGGTCGGCGGCGGCGGGCCCGACACCGTCTACGGCCAGTCCTACGTCGTGGGCTGGACGATCACCGATGTTTCCGAGCCGGGCAACACGCCGACGGGCACGGTCGTGGTCACGGCCAGCACGGGCGAAAGCTGCGGTCCGGTGGCGTCCTTCGCGGGCGGCTGCACGCTCACGCCGACGGGCACCGGTCCGCGCACGCTGACCGCGGTGTTCACGGGCGATCCCTTGTTCCTCGACGCGACCTCCGCCGCGGTGCCGCACGAGGTCGTGCCGGCGACGTTGCTGCTCGCGCTGTCGACCGATCCCAATCCTTCCGCGCTCAATGCGACCGCGGACGCGCTGATCGACGTGCAGGTGCAGGCGCCGGGCGCGCCGGATCCCGCCGGCACCGTGACGGTGACGGTGGATGGCGGCCCGGCCTGCAGCATCGTGCTGCCGGCCACGTCGTGCCAGTTGCCGGCCTTCGCTGCGTACGGGTTCTACGATCTGGAAGCCACCTACACCGATGCCGCGGCACCGGCGAACCACGCCGCCGCGCCTGCGGGCTTCACGCACGCGGTCGGGACGGTCACCAGCGTCGTGTTGTCGGTGCCGGCGACGGCCACGGTCGGCGTGGCGGTGACGGCCTCGGTGGCGACGACGGCGATTCCCGACGGCAGCACCGTGACGGTGACGGGCGGCGGCGGTTGCGCCATCACCGTGACGGGCAACGCCGGTTCCTGCGAGCTCACCTTCAACGCCGCCGGCACCACGCCGGTGAGCGCCAGCTTCGCCGGCGACGACGAGTTGCTGCCCTCGCAGGACGACGCCGTGGTCGCCGTCGACACCCTCGCCACCACGCTCGACGTCAGCATCGCGCCGGTCTCGCCGTTCGCGGGGCAGGCCGCCACGATCAACATCGCCACCAATCTGCCGGCGGGCGCCAGCGTCGCCATCGGCGGAGCGCCGGGCTGCACGGCCATCGTGCTGCCGGCCACGTCCTGCGCCACCAGCTTCCCGGCGGCCGGTCCGGTGAGCGTCACGGCGAATTTCGCGGGCAACGTGCAGTACGGGCCGGCCAGCGATTCGGCCAACGCCACCGTGCAGTCGAATGCGACGACGCTCGGCATCGCACTCGCACCGGCGGCGCCGGTGGTGGGTCAGCCGGTTTCGGTGACGCTGTCGACCAATCTTCCCAACGGCACGGCGGTAGCCATCTCCGGCGCGCCGGGGTGCACGCAGATCGTGCTGCCCGCCACCGGTTGCAGCACGAGCTACGCCGCGCCGGGCCTGGCCACGCTGACCGCGACCTTCGCCGGCAATGCGCAGTACGTCGCAGCGAGCGACGACGCCAGCGTCACCGTCGGCAAGGCTGCGACCGTCTTCTCCGAATTCGTGGCCACGCCCACCATCGGCGTGCCCAACGATTCGATCACCTTCGTATGGCAGGTCGACGTGGTGGCGCCGGGCGCGGCCACGCCGACCGGAAACGTGCGCGTCAGCCTCGACGGCAGCGGCGCCTCGCCGAGCTGCGAGGCGGCGGTGGCGGCCGGCAATTGCAGCATCGTGTTCGCCGACGAGGGCAGCTTCTCGATGCAGGCCGAATATCTCGGCGACGCCAATCTGCTGACGACGCTGTCGGAGCCGGAACTGGTGAGCATCCAGCAGGCCGCACCCACCGATTCGGACCTGCTCGTGACCAAGCTGGTCTCGCGTAGCCGGATCGACGTGCCCAACCAGATCGAGCAGGTGGAATTCATGATCGTGGTGGGCAATGCGGGGCCGGCGGCGGTGATCGGCGCGCCGATTTCCGACGCGCTGCCGGCGGGGCTGACGGGCGCGACCTGGACCTGCGAGCCGGACGACGTCGGTGCCCTGTGCTCGGCACCCTCGGGCACCGGCGACGTGGCCGTGACCGCCACCCTGCCGGCCAACACCACGGTGACGGTGCTGGTGCTGGCGACCGTCGATGCGTCCGCGCCGGAGCACCTGTACAACACCGCCTCGGTGGGCGTGCCGGTGGGCGCGAGCGATCCTTCGCCCGCGAACAACCTGTCGACCACGCACTACCAGACCTGCCCGGCCAGCGGCGCCGCCCTGAGCGAGCACTTCTGTAGCTTCGGGGATGGCTTCGAGGAAGTGCCCTGAAACTTGAACGGCTTCGCGCTGAGCCCGCCCGCGATCTGCGGCGGGCTTGGCGGAAAGCCAAAACAGGTAGAAACTTCGCGCGTCCGAGCCGGTCAGCCCTCGCCATGTCCAGCCTCCCGCGATTCCTGCTGACCCTCGCCGTCCTGGCCTGCGCCTCGTCCGCCACCGCGGGCGAGCTGTACAAGTGCAAGGACAAGAAAGGCGTCACCGCCTTCACCAGCACGCGCGCGGGCTACTCGCAGTGCAAGCTGGTCGGCAACTTCCCCACGCCCGCACGAACTGCGGCGCCGAAGGCCGCGCCGGCGAGCGCCGCCGTGCCGGCCGCCGCAGGCTCGGCGCCGGCACCGGCCTCGAAAGTGGAATTCCGCACCGCGCCCGGCGCCGCCGAACCGGTGGCCGCCGCCGCGCCGGCCGGCAGCAAGCCGAAGGTGCAGCGCGGCGCGGTGTACAAGTACACCAAGAACGGCGTCACGCATTACACCAACCGCAAGCCCGCCGGGCAGGCGGCCAAGGTGCTGTTCACCTACATCGAGACCTGCTTCGCGTGCAGCCCGTCGCTGGGCATCGATTTCAACAACGTCGGTTTGAACGTCAAGGATTTCGCCGACGAGATCCTCGTCGCGGCCACCGAACACGGCGTCGATCCGGCGCTGGTGCGCGCGGTGATCCACGCCGAATCGGCCTTCAACCCGAATGCCGTCTCGCGCGCCGGCGCGCAGGGCCTGATGCAGCTGATCCCGGCCACCGCCTCGCGCTTCGGCGTGAGCGAGCCGTTCGCGCCGGCGCAGAACATCAAGGGCGGCGTGGCCTATCTGGCCTGGCTGCTCAAGCGCTTCGACGGCGACGTCATGCGCGCCACCGCGGGCTACAACGCCGGCGAAGGCGCGGTCGACAAGTACGACGGCGTGCCGCCCTACGCCGAAACGCAGGTGTACGTGGAGCGCGTGGGCATCCTGCACGAGCGCTACAGGACCGAACTGGCCGCACTCGGCGGCCTCTCCACCGCCACGGCCTCGGCCGCCGCCGCGAAGTAGTCAGCTGCTGCGCACGGGGCGCTGCGTCAGCGTCAGATCCATCTCGAAGGGCACGCCGGCGCGCAGGCCGGCGATGCGCACCTTGCTGCCGGGCGCCATCGCGGCCTCGCGGTCGCGCAGGTCGGACTGGTCGATGATGTCCTGGCCGTCGAGTTCGAGCAGCACGTCGCCGGCCTGCAGGCCGGCCTGATCGGCCGGTCCGCCGCTGTAGACCCCCGTCAGCGCCACGCCGCGCGGCGCACCCGGCGGCAGGGCGCCGGGCAGCACCGGTGCGTCGCCGTATTCGGCGCCGAGCCAGCCGCGGACCACCACGCCATGTTCGACGATCTGGCGGAACACCTCGCGCGCGATGCTCAGCGGGATCGCGAAGCTGATGCCTTCGGCGCCGCCGGGCGTGCCTGCCAGATAGCGCAGCGTGTTGATGCCCACCAGTTCGCCCGAGGCGTCGATCAGCGCGCCGCCCGAGTTGCCGATGTTGATGGCGGCGTCGGTCTGGATGAAATCCTGGTAGGTGGTGCGGCTGACATCGCTCAGATCGCGCCCGAGGCCCGAGACGATGCCCTGCGTCACCGCCTGGCCCAGCCCGAATGGGTTGCCGATCGCGAGCACCACGTCGCCCACGCGCAGCTCGGCGTCGCCGTCGAGCGGCAGCGCCTGCAGGTTGCTGCCTTCCACCTTGAGCACGGCCAGGTCGGTCTCGGCATCCTTGCCCACGATGCGCGCGGAGGTGACGCGGCCGTCGGACAGCGCCACGTTGATCTCGTCGGCGCCGCGCACCACGTGTTCGTTCGTCAGGATGTAGCCGTCGCCGCTCACGATCACGCCCGCGCCCTGCGACGCCGCCAGGCGCGGCAGCGCCGGCCCCAGCGTGATGCCCGTGAAGCGGCGGGTGACCGGATCGACGAGCAGGCGGCGCTCGTTCACCACGCTTTGCACGTAGATGCTCACCACCGACGGCGCGGCGCGCGCCACGGCATCGGCGTAGGACAGCGGACCGCCGGTGGGCGCCGCCGCCACGGACGGCGGATCGGCGGGATTGCGCAGGCCGGCGCCGAGGCCGGGGAACAGCTGGGTCAGCACGAAGGCGGCGGCGAGGCCGACGATCGCGCATTGGACGAGAAAGGCGAGGGTGCGCAACGCGGCGGGTTCCGGGCCGTGGAAGCGGGGCGCCATTGTGGCATGCGGCCGCAGCCGCGGCGTTGTCCGGGGAATGAGCGTTCCGTTAAACTAGCGCGCTTTGCATCCCACCAGTTGTTTGCGCGGAGAGCCGGATGGCTA
>CAMLOR010000020.1 GCA_946481615.1 uncultured Aquimonas sp.
CCGGCGCCGCAGCCCTCGCCGGCCACCCCACCCCGGCAAGAGCACAGGCGACAACACAGCAACGCCCACCTGCTCTGGCCCCTCACCCCCCACCCAGCAAATCACGCTGCCGCGCGGCAAGTTCGCGTGCCTGCCACCAGAGCGTGACGTCCGCCGCCGGCATCGGGCGTGCGAAGTGGAAGCCCTGTGCTTCGTCGCAGCCGCGTTCGGCGAGGTAGGCGGCGGCGAATTCGGATTCCACGCCCTTGGCGACCATGCGCAGGCGCAGCGCGTGGCCGAGCGCGATGAGCGCGGCGGAGAGTTCCTGCAAGGCCGGATCGTCGGGCATGCCGAGCGCGAAATGGCGGTCGAGCTTGAGCGCGGCCACCTGCATGCGGTGCAGATAGATCAGGTTCGAGAAACTGGTGCCGAAATCGTCGACCGTCACGGGACAGCCCAAGGCATGCAGGCCCTGCAGCACGCGGCGCGTGGCGTCGCGATCCTGCATCAGCGCAGGCTCGGCGATCTCGAACTCGAGCTGCCGCGCCGGCCACCCGGTTTCGGCCAGCACGCGCTCGAGCGTGGGCAGGAACTCCGGATCGCGCAGCTGCTGCGCCGAAAGATTCAGCGCCACGCGCTCGAACGGCAATCCCTCGTCGATCCAGCGCCGCGCCTGCAGGCAACACTCGCGCAACACCCAATGGCCGATCGCCACGATCTCGCCGCTCTCCTCGGCCAAAGGCAGGAAATCGGCGGGCTGGCGCAACTCGCCGTCCGGCCCGCGCCAGCGCAGCAAGGCCTCGATGCCGCCGATGCGCCCATCGGCCAGCCGCAACGTCGGCTGATAGACGCAGAACAACTCGCGCCGCGCCAACGCCCGCCGCAGTTCCTGCTCGCGCTCGCTGCGCCGCTGCTGGCGCTGGCCGAGCGCATCGCTGTAGAAACGGAACGCGTTGCGTCCGGACTGCTTGGCGGCATACATCGCGGTGTCGGCGGCCCGCATCAGCGCGCCCAGATCGGCGGCGTTCTCGCCGAGCAGCGCCAGGCCGATGCTGCAGCCCACGTGCACCGACTGCTCCATCACCATGATCGGCCGCGCCAGGCTGTCGATCACCTTCTGCGCCACGAGCGCCGCATCCTGCGGCCGGTTCACTTCGCTCAGCACCACCACGAACTCGTCGCCGCTCTGGCGCGCCACCACGTCGCTGCCGCGCACGCTGGCGTCGAGCCGGCGCGCGACCTCGCGCAGCACCTCGTCGCCGGCGTGGTGGCCCAGCGTGTCGTTGACGCGCTTGAAGTGATCCAGATCGAGGAACAGCAGCGCCAGCGGCCGACCGCTGCGCTGCGCATGCTCGATCGCCGACGCGCCGCGCGCCATCAGTCCGCGCCGGTTGCACAGCCCGGTGAGCGGATCGGTGTGGGCCAGCGAATCGCCGCGCGCCGGTGCATGCTCCGGGCGCAGCTCCTGGAACACGCCGGTGATGCGTTCGACTTCGCCGGATTCCGGCTCGCGATGCAGGCTCAGGCGCAGCGCCGGCATCGCCGGGTTCGGTGCGCGCGCCAGGTGCATCTCGATGCGTTCGAACGCGCTCTCGCCCGCGCGCAGACGGCCGAGCGCGTCGCGCACGCGCTGCGCGCCGTCGTGGTCGTAGAGCGCCAGCCACTCGTCGATCGACACCGAGGCGTGCGGCGGCACGCCATGCAGGCGACAGGCTTCGTCGTTCCAGGCCAGCTGCGCATCGTGCGGATGCCATTCGATGCCGCCCAGTTGCGCGAGCGCGGCGATGCGTGCCAGCAGATCGTGCTGCGGCACGCGTTCCGGCATGGTCGGCGCATCGTGGGGCATCGGCCGAGGCTACACGCGCCGCGGCGTTTTTTCAGTGGCTGTGTTGGCAGTCGCCAGGGGCTCGGAAACGCCCCCCGGACGGGGGTCAGTTGGTGCGCTCGCGCAGCCAGTCGGGGATGGCTTCGGCCGCCAGCGGCAGGCTGAGGAAGTGCCCCTGGGCCTCGTCGCAGCCGAGCATGCGCAGGCTGGCCAGCACGCTGGCGCTTTCGACGCCCTCGGCGATCACCCGCATGCCCAGGGCATGCCCGAGCGAGACGATGGCATCGGCCACCCGCGCATGCTCCGGCTCCGATTCCAGCGTCGCCACGAAGCCGCGGTCGATCTTCAGCCGGCTCAGCCGGAAGCGCCGCAGCTGCGCCAAGTTGGAAAAGCCGGTGCCGAAATCGTCCACCGCCACCGACACGCCGGCGCGCGCCAGGCGCGCGAGCACCTCCTGCGCGAAGCCGGGGTCGTCCATCAGGACGCTTTCCTTCAGTTCGATCTCGATGGCGTGCGGCGGCAGACCGTGGTGGCCGCAGACCTGCGCCAGATGCTCGGCGAATTCGTTCTGGCGCAGCTGCATGGCCGAGACGTTCAGCGCTACGCGCAGCTCCGGGAATCCCTGCGCGCGCCAGGCGCTCAACTGGCGGCAGGCGGTCTCGATGACCCAATCGCCCAGCGGCACGATCAGCCCGCTGTCCTCGGCGGTGGCGATGAACTCGCCCGCGCTGCGCGTGCGCCCGTCCACCTTCAGGCGCAGCAGGGCCTCCAGGCCCACCACGCGCCCCGATTCCAGATCGATCTGCGGGTGATAGTGCAGCAGGAAACGATCATGGCGCAGGGCGTCGCGCAGCTCGCTTTCCAGCAGCAGGCGGCGATGCGCGCGCTGCTGCAATTCCTCGGAGAAGAAGCGGTAGCGGCGGCGGCCTTCCGACTTGGCTTCGTACATCGCGGTGTCGGCGTTGCGCATCAGCGTGTCCAGATCGCTGTCGTGCTCGCCCAGCAGCGCGATGCCGATGCTGCAGCCCACCTGCGCGTCCATGCCCGGCAGAGCGATCGGGGCTTCGAGCGCCTGAAGCAGCTTCTGCGCGATCACGCCGGCGTCCTCCGGGTTGCGGATTTCCGGGAGCAGCACGAGGAATTCGTCGCCGCCCTGGCGGCAGACGGTGTCGGAGGCGCGCACGCAGGCGACGAAGCGGCGCGCCACTTCGCGCAGCAACTGATCGCCGGCGGCGTGGCCGAGCGAATCGTTGACGCTCTTGAAGTTGTCCAGGTCGACGTAGAGCAGGGCCAGCGGCGTGCGGTTGCGCCTGGCGCGCGCGATGGCCACCTGCGCGCGATCGCCGAACAGCACGCGGTTGGGCAGGCCGGTGAGCGAGTCGTAGTGCGCCAGGTGCGCGATGCGTGCCTGCGCGTTGCGGCGCTCGGTGACGTCCTGCAGCGTGCCGAACAGGCGAACGCAGCGGCCGTCGTACATCTCGGCCTCGCCGGTGGTGCGGATCCACACCTGGCGGCCGTCGGCGCGCACGAGCGAGAGTTCGAAATCGAAAGGGCCGTGGCCGAGCACCGCATTGCGCATGGCCTCGGCCATCGCCGGCCGCGAATCGGGCGCGTAGAGCTCGAGGATGCCCTGCGCGTCGATCGGCGCGCCGACGTCCAGATCGAGGATGCGGTAGGCCTGGTCGGTCAGATGCACGTGTCCGCTCTGCGGCTCGAGTTCGAAGCCGCCGATGTTGCCCAGTGCGCTGACGCGTTCGAGCATGCGCTCGCGTTCGCGCAGGCGGTTTTCGAGCGTCTTGTAGGCGGTGATGTCGGTGTGCGTGCCGATCACGCGGCGCGCCTCGCCGCCGGGCGACCACAGCAGGGCCTTGCCGCGGTCGAGGATCCAGCGCCAGCGGCCCTCGGCATCGCGCACGCGGTACTCGACCTGATAGCCCGGCCGATCGCCGCGCACGTGCTGCTCGATGGCGCGGCGCTGCAGGTCGCGGTCGTCCGGATGCACCAGCGATTGCCAGCCCTCGATGGTGCAAGGCAGGTCGTCGTCGCCGTAGCCGAGCATGCGGAAGCAGCGCGGCGAGCGGTACACCTCGCCCGTGTCGGCGCTCCAGTCCCAGAGGCCGTCCTCGGCGTTCTCGAGCGCGAAGCGCCAGCGCGCGCGTTCGGGCGCCTCGCCCAGCAGCGCGTTGCGCTCGTCGTCGGAGAGACTCAGCGTGAAACCGAGCAACTCGCCGGTTTCCGATGTCACCGCGCGCAGGAAGCCCGTGTAGGACGCGCCCGCGGCCTGCGCCTCGAACTGGATGACCTCGTCGGGGAATTGCCGCAGGCGCGCACAGGCCGGGCGCAGCTGCGCTTCGACCGCCGCGGCCAGCGCGGGCGTGTGCAGTTCCTCGGCCACTTCGTTGCGTGCCAGCACGCGGCCGCCGGCGTCGAGCACCGAGAGGGCGCGCCGCGACGGATGCTGCAGCAGGCTGGTGGCGAAGCGGGGCTCCATCGCCGCCATGATAGCCAGCGGGTGCCGCCGGCACGCGACGCCGGTCGCAGCTACGGCTTCCGCCTCACGCGTCGGCGTGATTGTGCGGAAGGTCGGGAACCGCCGGCACCGGCGCGCCGCCGAGGAAATGCCGGACGTGCGGCGTGGCGCCGGGCGACAGCAGGGCGAGGAGGCTTTCCTGCAGGCGCCGTTCGTCCTGCGTGACGCGCTCGTGCTGGCGCAGGTGTTCGAGCCAGGATCCCACGACGAAGTATTCGAGCCAGGCGCCGGGTTGCGCGGTGTCTTCCATCACGCCCCATTGCACCGCGCCGACGCCCGCGAGCGTCGCGCCGGCGCCATCACTGCTTGGGTCGCCGGAAGGCCGGTGACAGAAGGCCAGGTAGGGATTGGCGCGCCCGGAGGGATTCGAACCCCCGACCAATGGCTTCGGAAGCCACTACTCTATCCGGCTGAGCTACGGGCGCTTGCGGGGCGCGGAGTATAGCGCACCGCCCGCTGCAACCGTTTCGCGCGCGGCCGCATCCGGAATGCGGTGCAGGGCGGGGGCGCGATGGCAGCCGGATACGACGTCGAGGCGATCGGATCGACGCGGACGTGGAGCGGGGCGCGGGCCGCTTTGCTCGCGCCGCGCGCGGGCGCGCCGTTGGCCGTCGCGGGCTTCGCGCCGGTGCTGGCGAACGTGGGCGGCGTACTGTTGCTCAACGCGGGCGACGCGCTGCTGGGCGAGGCCGGGCCTGCCGATCGCGTGAACCTGGAGGCCGGTTTCCTGGCGGAGGCGGCGCGCGCGGCCGGCCTGGATGCGGCGCGGCCGTTCGCGCAGCCGTGGCTGCGGCTGCACACCGACGAGTTCCTGCGACTGCGGCTGTTGTTGCGCGGTGCGCCCGATGCCGCCGGCATGGCGGCCTGGCTGCAGCGGCTGTTGCGCGGCGCGCCGGCCGAATGGCGCAGGCGGCCCTTGCCGCACGCCGGGGCGCTCGAACAGCGCGGCCGCTTCGAGCTGGCCCAGGCCGTGTGCGGCTTCCTCGACCGGCACTGGCGGCGCAACGTCAGCCTGGCCGAACTGGAGAGCGAGTTCGGCCTGGGCAGCTTCCACCTGCTGCGCGTGTTCCGCCGCGAAACCGGGCTGACGCCGCATCGATACGCGTTGCAGCTGCGGCTGCGCCGCGTGCTGCTGGAACTGGAGCAGGCGCCGCCGCGCCTGGGCGAGCTGGCGCAGCGCGCCGGCTTCGCTTCGCACGCCCATTTCAGCCGCGCCTTCCGCGCCGCGTGGGGCCTGAGCCCGCGCGACTATGCCGCCAACTTCCCCGCGCCGCGAGCCCCCGGCTATAATCCGCCCCCTTTGCCGGCGTCCTTCCAGGTGCACGCGTGAGAAATCACGACCTCGTCTTCCTCAAGCATTTCTCCATGGTGATCCTGTTCCTGATGGGAGTGACCGTGGTCCTGCTGGTGTTCGCCGGCTACATGCATTCCACGGCGCCGCACGAGGAAGACCCGCGCGTGGCGCAGCGCACCGCGGAGCGCATCCGCCCGGTCGCGGGCGTCTATGCCGGCGAGACCGGCGCCGCCGCGATGGCGGCCGCGGCCGAAGCCGCGCGCGCGGCGGCGGCCTCGCAGGTGGCCTACGAGGGCACGCTGGACGGTTCGGTGGTCTACGGCAACCTGTGTTCGGCCTGCCACGGCTCGGGCGCCGGCGGCGCCCCGATGCTGACCCAGGCGGCCTGGTCGGCGCGCGTGGCGCAGGGCATGGATACGCTGGTGAAGCACGCGATCGAGGGTTACCAGGGCCCGGCCGGCCTGATGCCGGCCAAGGGCGGCAACCCGGCGCTGACCGACGAGCAGGTCGCGGCCACCGTGAAGTGGATGGTGGACAACCTGAAGTAAGCTGGGCGCATCACCCCGCCTGGGACGCCGCCTCCGGGCGGCGTCGTCGTGTCTGGAGACCGTATCGATGCAACGCCGTGCGCTGGACGCCGCACTGGGTTCCCTCCTGCTTGCGCTGGCAGGCTGCAACGCCGTCGAGGACGGCACGCCCGCGCCGACGCAGCCGCCGGCCGCCACGGCCGCGGCCGCGCGCGACCACCTGCCGCTCGGCGCCGTGCAGGGCCGCGGCGCGCGCAGTCCCTTCGAGGGCCAGCGCGTGGAAGTGCAGGGCGTGGTCACCGGCAACTTCGTCGCCGGCCTCGACGGCTTCTTCCTGCAGGATGCCGCCGGCGAGGACGACGGCGACGCGCAGACCTCCGACGCGCTGTTCGTGCACTGGCCGCGCGGCAGCGCGCCCAAGGTGCGGCGCGGCGATCGCGTGCGCGTGGCCGGCACCGTGGCCGAGCGCGGCGAAGGCGGCGACGTCACCACCGCCATCGAGGCCACCGAAGTCGCGCCCATGGGCCGCGGCGCGGTGGCGGCGCACGTCGTCGACAAGGCGCCCGCGGCGCTGGCCGACTGGGAACGCCTCGAAGGCATGTGGCTGCGCTTCTCGGTGCCGCTGACGGTGAGCGGCAATCATGCGCTGGTGCGCTTCGGCGAACTCGTCGCGAGCTTCGGCGGACGCCAGTGGCAGCCGACCGAGCGCCATCCGCCGGGGGCGCAGGCGAAGGTGGCGCTCGACGATGCGCTGCGCCGCCGCCTGGTGCTCGACGACAACCGCGACGGCGAGTATCCCGAGAAGCTCTGGTTCCTGCCGGCGGGCCTGTCGCCGGAAAACACGCTGCGCACGGGTTCGGAACTGCGCGAGGTCGAAGGCATCCTGGAGCAGCGCTTCGGCTGGCGCTTGCAGTTGACCGCCTCGCTCGATCGCGTCGAACACGGCAAAAGGCCCGATGCGCCCGAATTCCCGCAGGGCCTTCGGGTAGGTAGTTTCAACGTATTGAATTGGTTCAACGGCGACGGCAGGGGCAAAGGCTTCCCCACCGAGCGTGGCGCCAGCGATGCCGCCGAGGCGCAGCGCCAGCTCGACAAGCTCGTGGCCTCGTTCGGCGCGTTGCGTCCCGATGTGGCCGCGGTCATGGAGCTGGAGAACGACGGCTTCGATGCGCGCAGCAGCGTCGCGGCACTGGTCGCGGCGCTCAACGCGAAGCTCGGCGCGGGTGAATATGCGTTCATCGATGCCAAGTCGGGCCCGGGCAGCGATTCGATCCGCGTGGGCCTGCTCTACCGGCCCGCGGCCGTCACGCCCAAGGGCGCCTTCGCCACGCTGGAAACCGGCGCCTTCGCCGATCACAACCGCGTGCCGCTCGCGCAGGCCTTCGCGACGAAGGCGGGCGGCGAGACGTTCGTCGCGGTCGCCAATCATTTCAAATCGAAGGGCAGCTGCGACGAAGCCGTGGACGACGGCGACCGCGATGCGCGCGACGGCCAGGGCTGCTGGAACGCCACGCGCACGCAGGCCGCGCGCGAACTGGCCGCCTGGCTCGCCGACGATCCGACGCGCCAGGGCGGCGCGCGCACGTTGATCCTGGGCGATCTCAACAGCTACGGCCAGGAAGATCCGGTGCGCGCGCTGCGCGAGGCCGGCTGGCGCGATGCCTTCGAGGTCGCGGGCGCCAAGCGGCCCTACAGTTTCGTGTACAACGGCTGGAGCGGGCGCCTCGACCACGCCTTCGCCAGCGACGCGCTGGCGCCGTTCGTGGCCCACGCGATGGAGTGGCACGTCAACGCCGACGAATCGGAAGCCTTCGACTACAACCGCGAGCAGCGCCGGCCGGAGTGGTATGCGGCCGATGCCTATCGCTCGTCCGACCACGATCCGCTGATCGTGGTGCTCGATTTCGCGCGCCGCTGAGGACGCCCATGAGCGAATCCCCGAACCGATTCCCCGACGAAGCGATCGAACTGCGGCTCGCCGGCCCCGCCGGCGACATCGAGGCCGCCATCGACCTGCCCGCACCGCAGGACGAGCGCGCCGGCACCGCGGTGATCTGCCACCCGCTGCCGGTGCAGGGCGGCACCATGCACAACAAGGTCGTGGTGATGATCGAGCGCAGCCTGCGCGAACTCGGCCTGCGCACGGTGCGTTTCAATTTCCGCGGCGTGGGCAACTCGGCCGGCGAATTCGACGAAGGCCGCGGCGAAACCCTCGACCTGCTGGCGGTGGCGGAGTGGGTGCAGAAGGTGCGGCCCAACGATGCGCTGTGGCTGGCCGGATTCTCCTTCGGCAGCTACGTGGCGCTGCTCGCCGCGCGCCACCTGCCGGTGAAGCAGATGATCTCGGTGGCACCGCCCGTCGGCCGCTGGGATTTCTCCGCCGCGATCGCACCGCCCTGCCCGTGGCTGGTGGTGCAGGGCGAGGACGACGACATCGTCGAGCCGCAGAAAGTCTACGAATGGGTCGACGGCATGGCCGACAAGCCGACGCTGGTGCGCATGCCCGAGACCGGCCATTTCTTCCATCGCCGCCTGATGGACCTGCGCGGCGCGGTGAAGAACGGCGTGCGCAACAACCTGCCGCCGAAGGTGAATCCCTGAGCGAGGCGCAGGCGTCGGGTCCGCTGGCGGCCTACGAAGCCGGCATAGCCGCCGGCCGCTGGCGGCGCGATCACGCGCAGGAACTGGCGCTGCGCGAGCTGCAGCGCATCCACGACGCCCTTGCCGAACGCGCGGGACGCGGCTGGTTCGCGCGCCTGGCGCGCCAGTTCAGCCGCGACGAGATCCCGCGCGGGCTGTACCTGTGGGGCGGTGTCGGGCGCGGCAAGACCTTCCTGATGGATCTGTTCCACGAACATCTGCCGCTGGCGGAGAAGCGCCGCGTGCACTTCCACCGCTTCATGCTCGAAGTGCACGCGCGCATCCGCGAGCTGGGCGAGCGCGAAGACCCGCTGGCGGAAGTGGCGGCGGGCTACGCGGCCGGCATCCGCGTGCTGTGCCTCGACGAATTCTTCGTCAGCGACATCGGCGATGCCATGATCCTGGGGCGCCTGCTGCAGCAGCTGTTCGAGCGCGGCGTGGTGCTGGTGACGACGTCCAACACCGCGCCGCAGAATCTCTATCGCGACGGCCTGCAGCGCGCGCGCTTCGTGCCGGCGATCGCGCTGATCGAGCGCCACTGCCAGGTGCTGCACCTGCAGAGCCCGCACGATTATCGGCTACGCAGCCTGACGCAGGCGCCGATCTACCACCAGCCGCTGGGCGAGGCCGCCGAGCGTGCGCTCGAAGACTGCTACGTGCGGCTCACCGCGGACGCTACGCGCGACGGCGAGCCGCTCAGCATCAACGGCCGCACGATCGCGACGGTGGATTCGTCCGAAGGCGTGGCGTGGTTCGAGTTCGCGGCGCTCTGCGAAGGGCCGCGCGCCGCGGCCGACTACATCGAGATCGCGCGCGACTTCCACACCGTGCTGCTGGCCAACGTGCCGCATTTCGACCGCCGCAACGAGGACGCCGCGCTGCGCTTCGTGCACCTGGTGGACGAGTTGTACGACCGCAACGTCAACCTGATTCTCTCGGCCGCTGCGCTTCCCACCGAGCTCTATCACGGCGAAAAGCATGCGCACGCCTTCGAGCGCACCGCCAGCCGCCTGATCGAGATGCAGTCCGAAGCCTTCCTTGCGCGTGAACACAAGGCCTGACGCGCGCGCGGCCTGGGCGACAGCGGCGCTCGGCGCGGCGCTCACGCTGGTCGTGTTCTGGCCGGGCCTGATGTCGGCCGATTCCGCCTGGCAGTACGCGCAGGCGCTGGACCTGCGGCCGCTGGACGATTCGGTGCCGCCGCTGATGACGCTGGCGTGGCGCCTGCTCGATCGCTTGGTTCCCGGGCCTGGCGCGATGTTCGCGCTGCTCGCGGCGGCCTGGTGGGGCGGGATCGCGGCGGTCGTGTCGTTCCTGCCGCTGCGCCGCGTAGCGATGATCGCGCTGGTGCTGGGCATCGGCCTGTTCCCGCCCACGTTCGTGGTGCTGGGCCATGTGTGGAAGGACGTGGCGATGGCCGCCGCCTTGCTCTGGGCCGCGGCGGCCATCCTCGCTCACGCACGCGCGCGCCGCGCGCGCTGGCGGATGTTGGCGCTGCTCGCGCTCGCGGTGGCCTGCGCGATGCGCCACAACGCGATCCTCGCGGTGCTGCCGCTGCTGGCGTGGCTGTGCTGGCCCGCCTCCGTCGCCCCCGCGCACGCGGGAAACCAGGTGCGCGGCACCACGCGCGGCGAACGCACGCGCAGCGCCATGACCTTCCTGCTGCTCGCCTCCGTGCTCGCCGCTGCACCCGGCGCCTTCACGCACGCGGTGCGCGCCCGCCCCACGCAAGCCTGGACGGTCGTCGCGCTGTGGGACCTCGCCGCCCTCTCGATCGCCACCGAACGCGTGCTGATCCCACCGGGCACGACCTACCTGCCGGTCACCGTGGACGAACTGCGCAGCGTCTACGTGCCCTACGCCAATCCGCCGCTGTTCGGCCTCGGCAAGTTCTACGTCAGTCTCTACGTGCCTTACGCGCCGCCAAAGGCGCACGAGCTGCAGCGGGCCTGGCTCGCCGCCGTGGCCGAGCATCCGGTCGACTACCTGCGGCATCGCGCGCGACTGGCGCGTTACCTGCTGCTCGGCATCCCGCACGAGCTTCCGCGGGAGCTGGTGTACGTGCCCGCCCGCATCGTCCCGCCCGGCGTCGCTTACGCGCCGCCTGCCGTCGATGCCGATGCACCCGGCTTCCGCCTCATCGAGTGGCTGCGTCCGACACCGCTGTTCGGCGGTGCGCTGTATCTCGCGCTGGCCGCGGCGGCGCTGCTGGCGGCGCGCGGGAATAACGCGCATCGGCCTGTGGTGACGGCATTGGCGGCCTCGTCCTGGGCCAACGCATTGCCGTTGCTCGTCATCAGCGGCAGCGCCGAATTCCGCTATCTCGCCTGGAGCGTGCTGGCAGCCTTGCTGGCCTGCGCGTTCGCGCTCGTCGGAAGGCGCGCGCGGATCGGGTAGCATCGCGCGATCCCACGATGGAACCCGCCATGCTGCGCACCACGCTCGCCGCCGCTCTCGCACTCGCCACCACGGCCGCCACCGGCGCCGAAGTCGAAACCCTGGCCGGCGGCATCGACGCCAAGGTGCTGGCCTGGCGCCGCGACATCCACGCCAACCCCGAGCTCGGCAACCGTGAAGTGCGCACCGCGCAGCGGGTGGCCGATCACCTGCGCGCGCTCGGTCTCGAACCGAAGACCGGCATCGCGCACACCGGCGTCACCGCCGTGCTCAAGGGCGGCAAGCCCGGTCCGAAGATCGCGCTGCGCGCCGATATGGATGCCTTGCCCGTCACCGAACGCGTCGAACTGCCGTTCGCCTCGAAGGCGACGACCACCTTCCGAGGCGAGAACGTCGGCGTGATGCACGCCTGCGGCCACGACGCGCATACCGCCATCCTGATGGGCGTGGCCGAAGCGCTGGTCTCGATGAAGGACGAATTGCCGGGCGAAGTGATGTTCGTGTTCCAGCCCGCCGAGGAAGGCCCGCCCGAAGACGAGGAAGGCGGCGCGCCCTACATGCTCGAACAGGGCGTGTTCGCCGATTTCAAACCCGACGCGATGTTCGGCCTGCACGTCTTCAGCACGCTCAACGTCGGCACCATCGGGGTGCGGCCGGGGCCGTTGATGGCGGCATCCGACCGTTTCACCATCACCGTGAAAGGCCGCCAGACGCATGGTTCGCGCCCGTGGGGCGGTGTCGATCCGGTGGCCGCGGCGGCGGAAATCATCGGCTCCGCGCAACACATCGTCAGCCGCCAGATGAACATCGCGAAGCTGCCCGTGGTGGTGAGCTTCGGCGCCATCAAGGGCGGCATCCGCTACAACATCATCCCCGACCAGGTCGACCTGCTCGGCACCATCCGCACCTTCGACGAAGGCATGCGCAAGGACGTCTACGCGCGTCTGGCGCGCACCGCCGAGCACATCGCCGCCGCGCACGGCGCGACCGTCGAGCACCACATCCCCGCCGACGAAGGCAACCCGGTGACGGTGAACGATCCGGCCCTCACCGAGAAGATGCTGCCCACGCTGCAAAGCGTCGTCGGCAGCGCCAACGTGGTCGACACCGGCTACACCATGGGCGCGGAGGATTTCTCCTACTTCGCCAAGGTCGTCCCGTCGATGTACTTCTTCATCGGCGCCACCCCGCGCGGCACCGATCCGCTCGCCGCGCCCAGCAACCACTCGCCGGAATTCTTCCTCGACGAGGAAGCGCTCAAGATCGGCACCCGCGCGATGCTGGCGGTGGCGACGGAATACCTCGAAGGCGGCTAACGGCCGCGCGCGGCCTCTTCGTCGCGCAGGACCTCGGCGCGGCGGATCATCTGCTGGACCTCGGGCACGGCATTCATGGCGATCAACTCGATCGCCGGATGCTCGTTGGCGAACACGCGGAAGATCTCGTCGGCGAACGATTGCCCGATCTTCTCCACGCCCGCGAAATCGAAGCCCACGATCCGGAAGCGATCCACGCGTTGCAACAGGCGCTTGGCCTGCGAACGCGAGATGAGGTTCTCCCCGCCGATGCGGGCCAGCCGCACCGGCACCACGGTGCGCGCGAAGGCGTAGTCGTCCGGCCCGCTGGAAAACGCCGAGAACACCTCGCGGTCGATGCGCGGCGACGAGACGGAGATTTCCATCAGCACGAGTGTTCCCGACGGCAACTCGCCGGGGTCGACGTCGTAGAGCAGATCATCGGGCGTGTCGGCGTCGTGATCGAAAACGAGCTCGCCCGAGACGATCTGGAAACGGTCGAACATGCGCGAAGTGAAGAAGATGCCTTCGCCGGAATGCCGCCGCGGATCGGTGGTCAGCTTGCCCTTCGACAGCTCGAGCAAGGCCAGGCGCTCGTCGGGGAGATCGAGGGCGCGGGTGATCTTGCGGAAGATGCCGACGCCGTCGTCGGCCACGTGCATCGCCAGCTTCGCCTCGTCGCGTTCGACGTACACCTCGACGCGCTTCCCGCCGGAGTGGTCGATCGCGTTGTTCACCATCTCGGTCAGCCCGTGATGCGCGATGTCCACGACGTTCGCCGGAAGGCCCTCGAGCAGCGGGGCGATGTCGCGGCTCCAGACGCGGTCCTCGGCCAGTTGCTGGCGCGCGTAGCGGAAGGTCGCGATCCGTTTGCTGCCTGGGGCGAAGCGGGGCCGCGTCGTGCCGGTGCGCAGCAGCGAGCCGTCGGCCACCAGCGCGCGCGCGCGCGCGCCGACGGCGGCGCGGGACAGACCCAGTCGTTCGGAAACATGTCGCACCAGGTCGTCGGGATGATCCGCCACCGCCGTCCGCAGTGCACGGTCGATATCGGCGGAGCGGGCTGGCCGGGGCATGCCCGGATTGTAAAGTTATCGGCTGCTATTGTAAAGTTACTAGCGCCGGATTGAAAACTTACGCGAGGAACTCCCGCACCAGCGGAACGATGCGTTCTGCCTCGTCTTCCAGCACGTAATGTCCGGCCTCGGGGAATTCGTGCACGCGGGCATTCGGCAGGCGCTCGCGGAAGCCTTGCAGAAAGTGATGGTCGAAGACGAAATCCTGCATGCCCCAGCAGATCAGCGCGGGACGGTCGGCGAATTCGTGCAGGCGGCGGCCGCCTGCCTCGACGATGTCCCAGGCCTTGTCGCCGGGTTTGAGCGGAATGTCCTGCACGAAGCGGACGGTGGCGATGCGGTTGTCCCAGGTGTCGTAGGGCGCAACGTACGCGCGCCGCACGTCGGGCGGCATCTTCTTCTTCACGCCGACGTAGGACGCGATGCCGCTGAAGGCGTTGAAGCCGCGGATCAGCAGCGCGCCGAACTTCGAATCGCGGCCGAGCGAGAGTTGCCAGGGCATGGGCTTGGACGCCGGCAGCGGGAAGGCGCCGGTATTGAGGATCACCAGGCGCGACACGCGCGAGGGTTCGCGCAGCGCCCAGCCGAAGCCGATCATGCCGCCCCAGTCGTGCACCACCAGCGTGACGTTGCGCTCGATGCCCAGATGCTTCAGCAGGGCTTCGAGATCGTCGATGCGCGATTTCAGCGTGTATTCGTAGCGATCGTCGCCCGGCTTGTCCGACAGGCCCATGCCGATGTGATCCGGCACGATGCATCGGTGCGTGCCGCGCAGCGCCAGGACCAGCTTGCGGTAGTAGTAACTCCATGAGGGATTGCCGTGCACCATCACCACGGGCGGCGCGTCGGCGCGGCCTTCGTCGAGATAGGACATCGAGAGCCCGGGGCGGACTTCGAAGCGTTTCGGAGTGAAGGGGTAGTCGGGGAAGTCGCTCACAGCGGATCGGTGCCTTCGGCAAGGATGTCGAGATAGTCGGAATAGGCGAACACGCGGTTGCGGCGTTGCCCCGTGAGTTCTTTCACCAGCCCCAGATCCTGCAGCGCCGTCACCGAAGCGCGCACGGTCGGCGCGCTGAGCGGCAGAGCGGGCAGCATCTGCGGAACGGAAACGATGACGCGCCGGGCGAACTGTTCGAATACCTGCGTGGCGTTGCCGGCGCGGCGGCCGAGCGCCGCGACGCGGGCGCGGTCGCGCGCGAGCAGGGCCAGCAGCCGTTGCGCGGTGTCCACGGCCTGGCGGGCGGTTTCTGCGACGCCATCGAGGAAATAACCGAGCCAGCCTTCCCAGTCGCCATGCGTACGCACGCGGTTGAGATGTTCGTAATACTCCGCGCGGTGCCGCTTGAAATACAGGCTCAGATACAGCGTCGGCTCGCGCAGCACGCCGTCCTGGCACAACAGCAGCGCGATCAACAGGCGCCCGAGACGGCCGTTGCCGTCGCTGAAAGGATGGATCGTTTCGAATTGCACGTGCGCGAGCGCGGCCTTCACGAGCGCCGGCATCTGCGCATGCGGCGTGTGCAGGAAGCGCTCGAAGGCTGACAACGACTCCGGCAGGGCGTCGGGCGGAGGCGGTACGAAGCGTGCCGCGGCCGGGCTGCGCCCGCCGATCCACACCTGCCCGCGCCGGAACTCGCCGGGCTCCTTGTTGCCGCCGCGCGAACCTCGCAGCAGCAAGGCGTGCATCTCGCGCAGCAGCCGCAACGACAGCGGGAAATCGTCTTCGCGCAGGCGCCGCAGGCCATGGTTGAGGGCGGCGACGTAGTTCGAGACTTCCTCGACATCGTCGAAAGGCACGCCCGGCGCCTCGTCCATCTCGAACAGCAGCAGATCCGACAGCGACGACTGCGTGCCTTCGATCTGCGAGGAAACCAGGGCTTCCTTGCGGACGTACTGGTACAGGAACAATTCGGGGTCGGGCAGCATCAGCGTGATGCCGTCGAGCCGGCCCAGTGCCTGGTCGGCGCGCTCCTTGCGGGCGATGAGCTGGTCGCCGCCCAGATCCAGCGGTGGATCGGGCGGCAACGGATGGGGCACGAAGGCTTGATAGGCTGCGCCCGAAAGCGATCCGGGAATGTAGTAGCCGGTGATGCGGGAGGACATGGCGAAATTTTCCTATGGCGGCCTATGTGGAACGCCAAGGAAAATAAAATAACACAAGTTTTCCTAAAATCCGGCGGCGAAGCCGCTTAGGAAAGCTTGGCGGCCTACCAAACCACCTCAGCCATCGAGCAGTTCAGTCCGCTGCCGATTCCCAGCAGGGCCACGCGGTCGCCCTTCTTGAGGCGGCCCATCTCCTTGAGCTTGGACAGCACGATCGGCACCGAGGCGGGGCCGATATTGCCGTGCTCGGCGAAGATGGTGAGCACCTTCTTCGGGTCGATGCCGAAGGCCTTGATGAAGGCCTGGGTGTGCACCTGCGACACCTGGTGGATGACGAATTCGTCGAGTTCGTCGACCACCCAGCCGAGCGCCTGGCGCGCGGCCTGGAAGGTGAGCTGGGCCAGCTTCAGGCCTTCGATCAGCAGCATGCGGGTGTCGGTGACCATGCGGTCGAGGTTGCCGCGGCACAGCTTGTTCCACTGCGTGGCGGCGCGCGTCACGCCGCCCTTGTAGCGCGGCGCGTCGGGCGTGAGCTCGCTGCGCGAGAGCACCATGGCGGCGGCGCCGCAGCCCAGCGTCAGCGACGCCAGTTCGTTGCGGAACTGCTCTTCGGTGATGTCGGGCGCGGTCATGCGCTCGAGGGTCTTCTCGTAGACCAGGTTGGCGGTTTCGCCGTCCACGACCAGCGCGTACTCGATCTCGCCGCGCTCGATCATGCGGCTGGCGATGTCCATGCCGTTGAGGAAGGCCAGGCAGGCGTTGGCCACGTCGAAGTTCTGGCAGTTCTCGGACAGGCCCAGGTTGCCGGAGACGATCGAAGCCGTGGACGGTTCGAGGAAATCGCGGCTGACGGAGGTGTTGACCAGCAGGCCGACCTTGTCGCGCGGGATGTTGGCGTCGGCCAGCGCCTTCTCGGCGGCCAGCGTGGCGGCGTCGGAGGCCTGGATGTGGTTGTCCCAGAGGCGGCGCGCGTGGATGCCGGCGATGTCCCCCAACACGTCGGTCTTGATGCCCAGGCGCTCGAGCGTCGGACGCAGGCGTTCGTTGATGGCCGCGGACGTGAGCGAGTGCGGCGCGTCGATGTGCGACACGCTGGCGATGGAGACGTTCTGGAACAGCATCGGGGACACCGGAATCGAAAGAAAAGCCTCGGAAAACTACAGGGTATCCGGCAGGGGCGCAACCGCGGTCCACGGCGCGGCGCGAGAGGCCCGGCAGGCGGGGCCGAACGCGCCGGGCGCGTTGAACGCCGCGTGATGAAGTTCACGATAGTTGCGCCGGCCGGACCGCCCCCGGCGGTCGCCATCGAGGCGCCGCGGCGGATTACTCGTCGCGGATGGGGTAGGTCTCGACCGCGGCCTCGTCGGCCTGGCGCGGGCCGTCGAGGGGTTCGGCCTCGCGCGGCGCGGCGGTGCGCGCGGTGGGGACGTAACGGCCGCAGGCATAGGCGGCGAAGCGCTGTTCGCCGCCGCTGGGTTCGTTGACGGCCTGCACCGTGTCGGCCGAGAGCGACGCTGCTTCGTTGCGCGCCATCGTTTCGAGTTCGTCGCGCACCTTGAGGTCGTTGCGCTGATAAAGGCCGACGCGATCGCGCACCGATACGCCCACTTCGCCGCGCCGCGTGCAACCGGAGAGATCGTCGCCGCGCTGCGCCACCCGCACCACGGCGCCCTCGGGCTCCATCTTGACCCAGGTGCAGGCCGAAAGCGCGGCGAGCATGGCGAGCGACAGTGCGGTCGTGCGGATCATGGGGATCTCCGTGGCGGGCGGCGGAAGTATGGCCGCGCCCGCCTTAATCGACACAGCACCGCAAAGCACTGCTGGATACACTAGCTTCCCGATCACGATGCGGAGCGCGACATGGCGAGAGTCCTGATCACCGGCGCCAACCGCGGTCTGGGACTCGAGTTCACGCGCCAGTCGCTGGCGCGCGGCGACCGCGTGATCGCCGCCTGCCGGCATCCGGGCCGCGCCACCGAACTCACGGCGCTCGCAGGTTCGCATCCCGGCCACCTGCACGTGCTGCCGCTCGACGTGGCGCGGCCGGCCTCGGTCCAGGAACTCGGGCGCGAAACCGCCATGCTGTTCCCCGGCCTCGATCTGCTCATCAACAATGCCGGCGTGCTGGTGCCCGGCGAACGTTTCGGCAGCGTCTCGGCCGACGATCTGGATTCGAGTTTCCGCAGCAACGCGATGGGTCCGCTGCTGCTCACGCAGATGCTGGCACCGTTGCTCGCCAAGGGCACGCGCGCGAAGGTGGCGAACCTCTCGAGCGTGATGGGCTCCATCCACGCCGTGCGCGAATTCCGCAGCCCGAGTTACGCGATGTCGAAGGCCGCGCTGAACATGGCCACCGCCTTGCTGGCGCGCGCGCTCGCGCCCTCGGGTGTGAGCGTGATCGCGCTGCATCCTGGCTGGGCGCGCACCGACATGGGCGGGCCGCAGGCCGAAGTCGATCCGCGCGACGCCGTGGCCGGCTTGCTGCGCGTGATCGAAACACTGGTGCCCGGCGATTCGGGCGTCTTCCGCGACTGGCAAGGCAAGACGCTGGCCTGGTGAAGGCGCTCGGCTTCGTCCTGTTGCTCACGGCTGCGCCGGCCCTGGCCGGGCGCGCCTACGTGGGGCTGGCTGCCGATCCTGAACGCGGTACGCCGCTCTACGAGGAACACCACTTCGTGCGCGACGACGGCGAGCGCCTCGTCCTCTACCGCTGCACCGACGGCACGGTGTTCGCGCGCAAGCACGTACGCGCCGGCGTTGATGCGCAGGCTCCGGCATTCGAACTGGAGGACGCGCGCTTCGGCTATCGCGAAGGCGTGCAGCGCGAGGGCCGCCATGTGTTCGCCTACGTGCGGCGCAGCGCCACGCATCCGTTGCGCCGCAACGCCGTGCCGGTGACGCCGCGCCTCGTCGTCGATGCGGGCTTCGACGAGTTCGTGCGCCGGCACTGGGGCGAGCTGCAGCGCTCGAAACCGGCGAGCCTGGACTTCCTCGTGCCGAGCCGCCGCCGCACCTATGCCTTCAGCGTGAAGCGGTTGCGCGGACAGACCGTCGACGGCGAAGCCGCCAGCGTGCTGCGCCTGGGGCCGAGCGGCATGCTGGGCTGGTTCGCGCCGGCCATCGAGGTGGTCTACCGCGATCGCGACCGCCGCCTGCTGCGCTTCGAAGGCATCACCAACGTGCGCGAGAACCCGGATGACAGCCTCACGGCAACCATCGTATTCCCGCCCTTGCGCGAGAAGCCGCTCGCGGCCGCCGAGTGGGACATCGCGAGCGACGTTCCCCTCACGGCCTGCCCGGTTCCGCCTTGATGGCACGCGCCTTGCTGGCGCTCCGCGACCTTCCTGCGTGATGCTGTGTCCATGTCGCTGCGCCTGCGCCTCATCCTCGGCTATTCCGCCCTCCTGTTGCTGCTCGCGCTGGCGGCATGGCTCGGCCTGCGCGCGCTGACGCGCGATCTCACCGGCGCGCTCGGCGAAACCGCGGCCAGCGTGGGGCGCTCTGTCTTCACCGTGCTGCAGGGCGAGGGACTGGGCACGCGCATCCATCGCGACGGCATCGAAGGCGATGCCACGGAAACGAAGACCGCGCGCGAGGGCCGCCACGTCCTGATGATGCGCGAACGCATCGCCGCGCACGGCATGCCGCCGGTGGACGACGTGCGCGTGATCGTGGACGGCAAGGAACTCACGCCCGAACAGCTCGCGGCGCATCGGGCCCGTCATCCCGACGTGGCGGCGATCGAGCTGGTGCGCCGCGAAGGCGAGGAACTGCCCATGCTGCGCGTCAGCCGCGAGGGCTTCCAGCAGGCCATTCCCCTGCCGCGCGCCGGTGTCGACGCGGCCCTGGCGCGCTTCACCCAGCGCCTGGGATGGGGATTGCTGGCGCTGCTCGTCGCCGGATTGCTGCTGGCCGTGTGGATCGCGCAGCGTGTTTCGCAAGCGGCCAGCGTACGTGCCGATCGCGAACTGGCCGAGCTGGGCGAGATCGGCCGCGGCCTCGCGCACAGTCTGCGCAATCCGCTGCATGCGCTGGGACTGAGCCTCGAAGCCCTCGCGGCCGAGACCGCGGGTTCGTCCAGCGCCGCCGCGCTCGCGCATTCGGGACGCGAACAATTGCAGCGCGTCGATCAGGCGCTGCGCGGTTTCCTCGCGCTGTCGGCCGGCAACGGCGCGGAACCGGCCGAGGTGCGCGTGGCCGAGGTGATCGACGACGTTCTGCTGGAAGCCAGCCAGCGCGCGCAGGGCCGCGTGCGGTTCGAGCGCGGCGGTGCGGATCGGCGCCTGCCTGCGGTCCCGGCCGAACTGCGCGTGATGCTGCACGCGCTGGTGATCAATGCGCTCGAAGCCAGTCCGGACGGCGGCTGCGTGCGCGTCGAGATGGCCACGCTCGACGACGGCCTGCAGATCGACGTGCTGGACGAAGGCGAAGGCGTGGCGGCCGCCCTGCGCGAGCGCCTGTTCCAGCCGCACGTCAGCGGCAAGCCGCATGGCGCCGGCATGGGGCTCTATCTTGCGCAGCGCCTCGCACGCTCGCGCTATCGCGGGCGCATCGCGCTCGACGACCGCGCACCGCACGGCACGCGCGCGCGCCTGGTGCTGCATGCGCGTGAGGCCGTCCATGGCTGACGGCGTGACGATCCTGCTGGTGGAGGACGATCCCTCGCAGCGCGGGCTGGTTTCCAGCCTCCTCGCGGGCTCCGGCTTCCGCGTTCTGACGGCCGACGGCCTTCGTGCCGCGCAGGAACAACTTTCCGAGCCCGCGCTGCAACTGGTGCTTTCCGACTTCAAGCTTGCCGACGGCGACGGCCTCGCCCTGCTGCGCGAGGTGCGCAGCAGGCGGCCGGAACTGAGCTTCGTGCTGGTCACGGCCTACGGCAGCATCGAGCACGCCGTGAACGCGATTCGCGCCGGCGCCGACGATTATCTGGCCAAACCTTTCGAACGCCAGGCATTGCTGCTGGCGGTCGACAAGGCGCTGCGCACGCGCGCGCTGCGCGAGGAGAACCGCAAGCTTTCCGATGCGCTCGGGGAGCGCGAGCGGCTGGTCGATCTCGTCGGCACGGCACCCGCGATGCAGAAGCTCTACCGGCAGATCGAACGCGTGGCGCCGACCGATGCGACCGTGCTGCTGCACGGCGAGTCGGGCACTGGCAAGGAACTGGCGGCGCGCGCGCTGCACAAGCTTTCGCGCCGCGTCGCCGGGCCGTTCATCGCGGTGAACTGCGCGGCGATTCCCGAAGGCCTGATCGAGGCCGAATTCTTCGGCGCCGAGCGCGGTGCCTTCACCGGTGCCAATGCCAGCCGCGCCGGCTACTTCGAGCAGGCCAATGGCGGCACGCTGTTCCTCGACGAACTCGGCGAACTGCCGCTGGCGCTGCAACCCAAACTGCTGCGTGCATTGCAGGAAGGCCGCGTCACCCGCGTGGGCGGGCGCGGCGAGATCGCGCTCGATCTGCGCGTGATCGCCGCCACCAATCGCGATCTCAAGCGCGAAACCGCGGAAGGGCGGTTTCGCGAAGATCTCTACTACCGCCTCGCGGTCGTGACCTTGACGCTGCCACCGCTGCGCGAGCGACGCGAGGACATCCCGGGCCTCGTCGACCATTTCGCCAGACGCGCCGCGCAGCAGCACGGCCTGCCGGCGACGCCGTTCCCGAAGCCCGTGCTGCGCGCGCTGATGGATCGCCCCTGGCCCGGCAACGTGCGCGAACTCGCGCACACCATCGAACGCCTGTTGCTGCTCGGCGAAGACGGCGAGGCCGATGCCGCCGATCTGCCGCCCGGCAACGGCACGGCCTCGCCCGCATTCCGCCTGCCGAGCGAAGGGCTCGATTGGGAGGCGATGGAGCGCGATCTGCTGCAGCAAGCGCTGGCGCAGGCGCAGGGCAACCGCACCAAGGCCGCGCGCCTGCTCAACCTGCCGTACAAGGCCTTCCTCTACCGGCTCGAGAAGCACGGCCTCGGGACGATTTGAGGAACGGTTTCCCCAAATGGGGATGTCGCGAGGCCGAAACGTCTCCACCGCATGGCCAAACCGCTGGCATGGCGCTTGCTGAAACGGCGCGGGACTTTTCCCATGGAGGATGACATGAAGAACAAGACGCTCGTTTCCCGCCTTGCCCTGGCCTGCGCGCTGACGCTGTCGGCCGCTGCTTTCGCCGCCGACACCACCGAGATCGAGGTGGTCGCCAACGGCGTCAGCGAAAAGGTCAGCATCGAGGATCTGCAGATCGGCGAAACGCGCCAGCTCTACAGCGAGGCCGGCACGCTGGTCACCGCCACGCGCACGGCCGATGCGCTGCAGCTCGACATCGGCGGCGACACGACGACGGTGCCGATGATCGAAGCCCGCGACCTCGGCGACGAGGAAATCCAGGCGTTGATCGCGCAGCATCACGGTGAGGGCGCCGAGGGCAAGCGCGTGATCCGCATCCATCGTGCCGACGGCGAACACGCCAAGGGCGACGGCATGCACCGCAAGGTGATCGTGCTCGAAGGCAAGGACGGCGAGCCGCTGGAACTGGAAGGCGAAGGCCCGCACGTGGTCGTCAAGCACGGCGCCGAAGGCAAGCAGGTCATCGTCAAACGCAAGGTGACGAAGGCCGAGGCTGACGCGAAGTAACGTCCGGAAGGTGCGGCATGCGCGATAATCCGCGCATGCTGCACGTCGTCCTGCATCAGCCCGAGATTCCGCCCAATACGGGCAACGTGATCCGCCTGTGCGCCAACACCGGCGCGCGACTGCATCTGATCGAGCCGCTGGGTTTCGAACTCGACGATGCGAAGCTGCGGCGCGCGGGCCTCGACTACCACGAGTTCACGCAACTCACCGTGCACGCCTCGCTGCCGGCCTTCATCGACACCGTGCGTCCCGCACGCCTGTTCGCGCTCTCGACGCGCGGCACCGTGCGCTACGACACCGTGGCCTACGGCGAAAACGACGCGCTGATGTTCGGCTCCGAAACGCGCGGCCTGCCGCAGGCCGTGCTCGATGCCATTCCGCCGGACCATCGGCTCTGCCTGCCGATGCGGCCGGGCAATCGCAGCCTCAATCTTTCCAACGCGGTGGCCATCACCGTGTTCGAAGCCTGGCGGCAGTCGGGCTTCGCGAACTCGGGCTGAATTCGACGAGCCGAGTTCAGCGCGGCGACAGTGCGTTTTCCCGATGCTGCGCGCCGGCCACGACCGTGGCCGCCAACATGGAGTACACGCGTATGAAACGCACCCTTCTGTTCTCGTTCCTTGCCCTTGTCGCTGCTGGAGAAACCCTCCGGGCGGCGGACCTCTCCTACACATACCTCGAGCTCGGCAAGACGTGGGTCGACGCCGACGGCGGTGCCGACGGCGACGGCTGGACCGGCCAGGGCTCGGTCGCCCTGGGCTCGCAGTTCCACCTCTACGGCGGCTACGGCAGCGCCAAGATCGACGACAGCAACATCGACGTCGACATCTCGCGCCTGGGCGTGGGCTGGAACCGTTCGATCAACGACACCAGCGATCTGGTGGTGCGCGCCAACTGGCTGGACCTCGACGCCGGCTTCCCGTACGGCGAGGACGACGGCTACGAGGCCGAAGTCGGCATGCGCTCGGGCTGGACGCCGAATTTCGAAACGTATCTTGCCGCCGGTTATGCCGACATCAGCCGCGGCGACGGCGATTTCTACGGCAAGCTCGGCGCGCAGTACAAGTTCAACCCGATGTGGGGCATCGCCGCGAGCGCGACCTTCGCGGACGATACGAACGAGTTCTTCGTCGGGCCGCGCATCAGCTTCTGATGCCGTCATTCCCGCGGAGGCGGGAATCCAGTGACGGTCGCTGCGCCGAAAGCAAGTCACTGGGTCCCCGCCTTCGCGGGGACGACGTCAGGCCAGGCCGCCTTCGGGATATTCCGGCTTCTGCTCGCGCGCGAGCAGGAGCCGCAGGCCCTCGGACGGCGTGATCTCGCCGTGCAGCATGCGCTGCACCAGCGCGCTGATCGGCAGATCGAGTCCGTGGCGGTGCGCCAGTCGCATCACCTCGTCGGCGGTCTGCACCGATTCCACCACCTGGCCGATGGCCGCGACGGCTTCGTCGAGCTTCTGCCCGCGTCCGAGCGCCAGCCCCAGGCGGCGATTGCGCGATAGATCGCCGGTGCAGGTCAGCACCAGATCGCCCAGCCCGGCGAGGCCCATCAGCGTTTCGGGCTTGCCGCCCAGCGCCGCGTTGAGGCGCAGCATCTCGTTGAGGCCGCGCGTGATCAGCCCGGCGCGCGCGTTGAGGCCGAGCTGCATGCCGTCGGCCACGCCGGTGGCCACGGCCAGCACGTTCTTCATCGCGCCGCCCAGCTCCGCGCCTTGCACGTCGTCGCCGGTGTAGGCGCGGAAGGTCGGGCCGTGCAGCGCCTCGGCCACGCGCTGCGCGAAGGATTCGTTCTCCGAATGCACCGTCACCGCGGTCGGCAGGCCCTGCGCGACTTCGCGGGCGAACGAAGGCCCGGTCACCACCGCGAGTGGCGTACCGGCACCCAACACTTCTTCGGCGACTTCATGCAGGAAGCGGCCGGAGCCGGGCTCGAAGCCCTTGGTGGCCCAGGCCACGCCCGCATCCGCTTTACGGTGCGGTGCGAGCTCGCGAACGATCTCGGGGAAGGCGTGGCTCGGCACCACGACGAGGACGAGGTCGGCCGCTTCCACGGTGGCCGCCAGATCGTCGCTGAAACGCAGCGATTCGGGCAGCGGCAGGTCGGGCAGGTAGCGCGCGTTGCGATGCGTTTCGCGCATCTGCGCGATGGCCGCGGCGTCGCGGCCCCACAGCACGGTGGACAGGCCGTTGCGCGCGGCCTGCACCGCGAGCGCCGTGCCCCAGGAGCCGGCGCCCAGTACCGCGACGCAGGAAGCGTCGCGCATCGCTTACGCCGTGCCGGCGGCCGCGGCGTCGCCGCCCTGCGCGCGGCGGCGCAGCTGTTCGGCGTAGAGCTGTTCGAAGTTGATCGGCTGCAGGTAGTACGGCGGGAAGCCGCCGTTCACCACCAGCTCGCTCACGGCCTGGCGCGCGTACGGGAACAGCACGTTCGGGCAATAGGTGGCGAGGATGGCTTCGGTGTTGCGCTGGTCGAAGCCGGCCATGCCGAAGATGCCGCCCTGCGCCACTTCGGCCAGATACGCGGTCTTGCCGTTGAGCGTGCAGGTGAGCGTCACCGTCAGCACCACCTCGAACACGCCGTCGGCCAGACCCTGCACCTTCTGCGCGAGGTTGAGCTGCAGCTGCGGCTGGCCCTCTTCCTGGAACACGTGCGGGGCGTTGGGCGCCTCGAAGCTGGCGTCCTTGATGTAGATCTTCTGCAGGTTGAACTGCGCGTTGGGCGCGGTCTCGGCGGCAGCGGCGCCGTTGGCGGCTTGGTCGGCCATGGTCTTACTCCGGGGTTTGAAACGGATTATGCCTTGCCGCGCGCGAGCGGCAGGTCGGCGGATTGCCAGGCGGCGATGCCGCCGTCGAGCCAGAACACTTTCTGGAAGCCCGCCTTCACGAGGCGTTTGGCGGCGGCGGTGGAATCCATCCCGTTGCGGCACACGACCGCCACGGGCAGTTCCTTCACCTTCGCCAGCAGCTTCGATTCCGGATCGAACTGGCTCTTCAACACGTGCTTGCTGCCGACGATGTGGCCCTTCTCGTATTCGCCGAGCGGGCTGACGTCGACCACGAGCGCGTTCTCGCGGTTGATCAGTTGGGTGAGCTCCGCCGGCGACACCGCGCGGAAGCCGCGCGTGAAGCGCGACAGCTCGTTCATCACCAGCGCCACGGTGACGGCCACCATGCCCATCGAGAGCAGGTAGTGGTTGCCGACGAATTCTGGGAGGCGTTCGAGGAACATCGTCAGTCGCCGAACACGTCCTGCATGAACTCCGGATGCACCAGCGCGGCGCGGTGGATGTCCACGTTGTAGTAGCGGGTGGCGAAGCTCTTGCTCTGCGCGCCGCGTTCGCGGAACGAGGTGAGCTCGGCGGCGCCCTTGCGCGCCAGCGTGCAGCTCCACCAGCCGGTCGGATAGCACGGCTGCGGGAAGGGCAGTGTTCGCAGCGCGCTGAAGCCGGCCATCGACATGTGGTGGCGCATGGCCTTGATCAGGTTCATGTGCACCAGCGGCGATTCCGACTGCTGCACCAGGATGCCCCCCGGCCGCAGCGCCTGAACGCAGGATTCGTAGAAGGCCTGGTTGAACAGGCCCTCGGCCGGGCCGACCGGATCGGTCGAATCGACGATCACCACGTCCACGGATTCGGGCGCGCAGTTCTTCATGTACGCCACGCCGTCGTCGAACAGCAGCTCGGCGCGCGCATCGCCGTTGGATTCGCACAGCTCCGGGAACCACTTCTCGGCCATCCGCGTGACCTGCTCGTCGATGTCGCACTGCACCGCGTGCTCGACTTCCTTGTGCTTGAGCACCTCGCGCAGCGTGCCGCAATCGCCGCCGCCAATGATCACCACGCGCTTGGGGTTGCTGTGGGTGAACAGCGCCGGATGCGACATCATCTCGTGGTAGAGGAAGTTGTCGCGGCTGGTGAGCATGATGGCGCCGTCGATCACCATCAGGTTGCCCCAGTCGGTGGTCTCGAAGATCTCGATCTTCTGGAACTTCGACTGCACCTCGTCGAGCTTCTTCGTCACCCGGTAGCCGATCGCGGAACCCGAGATCTCGAAGTTTTCGTACCACCAGGTCGGGGTTTCGGCGCTCATTCTCGCGAGGGGTCGGTGCAGGAGGGGCGGGGATTGTAGCCTGTCCGCCCGTCCGGCGGCGCTACAATGGCCGCCTTTCTGCCATGGAGCGACGGATGACCGCCTGGAGCCTGGATCGCGCGCGTCGCACCTACTCGATCGCCCATTGGGGCGAGGGGTATTTCGACATCGACGCGCAAGGCCGCATCGAGGTTCGGCCGCGCGGTCCCAAGGGGCCGGCCATCGCGCTGCCCGAGGCCGTCGACCGCGCGCTCGACGCCGGGCTCAAGTTGCCCCTGCTGCTGCGCTTCTCGGACATCCTGGGCGATCGCCTCGGCAAACTGCAGGCCGCTTTCGGGCGTGCCATGCAGGAGTTCGACTACGGCGGCGGCTACACCGCGATCTATCCGATCAAGGTCAACCAGCATCTGGGAGTGGCGGGCGAGCTGGCCTCGCATCGCGGCGAAGGCTTCGGCCTCGAAGCCGGCTCCAAGCCCGAACTGATGGCGGTGCTGGCGCTGGCGCGGCCGGGCAGCGTGGTCATCTGCAACGGCTACAAGGATCGCGAGTACATCCGCCTGGCGCTGATCGGCCGCCGCCTCGGGCTACAGGTCTACATCGTGATCGAGAAGGCCTCCGAATTGCCGCTCGTGATCGAGGAATCGAAGGCGCTGGGCGTGACGCCGGGCCTGGGCGTGCGCATGCGCCTGGCCTCGCTGGGGGCGGGCAAGTGGCAGAACTCCGGCGGCGACAAGGCGAAGTTCGGGCTGTCGCCGCGCCAGTTGCTTGACCTGGTGCACAAGCTGCGCGATGCGGGGTTGGAGAAATCGCTCGAGTTGCTGCATTTCCACATGGGTTCGCAGATCAGCAACGTGCGCGACATCGCCAACGGCATGCGCGAGGCCACGCGCTACTTCGTCGAGGTGAGCCAACTCGGTTCGCCGATCCGCTACATGGACGTGGGCGGCGGCCTGGGCGTCGACTACGAAGGCACGCGTTCGCGCAGCTTCTGTTCGATCAACTACGGGCTCGACCAGTACGCCGCCAACATCGTGCAGCCGCTGGCCGAGGC
>CAMLOR010000021.1 GCA_946481615.1 uncultured Aquimonas sp.
AGGCGTAGCGGCCGCCGCCGGTGTCGACGAAGGGCCCGCGCTGCACCATCAGCACGTCGGGCTTTTCCTCCATCAGCACGCGGGTGCTGACGCGCTGGTTCTGGCGCAGATCGGGCGGCTGCTGTTCGCCGAAGCGCACGCGCGCGATCACCTGGCCGTTCACCACTTCCGGCGAGATCGACGACACCAGGCCGGGATATTCCGTGCCGGCGTAGCGGATCTCGGCCTGCATGCCGATGCCGAGGTCGTCGGCATAGCTTTCCGGCACTTCCAGCTCCACTTCCAGACGCGAGAGATCGACCACGGTGAGCAGCGGCGAGTTGGGCGCCACCACGGCGCGGTCGACGATGGCGACGGTGCCGACGATGCCGTCCACCGGCGACTTCACCGTGAGCTCGTCCTTGCGGCGTTCCAGATCGGCCACGACCAGGCGCTGGCGCTTCAACTGCTGCTCGCGCGTCTGCAGTTCGAACTGGATGCCCTTGATCTCCAGGCCCGAGTCGTCCTGCGAATGCGCCGCGGAGATTTCCGCGGTGCGCAGCGTGTCCTTGGCGCGCAGGTATTCGACCTGCGGAATGGCCTTCTTGGCCCAGGCGGCCTCGGCGCGCTCCATCTCGCGCTGCGCGGCCGAGAGCGTGACCTGGGCTTCGTCGGCGGTACGGCGCGAGAGCAGTTGCTGGCGCTGGCTGGCAATGCGCTGGCGCGAGACCTCCACTTCCAGCTCCTGTAGCGTGGCGCGTTCGCGTTCGAGCTCGTTGTCGAGTTCGGGCGAATCGATCTGCGCCAGCACCGCGCCCTGCTTCACCTCGCTGCCGGCCTGCGTCCTGAGCGAGACCGTGCCCGCGACCGGGGCATACAGCGTGGGCGAGACGGCCGCCACGATGCGGCCCTGCACGGAGACGTCGCGCACCAGCGTGCCGCGCCGCACCTCGGCTACGCGCAGGCGCTCGGCGGCGATCGAGCGTTCGGCACCGAGCCAGCGTCCGACCGTGGGCAGCGCCACCAGCAACAGCGCCGCGGCGACGGCAGCCGCGACGATGATGCCGACGCGCTTCTTCTTCGAGGCCGGCGGCGGGGCCATCACGCGGTCTTGGGCGGAGGTGTCGCGGATCATGTTCGGTTCCAGGGCAAGTCAGGACCTTGGATGCAGGCCGCATGCCAACCGTTGAAACCGCCGCAAGTGCCCGTCTGCCCTCGAATTTCCAGAATCCGTCCGACTGTCCGTCAGACCTGTGCGGACGTCCGCACCGAGTCCGCCCGGCGCCCGCGTGCGATAATCGCCGCCGGTTTTTCGCGCGGAATCCCCCTTCTATGTGCGGCATCGTCGGCATCAGCGCGCAGCGCGATGTGGTGAACAACCTCATTTCGGGCCTCAAGGCCCTCGAATACCGCGGTTACGACTCGGCCGGCGTGGCCGTGCTGACTGACGGCGGCCTCAAGCGCCTGCGCGCCAAGGGCAAGGTGCGCGACCTCGAGGCCCTGCAGGGCGAGACCCCGCTCGCCGGCCACAGCGGCATCGCGCACACGCGCTGGGCCACGCACGGCGTGCCCAACACGGTGAACGCGCATCCGCACATCTCCGGCGACACGCTTTCGGTGGTGCACAACGGCATCATCGAGAACCATGCCGAACTACGCGAGGAACTGCGCGGGCTTGGCTTCGACTTCTCCTCCGAGACCGACACCGAAGTCATCGCGCACCTGGTCGAGTACTACCAGCGCGGCGGCATGAACCTGCTCGACGCCGCGCGCAAGGCGCTGGCACGCATGCACGGCGCCTACGCCGTGGTGCTGATCAGCAAGCGCGAACCGGGCGTGCTGGTGGGCGCGCGCCGCGGTTCGCCGCTGGTCGTTGGCCTGGGCGAAGGCGAGAACTACCTGGCCTCCGACACGCACGCGCTGCTGCCGCTGACGCGCCGGTTCATCTACCTCAACGAAGGCGACGTGGTGGAGATCGATCGCCACCAGGTGCGCGTGTTCGACGAGAACGGCGCACCGGTGGAACGCCCGGTCAAGGAGTCGACGTTCTCCGCCGACGCCGTGGAACGCGGCGAATACCGCCACTACATGCTCAAGGAAATCCACGAGCAGCCGCAGTCGATCGCCGACACGCTGGAAGGCCGCATCGCCGGCGGCCGCGTGCTGCCGGAGATCTTCGGCGTCGGCGCCGCCGAGCTGGCGAAGGCGCAATCGGTGCACATCGTCGCTTGCGGCACGAGCTTCCACGCGGGCCTCGTGGCGCGCTACTGGATCGAATCCCTCGCCGGGCTGCCCTGCACCACCGAGATCGCCAGCGAATACCGCTATCGCTCGCCGGTGGTGCGCGATGGCACGCTGTTCGTCACCATCTCGCAATCGGGCGAAACCGCCGACACGCTGGCCGCGCTCAAGCTCGCCAAGGAACGCAACTACCTCGGCCGCCTGGCCGTGTGCAACGTGCCGGAATCCTCGCTCGTGCGCGAATCGGAACTGGTGCTGATGACGCGCGCCGGCCCCGAGATCGGCGTGGCCTCGACCAAAGCCTTCACCACGCAGCTCACCGCGCTCGCCCTGCTCTCGATCGAACTGGCGCGCACGCGCGGCCTGCCGGAAGCCAGGATGCAGAAACTGGTCGCGGAACTCGAAAGCATCCCCGGCCTCGTGCGCGAGGCGCTGCAGCTCGACGCGGACATCCTCAAGCTGGCCGAGCGCTTCGTCGCCAAGGACCACGCGCTGTTCCTCGGTCGCGGCACCCACTATCCGGTGGCGCTGGAAGGGGCGCTCAAGCTCAAGGAAATCTCCTACATCCACGCCGAGGCCTACCCGGCCGGCGAACTGAAGCACGGCCCGCTGGCGCTGGTGGACGAAACCATGCCGGTGATCGCGGTGGCGCCCAACGACCACCTGCTCGACAAACTCAAGTCGAACATGGAGGAAGTGCGCGCCCGCGGCGGCGAGCTGTACCTGTTCGCCGACACCACCGTGAGCCACGGCATGGGCAAGGGCCACGTGCTTTCGCTGCCGCCGTCCGGCGAGATCGCCGCGCCGATCGTCTTCACCATCCCCCTGCAGCTGCTGGCCTACCACGTGGCCGTGCTGCGCGGCACGGACGTCGATCAGCCGCGCAATCTGGCGAAATCGGTGACGGTGGAGTAAAGGTTCTTCCCCTCCGGAGGGAAGAACCATGACAAACGATCCTTTTGCGCCGCTGCTGCATCGCGCGCTCGGCCATGCCGCGGCCTACATGGAGCGGCTGCCGGAGCGTGAGGTCGCCGCCACCGCGAGCCGCGAAGAACTGGTCGCGGCACTGCAGGTGCCCCTGGCAGCGCGCGGCGAGGACGGCGCCGCCGTCGTGGATCTGCTGGCCGCGCAGGCCGAACGCGGCACCTCCGCCTGCGCCTCGCCGCGGTATTTCGGCTTCGTGATCGGCGGTTCGTATCCGGTGGCACTGGCCTCGGACTGGCTGGTCTCGGCCTGGGATCAGAACGCGGGGTTGTACGTGATCTCGCCGCTGGTGTCGGTGATCGAACAGGTGGCGGCCGACTGGTTGCTCGATCTGTTCGATCTGCCGCGCGAAGCGGGCGTGGGCTTCGTCACCGGCTGCCAGATGGCGAACTTCACCTGCCTGGCATCGGCGCGCCACGCGATGTTGAAACGCGCCGGCTGGGACGTCGAAGCCGACGGACTGCACGGCGCGCCGCGCCTCACGCTGGTGGCCTCGGCCGAATCGCACGTCACCATCGACGTGGCGGCGCGCTATCTCGGGCTGGGCACACGCGCGATTCGACGCGTCGAAACCGACGACCAGGGCCGCATGCGGCCGGACCGCCTGCGCGCGCTGCTGGCGACGATCGACGGACCCGCCATCGTCTGTGCTCAGGCCGGCAACGTGAACACCGGCGCGTTCGATCCGCTGGATGACATCGCACAGGCCGCACGCGAACACGGCGCGTGGCTGCACGTCGACGGCGCCTTCGGTCTGTGGGCGCGCGCCAGCCGCAGGCACGGCGCACTGGCAGACGGCATCCAACTCGCGGACTCCTGGGCCACCGACGCGCACAAATGGCTGAACGTGCCCTACGACTGCGGCGTGGCCATCGTGCGCGACCGCGAGATCCAGCGCGCCGCGATGTCCAGTGCGGCCGCCTACCTGATCCAGACCCGCGGCGCCGAACGCGACCCCACCGACTGGGTGCCGGAGTTCTCGCGCCGCGCACGCAGCGTGCCCGTGTACGCGACCCTGCGCGCGCTCGGACGCGAGGGCGTCGAGTCGCTGGTGGATCGCGGCTGCGCCCTCGCCTCGCAGATCGCGCAGCGGCTGGCGCTCGAGCCCGGCATCCGCATCCTCAACGATGTCGTGCTCAACCAGGTCCTGGTGCGCTTCGCAGACGACGACGAAACCACGCGCCGCGTGGTGACCGGCGTGCAGCAGGATGGCACCTGCTGGCTGAGCGGCACCGTCTGGCACGGACTGGCCGCGATGCGCATCTCGGTGTCGAACTGGGCCACGAGCGAAGAGGATGCCGCGCGCAGTGCGGAGGCGATCGTGCGGGTGTTCCGGCAGCTTGCCTAGATCGCGACGCGTCTTCGCCCTTGTCCTGAAAAGCGAAAGGGGCGCGGCTCACGCCGGGCCCCTTCCTTCCTGCCACGTCAGGTAAATCGGCAGGGTTATTCAGGACACGCGATGGTGAAGCCTTGGCAGTTCGGTCCGTTGCCGGTGCACGACGGCGCGGTATCGGCTTCGGCCTGCATCGTCACCGTGACGACCGAGCCCGGCTGCAGGCCACCACTGAAGAACATCTGCGTGCTTTCGTCGGTGCCGCCGGAGTGCGCGACGCCACCCGTCACGAGCGCGGCCGCACCCTTGCTGTTGGTCACGCCGCTGATGCTGAAGTTCTTGCAATAGAGCTTCGTGCCACAGCTCTTGGGAGTGATGCCGGTCACGGGAATCGTCGGGCAAGTGATGCTCCGCTGCGAACCCGTGGTCGGATAGTTGTATCCACCGAGGGTCCAGGTCGTCGCCACGTTCGGCGCGGTCGTGTTGCAGTTTGCGAACGCGTTGACGAAGGTGCAGGAGCCGCCGGTGTCGAGGTCGCTCGTCAGGACTCCGGAGCCCACGGTGTAACCGGAAAGCGTCGCGGTGAACTTGGCCGTGTACCGGAACTCGATGCTATAGGCCAGCGTGGTGGAATCCGCCTGCCCGTTGTCGTCGTTGGTGACGCGCAACGTCCATTGGCCTGGTGCCGCCACCGTGTCGGCGTCGATCTCGAATTCCGACGCCATCGTGGCCCAGCTGCCGGAGTGGAGCGTATAGGTCGTCCCGCCGTTGGGTGCCTGGAGGGTCACCGTGACACTGGTCGGACCCGAGCCTTTGGTCAGCTTGACGATGATCTGGGTCTGATCGAGCTTGTCGGCGACGCTGCCCTCGCAGGTCGAGGTCACGAACGGTTCGGTCGAGTGCGCGGAAATGAGCCTGGTCGTCGTCAACAAGGCGCATTCCGGCCCGGTGATCTCGAATGCCTGCGCGTCGGTATCCGGCTGCAGGCCGACGTTGTTTTCCTGCTCGCTCTCGTCGGCCAGGCTGATGTGGAAGCTCGGCTCGGCCAGGAGCCCGGTGTTGGAGGTGCGGACCTTGGCGATGGCATCGGTGGTGCCGGTGATGTTGCCCGTTACGCGGCCGCGCTGCGGAGTGTTCTCGCCGAATTCGGAGAGCGTGCTGTCGACGAAATCGCTGTTCGCCACGTACACGGCGAGATCGTCGGCTTCCACCGGCGACCACGCGGCGAGTTCGGTGAGGTTGATCGAGGTGAACGGCAGCACGCGGAGCAGACACTCGGACTCGGTCAGGTTGTCGGCGCAATCGGCCTGCGATTCGCTGATGGCGTCGATGGCATCGGGCTCGAGATAGTCGATGTAGAGACCGCGCGCGTGCAGCCAGCGCTCGTCTTCCACCGCCACTTCCTGGGTATCGATGTTGAGCCCGTTGGTCTCGGCGAGGTCTTCACCTTCTTCCTGCGTCAACTGCTCGTTCGGATCGGCATTCGCGCCCTGATCCTCGAGGTAGGCCACGACGAAGTCTTCATAGGCCTCGGCCGCCGACTCGTCGGGCGTGGGGCTGGTGAAGGCATCCGTTTCGCCATCCGCGACCGCGGTCTTCAACAAGCTGGTGAATTCGTTGTAGGGATCGGCCGCGACGCGGAAAATGCCGTTGACCCGGATCATGCGGCACGCTTCGTAGTATTCGCCGTCCGCCTCGGTGGTGAGGTCGTCGAGGTGATGCGTGTGGTCGTCGAGCCGGGGCGAGAATTTCGCGCCGGCGACGTTGTCCGGATCGTGGTGGTCGCGGCAGCAATCGTTGCAGAAGATGCTCTGGATCGGATCGTTGTTCTTGAGATCGGCCTCGCCCGCCTGCACGGAATAGCCGACCGCTTCGTCGGGTTCGACGTAGCGGTCGCCGTCCCAGTACGTGGGGCGATAGTCGATGGCCTGAGCATTCGCCTCGGTCCGGTCGCATTTGCAGCCGATGATCGCGGTCTCGACCCGCGACTGGGCCAGCGCATTGTTGCTGTCGTCGTTCAGGGCGGCGAACGTGAAGATGTCGTAGCTCGTCTGCAGCTGCACGCCGCGGTCGACTTCCGGCCGCGGGTTGGTGGCCGCGGTTTCCGAACCGTCGCCGATCGCGATCGGAATGACGCCCTCGTCGAGCGACGGATCGACGATCAGGATCTGCGGCTTGCGGTCCGCGGCTTCGGGGTTGCGCCGGGCGAGCTTGCCGGTATTTTCAGGCGCGACGGCGCCGATCGCGTCCTCGATCACGACGCTCTGGTTCTGGCCGGTCGCATCGGTCCAGCCCACCGTGACCGCAACGCGCTTGAACTCGTTCTCGCCGACGAAATTTCCGCCGGCCTCCTCGTTCGTGTCGCTGTCGATCTTCTTGAAGACGGCATCGTCTTCGTCGCCGTCGTTGTCCGGATCCTTGTTGAAGCCGTAGCGCTCGACCGCGGTGCTCACCGTGAACGCGAAGTCGCCGACCGAAACGTTCTGCGGCGTGCCGCTGTCGGTCATCGCGTAGTAATCGCCCATGCTGTCGAAGGCACGCAATTCCTCGATGCGATCCTTGGCCAGCGACAGTGCGGTCGAGCGCTGCTTGGCTTCGCTCGAATTGCGCACGAGCGAGGCCTGGAGGCTCGTGAGCGCGAGCAGGCCGAAGGAAAGGATCGCGACGGCGATCAGGACTTCCAGCAGGCTGAAGCCGCGCGGCGTGTGGGGGGTGCGGGTATTCATTGCCATGCGCTCCGTCAGAAGCCGTCGTCGTCGTCGAGCCAGCTGCCGCCGACGCGTCCGAAGTACCGGGCCGGGGGCGGCGGATCGTCCGGATCGTTGCCTTCCGCGCCCCAGTCGTAATAGACGATGTCGATGCCGCCCTTGATGTCGACGTTGCCCTGCACGACCGTGGAGCCGAAGATCTGCGCGTTGCCGTTGCCCGTCATGGTCGCGGTGTTGTCCGCGCTGCGGACGAAGAGCATTCCGTACACCACGCTCTTGGCGCCGACGCGGACTTCGTCGTCGATGACCACCACCACGTCGTTGTCGGGCGAGCCGAGCTGGTCGCCCAGGTCGCAACCGTTGTCGCCGGCCGAATCGGTGACGTAGTAGAGACCCTCGGCTTCGTCGCCAAGGGCGTTCAACTGCGCGCAGGTCAGGAGTTCGAAGCCGAGTTCCTCGCGCATGGCGTAGATCGCGCAGTCTTCATCGTTGCCGGTGCCGCAGTCGGCATCGGTGAGGCCGCTGCCGGCGTCTTCCGAACAATTGCCGGCGTTGTTCTCGTTGCACCCGTCGGCTTCCGCCACGTAGTTCACGTTGAAGATCCATTCGAACAGGTTGTCGTCCGAAGGATCGGCGCTGCTGTCCATGCCGTTGCCGGGGAAGAAGGTGATGTCGGGGAGATCGGCGCTGCCGGAGGAGCCGTCGACGTCGAGCACGTCCAGGCCTTCGCGCTTGACCGCCTGCGAGTGGCCGGAGATGAAGTCGGGATCGCCAGCCGCCGGGCAGCCGCAGCTGTTGGTCGTGGCGCAGGTGGTGAGCAGGTCGTCGACAGGCACCGCCCCATGGCCCAGGAAGCCGCCGAGGTGGCAGGTCGAGACGCTGCCGACGCCGCCGCCACCGGCTTCGATGTCGACATTGCCTGGCGACCAGATCGAAGCTGCGAGGCCGGTGCCGCCGGCGTTGGGCGAGGCCACGATCTGCGCATTGCCTAGGCCCTGCACGGTGCCGGATGCCACGAGCGGCACCGTCGAGGCGGGATTGAAAGAACCGTAACTGGCCCAGGTTTCCTTGACGGTCGCCGTGGCCGATTCGCCGGTCAGGTTGCCGGTGGCGACGATGGTGACCGCGACGTTGTTGCCGCTGGTCGGAGTGAGGCGGCACTGCGGATCGTCCACGTCGGAGGTGTCGATGCGGCAGAGCAGCGCCGAGATCGTGGTCTGTACCGGGAAGGCCGCCGTCGTGCCGCCGACGTTGGCGAGACTGCCGGCGGCGACCAGATCCGCGACATCGTTGGTGTCGGTGCCGTCGCCGTCGTTGGCCAGTTCCCTGAAGTACATCTGCGCCCGACGGGTTTCGTCGACTTCGGCCCGGCAGGCGTGGCCGGCAGGAGCCGGCGCAACCGAGGCGCAGGTCGTCCATAGTTCCGAGCCGGCGATCAGCCAGCCACCGGCATCGCCCGACACCACGTTGGCGAGCTGCGACTTGATGTATTCGCCGCCGAGGTTGACGCCGTATTCGGCGGCCTGCTCGGCAAGCCGGGCGCGGTTCTCGCTGTTGGTCGTGCGAAGTTCGTAGAAGGCCGTGTTGGTGGAGAAGATCGCGATCGCCGTGACGATCGCGAGCAGCAACAACGTGACGGCCAGCGTGGTGATGCCGCGCTGCGAAGCGCGCCGGCCGATGTGGAGATAACGATGCAGGGTCATGGCGTACCGCCCGATACGAGGGTGGGTAGTGTCAGGAAGAAGGAACAGCGACGCAGGCGTTGATGCTGGCCTCGAGGCCCGGGCGCAGGCAGTCGGCGCGCACCCGCACGCTGCTGCTCAGGTCGCGCTCGACCGCCGGGTTGCCGACCAGGCGGCCGGTGATGCCGACGTCGAACTGCCGGATGCGCAGCGGCAACGCCGCCGTGCCCGCCGCCGGAATCACCGCGGGGCTGACGTCGGTGATGGTGAAGGCCGTGATATCGAGCGTGCGGCTGTCGGTGAGCGCGCACCAGGGACCGACGCACGTGGGCGGATACGTCGCGTAGTTCGCGGTCGCATCGTCGCAGGCGATGGCGGTGTTGGCGGCGTCGGTGGTGGCGATCTCGATCACGCCCACGCCGTTCACGGTAACGCGGCGCAGCGCGCGCACCTCGCCGTTGTCCTCGTCGACCTGCCCCGGCGTGCCCGGCTCGCGGTCGTAAGCGTAGATCACACAGCTGCCGTCGAGCAGGATGGGCGAGAAATCGGAGGCGTCGGTCGCGCCCGCCAGGCGCGAGATCTGCGCCATGTAGTCCTGGTCGTAGCCGGCGCGGCGCAGCTCGCGCGTCGCGAAATCCATCGTGGCGCGCAGTTCCTGCGTCAGGCGCGTGGCGGTGACGAACTCGGCATTGCTGCGCACCGAGCTCACCGTGAAGGCGAGCACGGCCGACACCACGAGCAGGCCCGCGATGATCGCCACCATCAGCTCGACGAGGCTGAAGCCGCGCATCGCGCGTGGCCTGTTCGTCATTGTCGGGATCGCCTGGTTCATGTCAGCAGCGACGGTTGGTGTATTGCGGCAGTTTGCTCGGCGCGGCCGCCGGTTCACAGACATAAGCGCGACCGTTGCGATCGATGGACACGTTGAGCCGATAGTCGGTAGTGCCACCGGCCGGCGACTGCAGCGAGAACACGCCAGCATGGACCGGATCGGTGAGCTCGCCGCGCTTGGGGTCGATCACCGCGTCGCCCAGCGTGTCGTCGTCGGGCGTGCCCAGCGTGGGCAGTCCGGTGACGCGCACGCCGCGCCACGCTGCCTGGTTTTGCGGCCACGTGGCAACGTTGCAGGAGCCTGCCGTGAAGCAATCGCAGGTCGCGGTCGGCGTGGCATCCGGCACGCGGTTGGCGCCGAGGCAAATCTGGCCGTTGACGTCACTGCGCATCGTGACGCGCACGTCGACATTGCGGCGCAAGGCCTCGAAACGCGCATCGGCCCAGAAGCTCGCGACCTGGTCGGCGGCGCCGCGCAACGCCGAGCGCTGACGGGAATCGATGAACGACGGGATGGCCATTGCAAGGATGATCGCCACCACGATCAGCGTGATCATCAGTTCGATGAGGGTGACACCCGTCTGGCGTCGTGGAGTTCGCACGTCGCCCTCCTTGAGGGACTGGAATGGCGTCACTAAGCGCTCCGCGCCGCGGTTTTTCAAGGCCGGATGTGGGCTGCGTCTCGGTTTCCCGGACCAGCGGGCGGATCGCCGGACGAACGGCTGCGCGAGTGATGTAGAGTAGGCGCGTGCCTCCCGGGGGAGCGGTCATGAAGCGTATCCGCGGTTTCACGCTGATCGAACTGATGGTCGTGCTTGCGATCGTCGGCATCCTGGCCGCCATTGCGGTGCCCGCCTTCAACGAACAGATCCGCAAGAGCCGACGCTCGGAAGCGCTGCGCGGGCTGGGCGACATCCAGGCCAAGCAGGAGCTGTGGCGCTCCAATCATGCGACTTACGGCGCTACCGCGGATATCGCGATACCGACGTCGACGTTCTACACCTTCGCTGTCACCGCCGGCAGCAACACCGCCACCGCCTGGACCGCGACCGCCACGCCAAGCGGCGCGCAAGTCGGCGATCGGTGCGGCACCTACACCTTCGCCGTGGACAATGTCGCGCGCCCCGGCCAACCGCCGCAGAAGACCGCAGCGGTCGGGCAGAGCGACTGCTCGACGCAGTAGCGGCGGGCTCGCCGCCATGGCCGGCGATGCCTGGGGCGATTTGCAGCGCGCGCGCTGGTCGCGCCTGTCCGCGCATGCGCCCGGCGGCGTGCGCGACGCGGAGCATTTCGCCGCGCGTTTGATGCGCGAGAACGCCTGGACCAACGACGAGACGCTCGCCGCCATCGAGGAATACCGCCGCTTCGTGTTCCTCGCCTGCAGCGGCACGCCGGCCACGCCGAGCCGCGCCGTCGATGCGGTGTGGCATGCGCACCTGCTTTATACGCGCGACTATTGGCTGGAGTTCTGTCCCAACGTTCTGGGCATGCCGTTGCATCACGAGCCCGGCCGCGGCCGGGAGGAAGATGCCCGCTACGCCGCGCAGTACGCGCGCACGCTCGACGCCTACGAACGCATTTTCGGGCCGCCGCCACCGCGCTGGTGGCCACGCCGTGCGCCTGCCGGCGCGCCGCCCGTGAGAGGGCGTGGACTGGCGACGGCGTCGTTGCTGTTGTCGCCCGCGCTCGCATCGGCGTCGATGCGCCCGGCGAATCCGCTGGACTGGACCGGCCCCGAATTCCTCGTGCTCTACGTCGGCCTGCTGCTGGCCGTGATGATCGGCAGTCCTCTGCTGCGGCGCTGGCTGCGCCGGCGTGTGGGGGACGTGCGCGACGGCGGCGTGTTGTCGACGCTCGAAACGGCGTATCTCGCCGGCGGGCCGGCGCGCGCGGTGGATGCCGGCGTGGCCGAGCTGCATCGGCGCGGCGTGCTGCACTGGAATGCGCAGAGCGAACGCTTCGAAGCGCGCGACGCCGATGTGCCGCCGCTCGACGCGCCCCTGGGCGAACTCGCCAGGACGGTCGCATCCGCCGAGCTCGGCGCCGCCCTGCGACGCGCGCAGCGCACGATGGCGCCGGTGCGCAGCGCGCTGGAGCGTCGCGGGTTGTATCTGCGCGCGGAAGACGCGCGCCGCATCGCGCGCTGGTCGGCGCTGCCGGCGGCGGCATTGTTCGCGTTCGGGCTGGCCAAGGTCGCGATCGGCGTGCAGCGCGATCGGCCGGTCACGGTGCTGGCGATCCTGTGCGTGATCACCGCGATCTATGCACTGGTGATGTTCGCCGGTTCCGCGAAGCCGACGCGCGCCGGGGAGCAGGCGCTGGCGCGCAAGCGCGCCGCACAGCGGCCCGCGAACAACGGCCGCACGGACGATCTCGGCCTGGCCGTGGCACTGGGCGGCACGGCGCTGCTGTCGGGCACGGCGCTGGCGGCTTATCACGAACGGCGCGTGCCCTCCTCGTCCAGCGACAGCTCGTCCTCGTCGAGCAGTTCGGATTCGGGTTCGGATTCAGGCTCCGGCGACAGCGGCGGCGGTTCGAGCTGCGGCGGTTGCGGGGGCGGCGGCGACTGAGCCGGGCGATAATCGCGGTCCCGTCCGGAGCCCCCGCATGCGCATCTGCGTCTACGCCGCCAGCAGCGATCACAGTCCCCGCGAATACACCGACGCCGCCTACGCGCTGGGCGCCACGCTCGCACGCGGCGGCTGCACGGTGGTTTACGGCGGCGGTTCGCGCGGTTCGATGGGCGCGGTCGCGAACGGCGCGCTGGAGGCGGGCGGCGAGGTGATCGGCATCCTGCCGCGCTTCATGGCCGATCTGGAGTGGGGCCATGCCGGGCTGACGAAGCTCGAGCTCGTCGAGGACATGCGCGAGCGCAAGCATCGCCTGCTCACCGGCAGCGACGCGGTGGTCGCCTTGCCGGGCGGCTGCGGCACGCTGGAGGAGCTGTTCGAAGCCATCACGCTCAAGCGCCTCGGGCTGTATTTCAACCCGATCCTGCTGCTCAACACGCGCGGCTACTGGACGCCGCTGACGCGTTTCATGGACGAGCAGGTGATCGCGGAGCGTTTCATGAATCCCGAGCACCGCCGCATGTGGCAGACGGTCGAGACGCCGCAGGACGTGTTGCCGGCGCTGCGCGATGCGCAGCCGTGGGACGCCAACGCGCGCGATTTCGCCGCGGTGCGTTGAACGATCGCGAAGCGGCGCAAGCCCTCGTCATTCCCGCGCAGGCGGGAATCCAGGTGCGAGGAACTTCGACGCACCCCGCACCTGGGTTCCCGCCTGCGCGGGAACGACGGGCGGCTCAGTCGTCGCGATCGTGCGAAGAATCCGACGACGGATCGTCGAAGCCGAAACTCATCTCCGCCTCGCCGCCGCCGGCATCGAGATCGTCGCTGTTGCTGGGCGGCGTGGCGCCGCCGGGGGTGACGTCGCGCACTTCGCCGCCCACCGGCTTGCGCTTGCCCTTGGGCAGCGGCAGCAGCGCCGATTCGGCTTCGGCCTCGGCCAGCAGCTGCTGGCGGCGGTCCTCGGGCACCTGCTGCCAGTGGCAGCCGAGCAAGGCGCCTTCGAGCGCGTAGAGCAGGTTCAGGCTGGGCTTGAAGCCGGCGCGTTTGACCTTGATGAAGGCGCCCACGGCGCCCAGCGCGGCGAGGTCGTCCATGGTGCGAACGCCGACCTGGCGCAGCCAGGCGGCGGATTTGGGGCCGACGTTCTTGAGTCGGTCGGTGCTCATGCCAGGGTCTCCAGGAAAATGCGGGCGATCGCTTCCAGCCCGGCACGGTCCGTCTCGTCGAAACGCGACAACTCCGGGCTGTCGAGGTCGAACACGCCGACCAGCTGCTCGCCGAGATAAAGCGGTACGACCAGTTCCGAGCGCGAGGCCGAATCGCAGGGGATGTGGCCGGGGAAGGCTTCGACGTCCGGCACCAGCTGCGTCTGCCGGGTGGCCGCGGCGGTGCCGCACACGCCCTTGCCGAGCGCGATGCGCACGCAGGCCGGCAGGCCCTGGAAGGGGCCGACCACGAGTTCCTTGCCATCCCAGAAATAAAAGCCGACCCAGTTGAGGTCCGGCAGGGCGTGGAAGACCAGCGCCGAAAGATTGGCGGCGTTCGCGGTGCGATCGCGCTCGCCATGCAGCAGCGCGCGCGCCTGCGCCTGCAGCGTTTCGTACTGCTCTGCCTTGCTGCCCGTCAGGGCGGCGGCCGCAAACATGACGCACTCCACGGTTTTTGGCGGAGGCGCAGTCTAGCAGCCGCCGCGATATCCTCGCGGCGGGCGCAAGCGGGGAGTGGGCCATGCATTCGATCTACGTCACCGGCACCGATACGGGCGTGGGCAAGACGCACGCCTGCGTGGCCCTGCTGCGCACGCTGCAGGCGCACGGGCTGCGCGCGGTGGGCATGAAGCCCGTGGCGAGCGGCAGCGCGATGGACGAGGGCGAGTGGCGCAACGAGGACGCCCTCGCCCTGCTCGCTGCCGGCAGCGGCCAGCCCTCGTATTACGACGTCAACCCGTACCCCCTGCCGCGCGCCACCGCACCGGAAATCGCAGCCGAGGAAGCCGGCGTGCGGGTCGATTTCGCCACGCTGTGCAGCGCCTACGCGCATCTGGCGGCCGACGCCGACGCGGTGGTGGTGGAAGGCGTCGGTGGCTGGCTGGCGCCGCTGGCGCCGGATCTGGAACAGGCGGCGCTGGCGCATGCGCTGGATCTGCCGGTGGTGCTGGTGGTGGGCCTGCGTCTGGGCTGTATCAACCACGCACGGCTGACGGCGCGCGCCATCGAGGCCGACGGCCTGCGGCTGGCCGGCTGGATCGCCAACGAAGTCGAGCCGGATTTCCGCGACGCCGACGCCAACCTCGCCATCCTGCTGCGCTGGCTGCGCGCGCCGCTGCTGGGGCGCATCGCGCATGGCGAGCGCGACGCGCGACTGGATCTCAGCGCTTCTTCGCTTTCGACAGCGTGATGATGACCACGCCCACCAGGATCACGGCCATCGCGCCCAGATCGTGCACGGTGAAGCGTTCACCCAGCAGCAGCACGCCGAACATCACCGCGATCGGCGGATTGACGTAGGCATAACTCGTGGCGAGCGCCGGCCGCACGTTCTGCAGCAGCCAGACATAGGCCGTGAACGCCACGACCGAACCGAACACCGCGAGGTAGGCCACCGCCAGCGTCGGGCGCCAGCCGGGGAATTCGCCGATGCGCTCGCCCAGCAACAGGCCGGTGGCGAGCATCCAGCCCGAGCCGCACAGCATCTGTCCCGCGGCCGACATGAAGGGCGCCGGCAGCGACAGCCCGCGGCTCCAGATCGAGCCCCAGGCCCAGGCGATGGGTGCGACGATCAGCGCGATCATGCCGCGCGGCGTGGCGGAAAGTTCGCCGCCGGCGTTGAGCCAGAGCACGCCCGCGAAACCGATGCCCAGGCCCAGCCATTCGCCGCGCGAGGGATGATCGCCGCGCAGCACCGAGAACAGCGCGGCCCACAGCGGCATCGAGGCCACCGCGATGGCGGCGAGGCCGGAACTCACATCCTGCTCGGCGTAATTCACCAGGCCGTTGCTGAGCAGCACCATCCAGATGCTGAGGATCCACAGCGTGCGCCACTGCGCGCGCGTCGGGCCGGGCACGCCGCGCGCGCGCAGCACGAGGAACATCAGCAGGCCGGGAAAGAACATGCGCAGCGCGCCGAGCAGGAAGGGCGGATAGCCTTCCAGCCCGATGCGGATGCCGAGGTAGGTGCTGCCCCAGACGATGTAGACCGCGGCCAGCGCCGCGGCGATCGCGAGTTTCGAGGCGGTCGGACTGGCCGGCGCGGCGGACTCCGCGGCCGCGCTCATCCCTTCCCGGCGCGCTTCCTGTCGCCGAACACCGCCAGGCCCTTGAGCAGGTTGAGCGCCTCGCGCACGGCGTAATCGTCGGTTTCCTCGGCCCGCGGCGGCGGCGTTTCCACCGGCGTGGCGTTCGGCACGGCGACCACCGGCTCGCCTTCGCCGTCGCCGCGCAGATGGCCGGGCAGATCGCGCTCGCGCACGGTGGGCGGGCGATCGAGCGCCTGCAGCGCGGCGTTCTCGGGCAGTTCCACGTCCGGCACGATGCCGCTGGCCTGGATCGAGACGCCGCTCGGCGTGTAGTAGCGCGCCGTGGTCATCTTGAGCGAATCGCCGTTGTCCATCGGCAGCACGGTCTGCACCGAGCCCTTGCCGAAGGTGGGCGTGCCCATCACCAGCGCGCGCTGGTGATCGCGCAGCGCGCCGGCCAGCACTTCGGCGGCGGACGCAGTGCCGCTGTCGGCCAGGATGACGATGGGCGCGCCGTCGAGCAGATCGCCGCGGCGTGCCTTGAACTCGGCGTTGGCGTACGGCAGGCGGCCCTTGGTGGAGACGATCACGCCGCCGTCGAGGAAACCGTCCGCCACTTCCACGGCGGCATTGAGCAGGCCGCCGGGATTGCTGCGCAGGTCCATCACCATGCCGCGCAGCGGCACCTTGTTCTTTTCCTGCAGCGCCTTGAGCTTCTTCTGCACCTCGGCGCCGGTGTCGGCCTGGAAGGTGCTGATGCGCACGTAGGCGTAGCCGGGTTCGAGCGCGCGCACGCGCACGCTGGAGACGCGGATGGTTTCGCGCGTGAGGGTGAACTCGAGCGGCTCGGGCGCGTTCTCGCGCTCCACCGTCAGCGTGATCGGCGTGCCGGGTTCGCCGCGCATGCTGTCGATGGCGCCGTCGACGCTGTCGGCGGCGATCGGCTTGCCGTCGATGTGGGTGATGACGTCGCCGGTGCGGATGCCGGCGCGTTCGGCCGGCGTGTCGTCGATCGGGGCGATGACGAGCAGGGTGCGGTCGACCTGCTGCAGCACCTCCACGCCGAGGCCGTCGTAGGCGCCGCTGGCCTGCTCGTTGAGCGCGGCCGATTCGTCCTTGTCGAGATAGGCGCTGTGCGGATCCAGATCGGTGAGCAGGCCGCGGATCGCGGCGCGCATCAGCTTCTCGTCGTCGATCGGATCGACGTAGGCCTGCTTCACGGCGCGGAACACCGAGACGAAGCGGCGGATTTCCTCGAGGCTGACCTTGTCCTTGGGATCGACGGCGGCGTCCTCGGCTTCCGGGCCGGGCTCGGCCGGCGCCGTGGGCGCTGCGGCCGGCGCGCTTTGTGCCGGATCGGGCGTAGGCACCGGGTCCTTCGGTGCTTCGGTGGCTTCCTCTTCGGGCGTCTTCACGCCCTCCTGCGCCGCCAGCGGCGCGCTCGCCATCAGCGCCGCGAGCAATGCCGCGGCAAGCGTCGGGAACGTGTGCGTTTTCATGCGCGAAGTATCGCACGGTGCGATGGGCCGTTCCCGCGGCACGTCTTCGCGGGAACGACGGCGTCAGCGCTTGAACCAGCCTTTCGGATTCACCGGCTTGCCGTTCTGCCGCAATTCCAGGTAAAGCGCCGGCTGCGCCTGCCCGCCCGAGCTTCCCACTCCCGCCAGCGCCTCGCCGGCACCGACCCAATCGCCGGCTTCCTTGCGCAGGCTGTCGTTCTGCGCATACAGGCTCATCCAGCCATCGCCGTGGTCGAGGATGACGAGCAGGCCGTAGCCCTTGAGCCAATCGGCGAACGCCACGCGGCCCGGCGCGAGCGCGTGCACGGAGTCGCCGCTCTGGCCGGCGAGCAGCCAGCCCTGGCTGGTGCGGCCGTCGGGCAGCGCGGCGCCGAAGCCCGCGAGCAGTTTGCCGGGCAGCGGCAAGGGCAGCTTGCCCTTGCGCTGCGCGAAGGGCTGCGCGCCGTCGAGCTCGCGCGGGATGTCGGCGAACACGTCGCGCAGCGAGGCGAGCAGTTTCACCAGCGCCTGTTCGTCGCGGCCCAGCGCGGCCAGTCGAGCGCGCGCATCCTCGAACTGCGCGTCGAGCGTTGCCAGCAACGCGCGGCGATCGGCACGCTGCGTTTCCAGTTCGGCGATGCGCGATTGCTGGGTGTTCCGGGCTTCGGCCAATTCGTCGCGCTTGGCGTTCACCGCGCGGCCCAGTTCGGCCAGTCCGCGCAGTTCGCCCAGCAGCGTCTCGATGCGCGCGACGCGATCCTTCTGGAAATAGCGGTGGTAGGCCAGCACGCGCGCCAGATCGTCGATACGGTCCTGGGCGAGCAGCAGCTTGAGTTGTTCGTGGCGGCCGAGCGCATAGGCCGAGCGCAGCAGATCGGCGAGTGCTTCGCGCTGGCGGCCGAGCCGTTCCTGCAGCGCGGCCTTGTCGGCTTCGAGTTGCGCGAGTTCCTGCGCGTGCCCCTCGATCGCCGCGTCGATGTCGCGCAGGGCGCGCGCGCCGGCATCGACGGCCTGGTCGGCTTCGCGGATGGATTTCGTGGCTTGCGCGCGTTCGCCTTCGAGCGCGCGCTGGGCTTCGGTGAGTTGGCGGATTTCGCTGCGGACGGCCTCGAGGCGCTGCGCGGCTTCGGTTTCCTGGATGCGGCGGTCGGGTTCTTCGGGGGCTTGTGCGAAAGGTGTGGAGAGCGCGAGCAGGAGCACCAGGGCCAGTGCGGTTCGCAGGGTTGAAGGCCCCCATCCCGGCCTTCCCCCGCGAGCGGGGGAAGGAGAAGTGCGGGGCCCGGCCTTGCCCCTTCCTCCGCTTGCGGGGGAAGGCCGGGATGGGGGCCGTCGCATCGCGCCGCTCAGTGCAGCGTGACCAGGCTGTGGCCTTTCATCTGCGGCGGCTGCGGCAGCCCGAGCAGGGCCAGCAGCGTCGGTGCCACGTCCTTGAGCGCACCGTCCGCCGACAGCGCCGCGGGACGTCCGAAGTAGACCAGCGGCACGGGGCCGGTGGTGTGCGCCGTGTGCGCCTGGCCGGTGCTTTCGTCGCGCATCATCTCGAGGTTGCCGTGATCCGCCGTCAGCAGCATTTCGCCGCCGGCCTCGCGCAGCGCGGCCACGATGCGGCCGATCGCCTGGTCGATGGCCTGCGCGGCCTGGATCGCCGCGTGCAGATCGCCGGTGTGGCCGACCATGTCGGGGTTGGCGAGATTGCAGACGATGACATCGAAGCGACGCGCGCGGATCGCCTCGACGAGTCTGTCCGTCACTTCCGGGCAACTCATCTCGGGCTTCAGATCGTAGGTCGCCACCTTCGGGCTCGGCACCAGCAGGCGTTCCTCGCCGGGCCAGTGTTCTTCGCGGCCGCCGCTGAAGAAGAAGGTGACGTGCGCGTATTTCTCGGTCTCCGCGATGCGCAGCTGCGTCAGGCCCTGCTGCGCCAGCACTTCGGGCAAGGTGTTCTCGAGCGAATCCGGCCCGAAGGCCACCGGCGCGGACAGCGTGGCGTCGTATTCGGTGAGGCAGACGAAGCGCGAAAGCGCGAGGCTGCGCGGGCGCGCGAAGCCGTCGAAATCGGGCCGCACGAAACTCGCGGTGAGCTGGCGCGCGCGGTCGGCGCGGAAGTTCATGAAGATCACCGCGTCGCCGCCCTGCATCGGCGTGGCGCCATCGATCACGGTGGGCTTCACGAACTCGTCGTTCTCGCCGCGCTCGTAGGCGCCGAGCAGCGCGCTGATCGAATCGGGCGCGCGCCATTCGCCTTCGGCTTCGGTGATCGCGCGGTACGCACGTTCGACGCGATCCCAGCGCTTGTCGCGGTCCATCGCGTAGTAGCGGCCCGACACCGTGGCGACGGCGTAGTGCGGCGCCGGCACCATGCGCAGCACTTCGCGGCCGGCGGCTTCGGCTTCCGTGGTCGGCGCGGACAAGGCCATGCAGAGGGCTTCGAGCTTTCGCAGCGAAGCTTCGGCCGAGCGCGGCGGCGTGTCGCGGCCGTCGAGGAAGGCATGCACCGCCACGCGCGGCACGCCATGCGCCGCGGCCAGGCGCAGCATCGCGAAGATATGCGATTCGTGGCTGTGCACGCCGCCCGGCGAAAGCAGGCCGAACAGGTGCAGGGTGCCGCCGTTCGCCTGCACGCCGTCGCAGGCGGCCAGCAGCTCGGCGTTGGTTTCGAAGCTGCCGTCGGAGATGGCGGCGTCGATGCGCGTCAGATCCTGGTAGACGATGCGGCCGGCGCCCAGGTTCATGTGGCCGACTTCGGAATTGCCCATCTGTCCGTCCGGCAGGCCGACGTGCATGCCGGAGGTGTGCACGAGCGTGTGCGGACTCGTCGCCAGCAGCGCGTGCCAGTTCGGCAGATCGGCCTGGGCGATGGCGTTGTCGGCCGGGTCCTCGCGGTGGCCCCAGCCGTCCAGGATCAGCAGCAGCAAGGGTTTCGGGCGCGCCACGCGTGACTTCCGGCAGGGAGGGGAGCCGGAATGATAGCGGAGCGCTTAAACCCTCCGCGCGGGGCGTGCATCAGAGCCTGCACGCAACGCCCCAGCCACGGAGAAACGCAATGCGCAGCATCTTGTTCACCGCCATCCTGATGGCCTCCCCCTTCGTCGCGGCCAAGGGCCCGGACATCGACAAGGTCAACGGCTCCATCCGCACCGACGCCAACGCGCAGTACGGCACGCTGGAAACCGTCAACGGCTCGGTGGACGTCGCGAGCGGCGTGCATGCCGACGGCGCCAGCACCGTCAACGGCCGCATCGACATCGACGACGGCGCCGTCATCGGCGCGGTGGAAACCGTCAACGGCCGCATCGACCTGGGCGCCACCGTCACCGTCGAGCGCGACGTCTCCACCGTCAACGGCGGCATCGGCATCGAACGCGGCAGCCGCATCTTCGGCAAGCTCGAAACCGTCAACGGCGAAGTCGACATGGAAGGCACCGAAGTCGACGGCCGCATCGAAACCGTCAACGGCGATATCACCGTGGGCGCCGACTCCATCGTGCGCGGCGGCATCCTGGTCGAGAAACCGCAGGGCAACTGGTTCTGGGGCGGCAACGGCAAGCAGAAGGTGCCGCGCATCGTGATCGGACCGAATGCGGTCGTGCAGGGCACGCTCGATTTCGAGCGCGAGGTCGAACTCTACGTGCACAGCACGGCGAAGATCGGCACGGTGCGCGGTGCGACGGCGAAGAGCTTCAGCGGCGCGACGCCGTAAGGCAGAAGCAGGCCCCCATCCCGGCCTTCCCCCGCGAGCGGGGGAAGGAGAAGTGAAGTGCCTCGATCCACCCCTTCCCCCGCTTGCGGGGGAAGGCTGGGATGGGGGCCTTCACCCCGCCATCAACGCTTCGATGGCATCGATTTCCTTGGGCGCATCGCCGGTGAGCACCTCGTTGCCATCGACGGTGACAACGACATCGTCCTCGATCCGCACGCCGATGCCCTGGTACTTCGCAGGCACGCCCTTCGAACCCGGCGGAATGTAGAGCCCGGGTTCGATGGTGAAAGCCATGCCCGCCTCGAGCAGCCGGAATTCGCCGTCGATGCGGTAGTCGCCGACGTCGTGCACGTCGAGGCCGAGCCAGTGCCCGGTCTTGTGCATGTAGAAGCGCCGGTAGCTGTGTTCCTTGAGCGCCTGCGACAGCGTGCCCTTCAGCAGGCCCAGTCGCAGCAGGCCTTCGGTGAGCACGCGCACCGCGGCGTCGTGCGGTGCGATCCACGAAGCCCCCGGCTGCGCCGCCTCGATGGCCGCGTGCTGCGCGTCCAGCACCAGCTGGTAGATCGCGCGCTGCGCCGGCGAGTACACGCCATCCACCGGGAAGGTGCGGGTGATGTCCGAGGCATAGCCCTGGTATTCGGCGCCGGCATCCACCAGCAGCAGATCGCCGGGCTTGAGCGGCGCCTTGTTGGCGCGATAGTGCAGCACGCAGGCGTTGGCGCCGGTGCCGACGATGGGTTCGTAGGCGGCCACCGCGTCGTGGCGGCGGAAGGTGTACTGCAGCTCGGCCTCGATCTCGTACTCGTGCCGCCCGGCGCGCGCGGCGCGCATGGCGCGCAGGTGCGCCTCGGCGGCGATCTGCGCGGCGCGTTTCATCACGCGCAGCTCGTCCTTGCTCTTGAACAGGCGCAGGTCGTGCAGCAGGTGGCCCAGCTCGAGGAATTCGTGCGGCGGCTGCGCGCCCTGCTTGATCTGCGCACGCACGCGGTTGACCCAGCCGATCAGCTTCAGATCGAACTCGGCATCGCGGCCGAAGTGGTAGTAGACGCGCGAGCGGCCTTCGATCAGGCCGGGCAGGATCTCGTCGAGGTCGGCGATCGGGTACGCATCGTCCATGCCGAACCGTTCGACCGCGCCTTCCGGGCCGGCACGCGGACCGTCCCAGGCTTCGCGCTCGGGATCGCGTTCGCGGCAGAACAGCAGCGCCTCGCCGTGCTTGCGGCCGGGCACCAGCACCAGCACGGCGTCCGGTTCGGCGAAGCCGCTCAGATACCAGAAGTCGCTGTCCTGGCGGTACGGATAGTGGGTGTCGTTGTTGCGCAGGCGCTCGGCGGCGGCCGGCAGGATGAGGATGGCCTCGCTGCCCGCCATGCGCATCAGCTGGCGGCGGCGGCGGGCGAATTCGGCCGGCTTGATCATCAGTGCACGCTGTGCGGCGCGTCGTCGTCCCCGGCGCCGTCGCCGTGCAGCAGCAGCGTGGCCACGCGCACGAACTCGCTCACCTCGGTGAGCGCGGCCTCATCGGCTTCGGGTTCGTCGTAGCTCAGGTTGGACGCGGCGATCTTGCCCAGATCCTCGAGCGCTTCCTTCGCTTCGTCCGACAGCGGGCGCGTCGAACGGCCCACGAGGCCGAAGCCGCCGAGGAAACCGCGGCACCAGCCGAGCAGCGCTTCGGCACGTTCGTCCAGCGGCTGGTCGTCGTCGGGCAGCAGCAGCGTGAAGCCCAGATCAGGATCGCCGAGCTGCGCGCGGGTGGCGAGATAAAGCCGATCGAGCGCGCCATCGCCGAGGTCGACCGGCTCGGGCTCGATCTCCAGGCGCTTGAGCCAGTCGCGGCGCGTGAGCTCGCCGCCGGCGGCGAGGAAGCCGCACAGCGAGCCGTGCAGTTCGGCGGCATCCACGCCCAGCTGCAGGCGCTCGAGTTCGTTCGTCACGGCGTCGAGCCGGGGCAACGCGGGGCGGTCCAAGGGCGATCCGTGCAGCGCGGGAACAGGCCGCGATTCTAGCAAGCGCATCGCGGCTTCAGGCTTGGCGCCGCGCGCGATGCAGGCCTACACTCGTCCGACTCAAGGGGAAGACGCGACCACAGCGCGATGGCGACGCCGCAAGCGCCAGGTTTTTCGCCACTCGCGGCCGCGTGCCGCCGGCTCGCGTTCGCCGCGGCCTGCCTGCTGGGCGCCTCCGGCGCGCAGGCGGCGCAGCGCGAGTATTACTTCCAGGGCATCGGCAGCGAACGCGGCCTGGCGCAGAACACCATCAACGCGCTGCTGCAGGATCGCCAGGGCTTCGTCTGGGCCGCCACGCAGGGCGGCCTGCATCGCTACGACGGCTACGCCTTCCGCGTCTACCAGCATCGTCCGAACGACGCGGGCACGCTGCCCGAGAGCTTCGTCACCGCGCTCGCGGAGGACGACGCCGGGCGCCTGTGGGTCGGCACCAACACGCATTACGTGGCGGGCTTCGATCCCACCACCGGGCGCGTGACGGGCCCGGCCGTCGCCGATGGGCGCAGCGCGCGCCGCGACATGGTGTCCGCGGTGCTGTTCCAGCCCGGCAAGGGCCTGTGGGTCGGCACCGGCGCGGGCGTCGAACTGTTCGATCCGGATACCGGCCGGCGCCGCGATGTCCTGTCCTATTCCAGCCCGCCGGTCGGCACGCCGCGCGCCGGCGCGCTGGCGATGGCGCAGGGCGCGCTGTGGGCGGCGAGCGGCGACGGGCTGTTCCGCATCGATCCGGTCAAGTTCAACACTTCGAAGATCGGCGGCCTCGCACAGGTCCACGCGCTGTTGCCCGAGGCCACGGGGCGCCTGTGGATCGGGGCGCTGGGCGGCCTGTACCGGCTGGACGTCGACGCCGCCACGCCGCAGCGCATGTGGCCGGCCGACCGCGCGCTCGACACCGCGGTGCGCGCCATCGCCGTCGACGGCAAGGGGCGCCTGTGGCTGGCGCTCTGGCACCAGGGCCTGGTGCGTTACGACCCGGCCACCGGCCAGGCCGAGACCATTGCCTACGACCCCGAACTGCCCGCCAGCCTGCCCGAGCAAAGCCTCACCACGTTGATGGTGGACCGCTCCGGCCTGCTCTGGCTCGGCGGCGAGGTGCGCGGCATCGCCACCACGCATCCGGACGGCGCGCCGTTCGAATACCTGGCCGATCTTTCCCCCGGCCGCAACCGCATCGACACCAACAACATCCGCAGCCTGCACCAGACCGCGGATGGCGCACTGTGGCTCGGCACCGAAGGCGACGGCCTGAAGCGCTACGACCTCGCCACCGATGCGTTCCGCAGCCTGGCGGCGCCGCTGCTGGCCGCGATGCCGCCGCAGCCCGGATCGCGCGAGGTGCGCGTGCTGGGCATCGTCGATGCCGACGGCGGCAAGTTGTGGGTGAGCAGCAACCGCGGCCTGTTCCTGGTCGACGCTGCCGCCGGGCGCGCCACGCGCGTGCCAGTGATCCGGCCCGACGGCAGCGAGGAAAGCGACATCTACCTGCGCTCGATGGCGCGCGCGCGCGACGGCAGCCTGTGGGTGGGCAGCTTCGCCTCGGGCCTGCTGCACTATCGTCCGTCCAGCGGCGAATGGCGCGCGTTCCGGCACGAACCCGACAACCCGTCCTCGCTCAGCCATCCGCTGGTGAACTGCGTGTTCGAGGATGCGCGCGGCCGCATCTGGGTGGGCACGCTCAACGGCCTGAATCTGCTCGATCCTGCGAGCGGCACGATCCGCCGCTTCCTGCACGACCCTGCCAACCCCGCGACGATCTCCGGCGATCTGGTGCGCGCCGTGCACCAGAGCCCCGACGGCACGCTCTGGGTCGGTACCCACAGTGGCCTGAACCAGGTGCAGGAAGGCGCGGACGGCACCATCGCTTTCGTGCATTACGGCCCGGAGGAAGGGCTGCCCAATCCCACCGTCTACGGCATCGCCGAAGACGCGCAGGGCCGGTTGTGGCTGTCCAGCAACAACGGCATCGCCAGCTACGACCGCGGCACGCGCCGCTTCCGCCGCTATAGCCTGCGCGACGGCCTGCAGGATCTGGAATTCAACGGCGGCGCCACGCTGCGTCTGGCCGACGGGCGCATCGCCTTCGGCGGCATCCGCGGCTTCAATCTGTTCGATCCGCAGCGCCTGCAGGACAGCGCCTACGCGCCGCCCGTGGTGCTCACCGGCGTGCGCGCGGGCAACGTCGAGCTGCCGCTGCCCGATCCGGCCGACGCGCGCCTGCGCGTCGAACAGGCCGCGCGCGTGCTGCGGCTGCGCTTCGCCGCGCTCGACTTCGCGGCGCCCGAACAGAACCGCTTTTCCTACCGCCTCGATCCCTTCGACCGCGACTGGATCGACGCCGGCACCGAGCCCGACGCCACCTACACCAACCTCGACCCGGGCGATTACACCTTCCGCGTGCGCGCCACCAATCACGACGGCGTGTGGAGCGAAAACGCCCTCGCGCTTCCGGTGCGGGTGATCGCGCCGTGGTGGAACAGCGCGCCGGCGCATGCGGTGTACGTGCTGCTCGCGCTCGGCTTGGTCGGCCTGCTGCTGCTGGCGCAGCGCGCGCGGCGCGCGCAGGAGCGCAGCCTGCTGCTGCAGATCCAGGAGCGCGAGGAGCGCCTGAAGCTCTCGCTGTGGGGTTCGGGCGACGAGTTCTGGGACTGGGACGTGCGCGCCAACACGCTCTACCGCCTGGGCGCCGACCAGTTGCTGGGGCTGCGCAACGAGCACGAGATGTCATCGGACGACTGGCGCAGCCGCGCGGTGCACCCGGACGACCTGCCGCGCGTGCAGCAGATCCTGCAGGAACACATCACCGGCAAGACCGAGTTCTTCGAGAGTGAACACCGCATCCGCAACGCGCGCGGCGAATGGATCTGGGTGCGTTCGCGCGGCAAGGTGGTGGAACGCGACAGCGACGGCAACCCGCTGCGCATCGCCGGCACCGCGCGCGACATCACCGCCGGCCGCAGAGCCGAGCGCGACCGCCGCATCGCCAGCGAAGTGCTGCGCAGCATGGGCGAGGCGGTCGCCGTCACCGATCTGGAATTCCGCTTCGTCTCGGTGAATCCCGCGTTCTCGCGCATCACCGGCTACAGCGAGGAGGAAGTCGCGGGCCAGCCCAGTTCGCTGCTCAACAGCACGCAGCACAGCGACGAGTTCTACCGCCATCTGCGCGACGCGGTGATCCAGCACGGCCACTGGAAGGGCGAGATGTGGCAGCGGCGCAAGGATGGCGAGGAGTTCCTCGGCTGGATCGAGCTGTCGGAGGTGCGCGACACGCTGGGCGCGCGCTCGCATTACGTCGCGGTGGTGAACGACGTCACCGACAAGAAGCGCGCCGAACAGGAACTGCGCTATCTCGCCAACTACGACACCCTGACCGGCCTGCCCAACCGCAGCCTGCTCGCCGAGCGCCTGGCGCGCGCCGTGGTGCGCGCGCGCCGGCAGGAAACGCGCGTGGCGGTGCTGTTCCTGGATCTGGACCGCTTCAAGGACATCAACGATTCGCTCGGCCACGCCGCCGGCGACCGCATCCTGAAAGCTGCGGCCGCGCGCCTGCTGGGCATCGTGCGCGAGAGCGACACCGTGGCGCGCCTGGGCGGCGACGAGTTCACCGTGGTGGTGGAAGACATCACCGGCGCGCTCACCGCCGAGAGCGTGGCCGAGAAGATCATCGCGGCCTTCGCCGAGCCGCTCGAGATCGACGGCCGCAGCGAAGTGACGATCTCGCCGTCGATCGGCATCAGCCTGTACCCCGACCACGGCCTGGTGCCCACCGATCTGCTGAAGTTCGCCGACACCGCGATGTACCAGGCCAAGGATCGCGGCCGCAACACCTACCAGATCTACACCGAGGCGATGGACGCCGAGGCGCGCCGCCGCGCCACGATGGTGGCGGCGCTGCGCCGCGCGCTGGAGCGCCGCGAATTCCGCCTCGTGTTCCAGCCGCGGCTGTCGCTGCTGGACGGGCGCATCGGCGGCGTCGAAGCGCTGCTGCGCTGGCATTGCGAGGAACTGGGCGAAGTGCCGCCGACGGTCTTCATCCCGCTGGCGGAAGAGACGGGCCTGATCATCCCGATCGGCGAATGGGTGCTGCGCGAGGCCTGCATGACCCTGCAGCGCTGGCGCCGCAACGGACTGCTCGACGTCGGGATGGCGGTCAACGTCTCGGTGCTGCAGCTGCTGCGCGGCCGCCTGCCGGACGTGATCCGCCTGGTGCTGGAAGAGATCGACGTGCCGCCCGAGCGCATCGAGCTCGAAGTGACCGAAAGCATGGTGATGGCGAACGCCGAACAGACCAACGCCGTGCTGCGCGAGTTGAAGCGCATCGGCGTCTCGCTCGCCATCGACGACTTCGGTACCGGCTACTCCTCGCTCATCTACCTCAAGCGCCTGCCGATCGACACGCTCAAGATCGACAAGGAATTCGTCGGCGACC
>CAMLOR010000022.1 GCA_946481615.1 uncultured Aquimonas sp.
ATGTCCTCGCGATGCACTTCGTTGCCGCGGTTGATGGCGAGCACGCTGATGCCGTAGCGCTTGCGCAGATGCAGATCGTTGAGGGTCTGGCCGATGAAGCGCGAATTCGGCGGGATCACCGCTTCGGAAATGCCCGCGCGGCTGGGATTGAAGAGGTCGCCGAAATTGCGCAGGCGCGACTGCATGCGCATCAGATTGTTCTGCGCGTAGTCGACGACGTGCTCGCGCCGCCCCATCACGCCGATGACGCTGCCCACCCAGATCATCTGATCGGCCGGCGGCGACAGGCGCGACTCGTTGCCGGACTTCAGCGCCAGCAACAGCGGCGCGGATTTCTGCGCCTCGGCCTCGCCGATGCTCATGCCCACCAGCGGGCTTTCGGCGGTGACGGTGAGTTCGAAGACTTCGCCTTCGATGCCGTAGGTGCGCGCGAAATAACTCTCGGTGCGCGAGGGCGCCACGCTCTTGTCTTCCACCGTGCCGAGGAACCGGCGGCCGAACAGACGGAAATAGGCCAGGCCCAGCAGCAGCAGCGCCAGGCCCGCCGGCGCGGGTGCGAACATCGCCAGCGGTTCGAGCGTGGCCACGCCGGACGGCAGGTTCTCGTTGGCCGCCACCAGCAGATCGTTGAGCAGGATCAGCGGCGAACTGCCGACCATGGTGAGGCTGCCGCCGAGGATCACGCAGATCGCGATCGGCAACAGCAGGCGCGCGAGCGTGACGCCGCTGCGCGCGGTGAGCCGCGAGGCCACCGGCAGGAACAGCGCGGTGACGGACGGATTCTGCATCACCGAGGAAATGGTGCCGGCGAAGGCGGCGGTGAGCACGATCAGCCGCTCTTCGAAGCCGCCCGAGCGCCGCAACAGCCAGCCCGCCAGGCGATTGAGGAGCCCGGTGCGGTCCAGCCCCGCGCCCAGGATCATCGTGGCGATGACGCTCATCACCGCCGAGCCCGCGAAGCCGTCGAACAATTCGTCGGCCGGCACGAGCTCGGTGAGGCCGAGGGTCACCAGCACGAGCAGCGCGGTCACGTCGGCGCGAACCCGCTCCACCATGAACATGACCATGGTGAAGACCACCAGCCCGAGCACGAGCATCATGTCGGTGGTGAGGTTCACGGGCGGCGGTTCAAGGGCTCCCTTGCCGTTGGTAGAGAAGATCCCACACGCCGTGCCCGAGCTTCAGGCCGCGCGCCTCGAAATGCGTCTGCGGACGCCAGGCAGGACGATCGAACCAGCCGCGCGGACCGCCTTCATTGGCGAGCAAGGGCTCCGCGTCGAGCACGTCCCACATCTGTTCCGCATAGTCCTGCCAGTCGGTGGCCAGATGCAAGAGCCCGCCGGGCCTGAGTTTGCGCGCCAGCAAGCTTGCGAACGCGGGGCTCACGAGGCGCCGTTTGTGATGCCGCTTCTTGGGCCAGGGGTCCGGGAAGTAGATGCGGATCTCGCCGAGCGAGCCGTCGGCGATCTCGTTCGTCAGCACCTCGACGGCGTCGTGGTTATAAAGCCGCACGTTCCGCGCGTTGTCGCCGGCCAGCGCGTTGAGCAGCCGGCCGACGCCGGGGCGATGGACCTCGATGCCGATCAGATCGCGCGCGGGCTCGTTGGCCGACGCGAATCGCAGCGCCTCGCCGTTGCCCGTGCCGATCTCCAGCACGCGATCGGCGCGACGGCCGAAAATGGCGTCGAAATCCCTGGGCTGGCCGGTGTACTCGAGGCCGTAGCGCGCCCAGTGCTCGGCGAACGCGCGCTCCTGCGCCTCCGTCATGCGCCCCTGCCGCAGCACGAAGCTGCGGATGGCGCGGCGCTGGGGCTCGACGTCTTCGTTCACCCGATGATTCCGTCCACGGGCGACGAAGCGCTGGCGAAGCGCTTGCGCGGGATGCGGCCGGCGAGGAAGGCCTCGCGCCCCGCCTCCACGGCCTTCTTCATGGCCGAGGCCATCAGCACCGGATCGCGCGCACCGGCGATGGCGGTGTTCATCAGCACGCCGTGGCAGCCCAGTTCCATCGCGATGGCCGCGTCCGAAGCCGTGCCCACGCCGGCGTCGACCAGGATCGGCACCTTCGCGTTCTCGACGATCTCGATCAGGTTGTACTTGTTCTGCACGCCCAGCCCCGAACCGATGGGAGCGGCCAGCGGCATCACCGCCACGCAGCCGATCTCCTCCAGACGGCGCGCCAGGATGGGATCGTCGCTGGTGTAGACCATCACGTCGAAGCCGTCGCGGACCAGTTCTTCGGCGGCCTTCAGCGTCTGCACCACGTCCGGATACAGCGTGCGCTGGTCGCCCAGCACCTCGAGCTTCACGAGGCGGTGCCCGTCGAGCAGCTCGCGCGCCAGCCGGCACGTGCGCACGGCGTCTTCGGCCGTATAGCAGCCCGCCGTGTTCGGCAGGATGGTGTAGCGATCGGGCGGCAGCACGTCGAGCAGATTGGGCTCGCCCGGGGTCTGGCCGATGTTGGTGCGGCGGATGGCCACGGTGACGATCTGCGCGCCGGCGGCCTCGGTGGCGCGGCGGGTTTCGTCGAGGTCCTTGAACTTGCCGGTGCCGGTGAGCAGGCGCGAGTGGTATTCGCGGCCGGCGATGACGAGGGGATCGGGGGCGGTCATCCCGGGATTATCGCCCGGGACCGGCCTCCCGATATACGTCCGGACGATGCCGTTCCATGAAGATGGGCGGATTGCCCAGCGCGGTGAACCCGTACTTCGCGTAGACGCCGTGCGCATCGCGCGTGGCCAGCAGCATGCGGCGCAGCCCCTGCAGGGCCGGATGCGCCATGACGGCATCCATCAACTGCTTCGAAAACCCGTGCCCGCGATGCTCTTCCAGGATGAAGACATCGGCCAGGTAGGCGAAGGTGGCGCGATCGGTGATCATCCGCGCGAAACCGATCTGCACGCCGTCCAGATAGGCCCCGAAACACAGCGAATGATCGAGGGCCCGGTCCAGCGTCTCGCGCGGGATGCCCGCGGCCCAGTAACTCTCGGCCGACAGCCAGCGATGGATCAGCGCCCGATCCAGCCGCGCCGGATCGGTGTCGACCTCCAGCGCGCTCATCCGCCCCCCATCGCGTGCACCAGCTCCACCTCGTCACCCTCGTTCAGCACGTGCTGCCCATGCCGGCTGCGCGGCACGATCTCGCGGTTCACCTCCACGGCGACGCGCTTCTGCGCCAGCCCCAGCCGGGCAAGCAGGGCGGCCACGTCGAGCGCGGCCGGCAGGTCCAGGGGTTCGCCGTTGAGCACGATATGCATTGCTGGCTATGATGGTGTCGCGAAGCGGGTGTAGTTCAATGGTAGAACTGCAGCTTCCCAAGCTGCTAGCGTGGGTTCGATTCCCATCACCCGCTCCACTTCATCGACCTTCCCCCCCATGACGACGCACCGCGAGCGATGGGCCATCATAGGCGCGGGCCTGCTGCTGTCGCTGCTGACGATGGTCGCGTCGGCGTACATGTATTTCCGCTCCGCGTCTTTTCCGGCGTCGCAGGACTGGATGGCGGAGATCGAGCAGCTTCGCGAACGACGCGTAGCGGAGAACGATGCCCATCACCGGCGCCTAGTGACGCTTGCGGCCGATGCCATGGAGCGCAACGTGCGCTTCGCAGAACGGCTCATGCGGACGAACCGAGGTTGGGCGAAGTTGAGCGCCATCCTTGCGACGTGCAATTTCGTGTTGTTCGCCGTGCTGCTGCGCGGCCCAGGTTCCGCAGGAGCCAGGCGAGCCGACTGAGCCGGCGTCGCGACGCTCGCTGGAGCCCTACAGGTTCTGGTAATTCGGCCCCGCGCCGCCTTCCGGCGTCACCCAGTTGATGATCTGGTACGGGTCCTTGATGTCGCAGGTCTTGCAATGCACGCAGTTCGCCGCGTTGATCTGCAGGCGCTTGCCGGCCTCGTCCTGCACCATCTCGTACACGCCGGCCGGGCAGAAGCGCGTGCAGGGATTCGCGTACTCCTTCGCGCATTTGTCGACGCAGATCGTGGTGTCGGTGACGCGCAGATGCACCGGCTGGTCTTCGTCGTGCTCGGTGGCGGCGAAGTAGACGCCGGCGAGGCGATCGCGCGGCGGCAGCTTGCGGTCGAGGTAGTCGCGCTTGGGCGATTCGTGCTCGCCCACCTTGAACAGCGACGACCAGTCGGCCTTGTTCTTCAGCGTCCACGGCGACAGCCCCTTCGTCACCGTCTCCCACGCCGCGTTGAGCATGCCGAACCACAACCCACGCTTGAAGCCGGGCTTGATGTTGCGCACCGACTTCAGTTCCTTCATCACGTCGGACGCACGCAGCTTCGCGTCCCAGCCCGCGGGCGAACCCGTGGCGACGATGTGCTCGGCCGCCAACATCGCGGACTTGATCGCCTGGTGCGTGCCCTTGATCTTCGGCACGTTGAGCAGGCCCGCGGTGTCGCCGATCAACATCGCGCCGGGCATTTCGAGCTTCGGCAGCGATTGATAGCCACCGGTGACGATGGCGCGCGCACCCGCCGAAACGATCGACCCGCCTTCGAGCAAGGGCGCCACCGACGGATGATTCTTCCACTGCTGGAAGGCTTCGTAGGGCTGGTACATCGGGTCCTTGTAATCGAGACCCGAGACGTAGCCGAGCGCCACGCGATCCTTGTCGAGGTGATACAGGAACGAGCCGCCGTAAGTGGACGTATCCGCCGGCCACCCGAAGCTGTGGACGATCTTGCCCGGCGTCGTGCGCCCCGCCGGCAACTGCCACAGCTCCTTGATGCCGATGGAATAGCCCTGCGGATCGGCATCCTTGTCGAGTTGGTAGGTCGCCGTGACCATCTTCGTCAGATGCCCGCGCGCGCCCTCGGCCAGCACCGTGATCGGCGCCAGGATGTCGATGCCCTGCGTGTACCCGGCCTTGTGCGAGCCATCGCGCGCGATGCCCATGTCGCCGATGCGCACGCCACCGACGGAACCGTCCTCGTTGTAGAACGGCTCGGCCGCCGCGAAGCCCGGATAAATCTCGACACCCAGCGCTTCGGCCTGCGGCGCCAGCCACGCGCACAAGGCGCCGAGCGACACGATGAAATTCCCGTGATTCTTCATCCCCGGCGGTACCGGCAACTTGCGCCCGCCGGTCTTCGACAACAGCCAGAACTCGTCTTCGCCCGCGGGCACGCACACCGGCGGCGGATTCTCGCGCCAGCCCGGCAACAAGGCATCCAGCGGTCCCGGCTCGATCACCGCGCCCGACAGGATGTGCGCGCCGATGGTCGAGGCCTTCTCGATCACGCACACCGAAAGCTCCGGCTTGAGCTGCTTCAGGCGGATGGCGAAGGCGAGGCCGGCCGGGCCCGCGCCCACCGTCACCACGTCGTACTGCATCGACTCGCGCTCGCTCATGGGGCCGCTCCGGGAAACCGACCGCGATTTTCGCGGGTTTGATGCCCCACCGGCAAACCACGCATCATTCGGCCCTCGCCCCCGAACGCGCCCGCCCGCCATGCCGAGAACCGCCGACCGCCTGCGCCACGCACCGCTGTGCACGGTGCTGCACGCGCTCGCCACCGGCGAAACCACCAGCGCCGCGCTCACCGAGGCCTGCCTGGCCGCCATCGAACGCGACGCCGCGCTCAACGCCTGGACCTTTGTGGACGCCGACGGCGCCCGCCGCGCCGCGCGCGAGGCCGACGCTCGCCGCGCCGAAGGCCGCACCGTCGGCCGCCTCGACGGCATTCCGCTCGCCATCAAGGACAACTTCGACGTGGCCGGCCTGCCCACCACGGCCGGCCTGGCCGCGCGCCGCGGCCGCCTCGCACACGAAGACGCGCACGTCGTCTCGAAACTGCGCGGCGCCGGCGCCGTCCTGCTCGGCAAAACCAACCTCGACGAAGCCGCCTTCGGCACGCTGGGCCGCAACCCGCACTACGGCGACGTCCGCAACCCGCGCGACGCGAACGTCGTGGCCGGCGGCACCTCCGCCGGCGCCGCCGCCGCGGTGGCCGCGGGCCACTGCATCGCAGCGCTGGGCTCGGACACGATCGGCGCCATCCGCATCCCCGCCGCCTTCTGCGGCGTGGTGGGCCTCAAACCCACCTTCGGCGAACTCTCCACCCACGGCATGCAACCGCTGCTGCGCCGCACCGACTGCCCCGGCTTCCTCGTGCGCGGCGTGCAGGACGCGACCCCGCTGCTGCAAGTCTGCGCCGGCTACGACGCCCGCGACCCACGCTCCCGCAAACGCCGCGTGCCCATGGCCCCGCCGGACTGGACGCCCGGCGTCCTGCGCGCCGGCATCGTCGACGACCTGCAGTCACTGGGCGCATCCCCCGACGTGCTGGCGAAATTCGAAACCGCCGTCCAACGCGCGCTGCCCATCTTCGGCAGCAGCGCCCCCGCCGCCCTGCAACTCGCGCCGCTCGACGTGCTGCAAACCCGCCGCGCCGCGCTGCTCATGATGGAAGCCGAACTCCTCGCCACCCACGGCGACGACCTCCATGGCGCCAGCGACCGCGTCGCCGCCATGCTCGCCTACGCCAACACGAAAACCGCCGCCGCCTACGCCCAGGCCGACCGCCGCCTCGACCATTTCGTTGTCCGCGTCCGCGCCCTGTTCGAACGCTTCGACGTGCTGATGCTCCCCGTCACCCCCGTCGCACCCCCGCGCATCGGCGACGACGAACCCGGCGCCATCCCCGACTTCACCGCACTCGCCTCCCTCGCGAGTTGCCCCGCACTCGCCCTGCCGCTGGGCCAAGGCATCGGCCTCCAACTCGTCGGCGCCCCCGGCAGCGACCTGCGACTGCTCGAACTCGGCGAAATCCTCGCCGCCGTGCTCGATGCCGGCGACTGACACCCCCGACATCACCTACACCCCGGCCTGGCTCCCGCCGGACGAAGCCGACGCACTCTTCACCGAACTGCGCACGGCCATCCCGTGGGAAATCCACCGCATCAAGATGTTCGGCCGCGAAATCGACTCCCCGCGCCTGAGCTGCTGGATCGGCGACCCCGGCACCGACTACCGCTACTCCGGCACCCGCTTCACCCCGCACCCCTGGCCCGCGGCGCTGCTACTGATCCGCGAACGCCTCACCCGCGAACTCGGCGTGCCGTTCAACAGCGTCCTCGCCAACCTCTACCGCGATGGGCGCGATTACATGGGGTGGCACAGCGACGACGAACCGGAACTGGGCAAGGAGCCGGTGATTGCGTCGGTGAGTTTGGGGGCGGAGAGGAGGTTTGTTTTCAAGAGGAAGGCGGATGGGCACAAGCATGAGATCTTGCTGCCACACGGGAATTTAGTAGTGATGCGGGGTGGAACGCAGGATTCGTGGAGGCACTCGCTCCCTCGCACGAGAGCGATAGCGTTGGAGCGCTTGAATCTCACGTTCCGCTACACTGATCGAATCTAGGAATCTGTCACCTATCGAACAGTCGCGGCCTGAGGCAGCATAGGCAATACTCGACTGCAACGGGGAAATTCGTTGGACACTGGGTTTGTTGATCTCGATCTATTACTAGTTCGGGTGCGGAACTCGCAGTCGAAAACGTACTTTCTCGATGCAGTTAAGGCGTACAAGGCAGGCGCGCTCAGAGCGGCGATGAGTTCGACCTGGGTCGCTATCGTATTCGATTTGATAGCCAAGTATCGTGAATTGAGCGCGATGGGTGATGGTGCTGCTACCGCGTTCATCGGCGCGTGGGACAACGCAACCGCGAGTGGTGACATAAAGAAGTTGCTTCAACTCGAGGCGTCGATTGTTGACGATGCTACCAAAAACACACAATTGATAAATCGGATAGCCGCGACGCATCTTGAGCGCCTCCGTGAAGACCGGCATCTTTGCGCCCACCCAGCATTTTCCGCGGAAGCAGAACTCTTTGAGCCAACGTCTGAGCTTGTGCGACTGCATCTCGCCAATGCAGTCGATTTGGTTCTGTCGCGAGAGCCTCTGCAAGGTAAGGCTATATTCGACCTCTATGATGTCGATGTCCAATCGGCTGGATTTCCGACGGACCACGCGCGAGTGCTTGACTACGTTGAGCAGCGCTATTTGGAGCGCGTAAGACCCCAAAACGTCAGAAACTTTGGCGTTGTGCTCTCAAAGTCGTTACTGCGCGGGGTTCCGCCTCAATGGGAGGCGCAGCAACGAAAGGTCGTGTCAACCCTGGTTGCTATTCGCGAGCGTGCACCCTCCGCTTGGGCAGATGTTGCCAACTCAATCGTCGTGATGATTGACAGTCTGGAGCCGCAGTACCGCGCTCGCGCAATTGCATTCATTGGGGCTTTTCCGGACTTCTGGAACGTGATTTCTGCCCCAGTCAGAACTGGACTGAAAGAGACTGTCGACAATGCGAATCCCGGAACGCTTGACGATTTTCGGATCCTCGCCGGTGTTACGGTGCCACACTTGCGGCCGTCGATCGTGCAGCTAATCTCGGGCCTCGGTCGAGAAAAGTTGGCTTCAGCCATTGCACTGAATCTGCAAAGTGAGCTATGGCAGCGCGCGGTCGAGCTTTATGAGAACTCTGGCGGCTGGCGCACGTCCGAAGCGAACTTTCGCGAACTAATCGCGCCGTTCTCGGGGCAGCTCGATGCAACTCGAATTGATCAGCTTTTCGATGCGATTATTTCGAATGGACAGAACTGGGATGCAGCAGAAACCCATGTCTTGCTACTTGGAATATTGCGCAGCACGGCACCAGGAGATTTTCCGACTAATGCTGCTCGCGATCGGTTCCACTCGAAGATCAAGCAAGTTGGGCGCCTCGAGAAGTATTCCGCGGTGATTGAACTGCTCGGTTCCGACGGGTGGACGCCGGCCGTAGTCCAAGCAGAGGCCGAAGCGGAAGAGTAGGCGAGATCGACTCTGGCGACTGATGGATGCACAGCTTTGCGCGCTGTGGGGCCTCAATTGCTTTAGAGTCGGCACGGTTATCGCCGTTCTGGAGTCAAGAAGGAAGCCGAATGCTAGGTAGTTCGAGGCGAGGTCCGTGACGCCTGAATCACACGCCCGCGTCCTGATCGATCGCAAGCTCGAGGCAGCCGGCTGGATCGTCCAGGATGTCAAGACAGTGAACCTGGGCGCCGGCCTCGGGGTGGCGGTCCGCGAGTACCCGACTGACACCGGCCCCGCCGACTACCTCCTATTCGTCAATCGCCTACCCGTTGGCGTGATCGAAGCGAAGCGCGACGAAGCCGGCCACAACCTCAGCGTCCACGAGGCGCAGACCGAGCGCTATGCCAGCGCCACGCTGAAATGGCGCAACGGGGGCAAGGCGCTGCGCTTCCTTTACGAGAGCACTGGCCAGATCATCTACTTCACCGACGGCGCCGACCCCGCGCCCCGCGCGCGCGAACTCTTCCACTTCTTCCAACCCAAGACGCTGGGCGAATGGGCGGCTCAACCCGACACGCTCCGCCGCCGCCTCACGCAGATGCCCGCGCTCCCCGAGCGGAACCTGCGGGATTGCCAAATCAATGCGGTGAACGGGCTTGAAAAATCGCTCGCGAAAAACAACCCGCGCGCCCTCGTCCACATGGCCACCGGTGCTGGGAAAACCTTCACCGCCATCACCTCGGTCTACCGCCTGCTCAAGTTCGGCGGCGCCAAGCGTGTCCTGTTCCTGGTCGACACCCGCAACCTGGGCAAGCAGGCGCACCAGGAGTTCATGGCCTACACGCCGCCGGACGATGGCCGCAAGTTCACCGAGCTGTACAACGTCCAGCGCCTGGCCAGCAGCAACATCGACCCGCACGCCCAGGTCTGCATCAGCACCATCCAGCGCATGTACTCGATCCTGTCCGGCACCGATCTGGCGGAAGCTAGTGAGGACATCTCGCTCAACGAGCTTGGCCAGACGGATAGCCAGGCGCGGCTGGTGCAATACAACCCGCAGGTGCCGATCGAGCAATTCGACTTCATCGTCATCGACGAGTGCCACCGCAGCATCTACAACCTGTGGAAGCAGGTGCTCGACTACTTCGACGCTTTCCTGATCGGCCTCACCGCCACGCCGGACAAGCGCACCTACGGCTTCTTCAACGAGAACGTGGTCGCCGAGTACAGCTACGAGCAGTCCGTGGTCGACGGCGTCAACGTCGGCTACGACGTGTACGAGATCGAAACCGAGGTCACCGCCAAGGGCGCCGAGCTGAAAGCCAGGGAATGGGTCGACCACCGCGACCGCGAAACCCGCGCCAAGCGCTGGGCGCAGACCGAGGAAGACACTACCTACGGCGCCACGGACCTCGACAAGTCGGTTATCAATCCCAGCCAGATCCGCAACGTCATCGCGGCCATGAAGGAAGCGGTCGAGACCCGCATCTTCCCGCACCGCAAGGAAACGCCGAAGACCCTGATCTTCGCCAAGACCGACAGCCACGCCGACGACATCATCCGCACCGTGCGCGAGATCTACGGCGAGGGCAACGCCTTCTGCAAGAAGGTCACCTATCGTGCCGGCCTCGATCCGGAAACTGGCAAAGCCATCGCCGGCGACGACGCCGACAGTGTGCTCGCCAGCTTCCGCAACGACTACCACCCGCGCATCGCGGTCACCGTGGATATGATCGCCACCGGGACCGACGTCAAGCCGCTGGAAGTGCTGCTGTTCATGCGCGACGTGCGTAGCAAGGGCTACTACGAGCAGATGAAAGGCCGCGGCGTGCGCAGCCTCGACGCCGAATCGTTGAAGAAGGTCAGCAACTCGGCCGAAGGCGCCAAGACGCACTTCGTGTTGATCGACGCCCTGGGCGTAGAGAAGTCGCTTAAGACCGAAAGCCGGCCGCTAGAGCGCAAGCCCACGCTTAGCCTCGACAGTCTGCTCAAGGGCGTGGCCGTGGGCGCGCGCGATCCGGACACGGTGCTGAGCCTCGGCAACCGTCTGGTGCGCCTCGCCAAGCAGCTCGACGACAAGGCGCTGACGCGGATCAAGCAGGCCAGTGGTGGCATTGGCTTGCAGGATCTCGCGCGCGGTCTGGTGCAGGCGCTCGATCCCGACCGACTCATGGCCGATGCGCTGGACGCGGCAAAAGCCGCCGGCATCACTCGCAGCCAGGACACAGTGACGGAAGAAGAGCTCGACGCGGCGAGAACCAAGCGCGTGGACGCCGCCTGCCGACCTTTCGACGCGCCATCCCTGCGTGAGGTGATCGAATCAGCCCGACGCGAGCGAGAGCAGCTGATCGATCACATCAATCTGGATGAAGTCACCCGCAGCGAGTTTGCCGCGCAGGCGCAGGCCAATGCCGAGGCGGCGATTGGCCGCTTCCGTGAGTTCCTTGAGACCCACCGCGACGAGATCGCAGCCCTGGGCTTCTTCTACGCCCAGCCCTACCGCCGTCGCGAGCTGACGCTCGACATGATCGAAGAGCTGCACGACGCGCTGTCGCGCCCGCCGCTGATGCTGACCACCGAGAAGCTGTGGTCAGCCTACGCGCGCGTGCAGGAGAGCAAGGTGCGCGGCAATGGCGTGCGCCGGCAGCTGACCGACCTGGTCTCGCTGGTGCGCTTCGCGCTGGGCATGGACGAGGAACTGCGGCCTTTCGCCGACAGCGTCGACAAGCGCTTCGCCGACTGGGTCTTCCGCCACAATGCGCGGCGCGCAACGGCATTTACTTCGGAGCAAATGGAGTGGCTGCGCCTGGTCAAGGACCACATCGCCAGCAGCTGCCGCATCGAGCGCGATGATTTCGATTACGCGCAGCTGGCCGACAAGGGCGGGTTGCAGAAGGCATGGAATGTGTTTGACGGGCAGCTGGACGAATTGCTGGCCGAGATGAATGAGGAGTTGGTGGCTTGAGTAGTTGGGAAGACCACGGAGATCTCGTCGTAGTACGCGGGCATTGCCGAACAACCATTGGCGAAGTAGTCGATGCCGCTGTTTCACAGGCCGGCCCAACTAAAGACTTCGTGTACTTGGACATCGGCAGTGTCGATCGGGAGTCAAAGACATTCTTCGATCTGAAAACCGTGCCGCAAAATGAGGCCCCGAGCCGGGCAAGGCAAGTCGTTCAACCTGCGGACGTTCTTGTTTCAATGACGAGGCCGAATCTCAACGCAATAGCCATGGTCCCGGATCTGCCTGGCGAAGCCATTGCGTCTACCGGATTCCATGTGCTGCGCTCGTCTTGGGTGGATCCAAAGTTCCTGTACTACTTGGTGCAAACCGAGAGCTTTGTGCAAGCAATGACGGCCGTCGTCCAGGGTGCGCTCTATCCGGCAGTGCGTCCGAAAGACATTTCATCCTTTCAGTTCAACCTGCCGCCCCGCGCCGAGCAAGCCCGCATCGTCGAAAAGCTAGAAGAGCTGCTCTCCGACCTCGACGCTGGCGTGGCCGAACTGAAGGCCGCGCAGCGCAAGCTAGCGCTGTATCGCCATTCGCTGCTGAAGGCGACGGTGGAGGGCGCGCTGACGGCCGACTGGCGCGCGGCCCACGGCCAGCCGCAGGAAACCGGCGCTGAACTGCTGCAACGCATCCTGTCCGAACGCCGCGCCCGCTGGGAGCAGAAGCAGCTTGCCAAATTCGCTGGCCAAGGCAAGGCGCCGCCCACAGGCTGGCAAGCCAAATATCCCGAGCCCGCCGCTCCGGACCTCACCGATCTTCCTTCCCTGCCGGACGGGTGGGTGTGGGCAAGCTTGGACCAACTGGCGGAGATCCAAGGGGGTATTCAAAAGCAACCGTCACGCGCTCCTGTTGCAAATCGCTATCCGTTCTTGCGTGTTGCAAATGTTGCGCGCGGTCAACTCAAGCTCGACGAAATTCATGAGATCGAGCTGTTTGACGGCGAGTTAGAGCGACTGGCTCTGCAGAAGGGCGACATCTTGGTCGTCGAAGGAAACGGCAGCCTTACCGAGATTGGTCGTTGCGCGTTATGGGACGGATCTATCGAGAACGCAGTTCATCAGAACCATCTCATTCGCGCTCGCCCAGTACTAGTCCAAGGTGAGTTCATCGAAGCGTGGCTGAACTCGCTCCGTGGAATCGACCGCATGACTGCGCTTGCAGCTACGACCAGCGGGCTCTACACCTTGAGCGTGGGAAAGATCTCAAAGATTCCCGTGCCGTTGCCCCCTGCCGCAGAACAAAGCGCCGCCGTTGACACCTTGACCAATGCGATGGCCGGTTATATCGGGCAACTAGCTGCGACGAATCTGTCTTTAAGGCAGGCCGCTGCGCAGCGCAAGAACGTCCTCAGATCCGCCTTCGCCGGCCACCTGGTCCCGCAGGACACCAGCGACGAACCCGCCAGCGAACTGCTGGCCCGCATTCGCGCCGCACGCGTGAGCAGCGACGCTGGCGCACTGCACCGCCGCAGGAAGACCGCATGAACAGCACCGCGCTCGTCCAGAAGATCTGGAACTTCTGCCACACCCTGCGCGATGACGGGGTCGGCTACGGCGACTACCTGGAACAGCTGACCTACCTGTTGTTCCTCAAGCTGGCGCACGAGTATTCGCAGGATCCGTACAACCGCGACACCCACATTCCTAAGAGCTGCGACTGGCTCAGTCTGAAGGGCAAGACAGGCGCGCCGCTCGAAGCGCACTACATCAAGGTGCTTCACAGGCTCGGCGAAGAACCCGACATGCTTGGCGCGATTTTCTTCAAGGCGCAGAACAAGATCCAGGACCCGGCCAAGCTGGCGCGTCTCGTACAGATGATCGACGCAGAGGACTGGATCAGCCTGGATGCCGACACCAAGGGCGACCTCTACGAAGGCCTGCTGCAGAAAAACGCCGAGGACACCAAGAGCGGCGCCGGCCAGTACTTCACCCCGCGCGTGCTGATCCAGGCGATGGTCGAGTGCGTGCAGCCCGAGCCGGGCAAGACCATCGCCGATCCCGCCTGCGGCACCGGCGGCTTCTTTCTCGGAGCCTACGAGTGGCTGACACGCGCTGGCGTGACGCTGGACAAGAAGCAGAAGAACTTCCTGAAGCACAAGACCTTTTTCGGTAACGAGATTGTCGCTGCCACCCGGCGCCTGTGCCTGATGAACCTGTTCCTGCACAACGTCGGCGACCTCGACGGCGAGCCGACCGTCGAGCGCTCCGACGCGCTGATCTCCGAACCCAAGCAGAAGTTCGACTACGTGCTGGCTAATCCGCCCTTCGGCAAGAAGAGCAGCATGACCATCACCAACGAGGACGGCGAGGAAGACCGCGACGCGCTGACCTACGAGCGCCAGGACTTCTGGCAGACCACCTCCAACAAGCAGCTCAACTTTCTCCAGCACATAGTCTCGATGCTAAAGACCACCGGCCAAGCTGCGGTGGTGCTGCCCGACAACGTGCTGTTCGAAGGCGGCGCCGGCGAGAAGATCCGGCGCAAGCTGCTGGAAACCTGCGACGTCCACACCCTGCTGCGCCTGCCCACGGGCATCTTCTACGCTCAGGGCGTCAAAGCGAACGTGCTGTTCTTCGACGCAAAGCCGAAGGACGGCAAGGTCCACACCAAGGGCGTGTGGATCTACGACCTGCGCACCAACAAGCACTTCACCCTAAAGACCAAGCAGCTGCGCCGCGAGGACCTGCAGGAGTTCGTCGAGGCCTACCACCCGGCCAACCGCCACAAGCGCAAGGAGTCGGAGCGCTTCCGCTACTTCGACTACAAGGATCTCGTTGCACGGGACAAGGCCAGCCTCGATATCTTCTGGCTCAAGGACGACAGTCTCGACGACCTCGACAACCTGCCCGCACCCGATGTGTTGGCGCAGGAGATCATCGATCATCTCGAAGCAGCGCTTCACTCGTTCCGCGAGGTCGCTGCAGCGCTGCCACGTTCAGACCGTCAAGGCTGATGCATAAACCGGCCGCAGCCGATGTGCGAAACCTAGAATTCGGTAGTTACGTCGATTCCTCATCGAAGTAGTCGCTGTCAAGCTTCGGGACCTTCACGGTCCGTGCGGACACGCCTACTTCATGGTCAATCATGAACTCGGCGAGTTTGGGTCCGTCGACAAGCACAATGCGCTCGACCGACCTGGCGAAGTCGATCGCCTGAGCGGTATAGCCGGAGGTCGTGATGAAAACGCCCTTATTGGCACGCTGCCCCGCCAACGCGCCGTAGAACGCCTGAATTTCCGGCCGCCCTACCGTGCTCTGCCACCTTTTTGCTTGGACATAAACCCGCTCGAGGCCAAGCTTATCGAGCGAAATAACGCCGTCGATCCCGGCGTCTCCCGATCCGCCCACGCGCTGTAAGTCCTCGCGGCTCGCGCCGTAGCCCATTCGATGCAGAAGATCGAGCACGATGGTTTCAAAATAAGAGGGCGAAACGGTGGCCAGCGACTCCAGCACTTCAGCCGCGACGGACCGTCGTAGCTCCGCCAACGCTTGTCCGAGCCGATCGTCGGGGCTTTCGATTGCGGACTCGAGAATCGGCACCTGCGCAAGTGCGGGTGAAGCCAGCGAGACACCGTCGCCCTGCGGCTTCAATCGCACATCCATGAACCCAATCGCCAGATGTTCCACCTCACTTGCGCTGAGTGGAGCGGAGTGTTTGGCAACGAAGTCCTGCCCTTCAGCGGTCAGCTTCCAGAAGCCGCGACGCGGACTGCTTGAGAGGCCCGCTCGCTTGAGCCGGTCATGCGCCCAGCCGGCGCGATTCTTGTAGATGGGCTGTGATCCACTGGGCAGGAGTTCTTCGCGATCCGGCGCTGAAATTGCAAGCGCACTGGCAGCCGCCTCATGGGCGTCCTTTGCAGACGCGCCCTCCGGGTGCGCTGCCAGGAAGCGAAGAACCGGCTCGATGAACTTGTCGTAGGTCGGAACGCTCATGGGGACGGTACCAAGGGTGTCGCCGAGTGGGCGAGTGAACAAAGGGCTAGCGGCGTGTGAATCGAACTCGACGAGACGGAGTGTCCGTCATGATTGCCGGCGCGCCAAGGTGACAGATTCCTAGGGTCTTGCCTGCGCAAAGTCGGCGGGCGTAGCATCAGATCGCCGCGGCCCAATCCGCGGTCGGGTTTGACATCCCGGCACGCGCGCATCGACGCGCCACCGCATGCCCGCGAGGCGCGTTTTTTCGTGCCCGCGCTCCATGCGCATGGCCATCCGCCGGTCTACGGCGGCGGTGCGCGGGGGTCGCAAGGCCCGCCGGTCGCGTGCCGGTATGTCAACCGCGCACCGTTCGCCACCTCCGGAGGCCTGCATGGCCGGTACGCCGTTGTCTGCTGCCGCGCACGCGTCGCGACGTCGACGCGAGGATGCCGTGCTCGCGCGGGCGGAGGCGATCCTGTGGCGGCGCTTGCAGCGCCGCGGGCGCCTGGACAACCCGCGGCAGGCGGAGCACTACCTGCGGCTGCGGCTCGCCGGGTTGCTGCACGAGGAACTGCACGCCGTCTGGCTCGACGGCCACCACCGCATCATCGCCTGCGACGTCCTGGCCAAGGGCGCGCTGGATCGCGCGACGATCGACCCGCGCGTGGTCGTGCAGTGCGCGCTGCAACGCAATGCGCGCTACGCCATCCTCGCGCACAACCACCCCAGCGGCGTGGCGGAGGCCAGTGCGGAGGATGTGCGCTGGACCCGGGAGGTGCGCAAGGTGTTGCGGATGATCGAGGTGCGGCTGTTGGTGCACTTCGTGGTCGGGGATGGCGAGGTCGCCTCGGTTCCAGCGAGGTGACAGATTCCTAGCTGCGGCGCAGCACGTCGCGCCGCGCGAGTTTCGATACCGTGGCAGCCACTCCACTTCTCGGCGCTGACCATGCCTCGTAGCCGCTCCTCCTTCTTCGACAACCTCACCCGGATGCCGTGGCCGGTCGGTGCGGGCTTCGCGCTGCTCACTCTTCTGTCCGGGTTGTGGTGGGTTCCCGCATTCCTCGCGCGCAGCGAAAACCCCTTTCTGGTTGCCTTCGGGAAACAGGCCGCTACCGGCGCGCTCGATCCGCTGGTGTACTTGGCGGCGGGGCTGTGTGGCTTGGCCGCAGCGGTGTCGGCCTTTCAGCGCCATCGGCGCAGAAGGTTGCTCGATAGCCGCGCGGGGATTGAGTCGCTACGTGCGATGAGCTGGCGCGAGTTGGAGCAACTCGTTGCCGAAGCCTACGAGAGGTTGGGATTCGAGGTGGAGGAATCGGCGACGCGCGGAGCGGATGGTGGCGTGGATCTGCGGCTCAGGCGCCACGGCGCGCTCACGCTGGTGCAGTGCAAGCACTGGCGCACGCAGCGCGTAGGGGCGCCCGTCGTGCGGGAGCAGTTCGGGTTGCTGGCGCATCACGGGGCGGCTGCCGTGGTGATCGTCACCACCGGCGATTTCACGGCTGAGGCGAGGGCATTCGCGCAAAGCAAGCCGATCGAGTTGGTGGCGGGGCCGGAGTTGCTGGCGCTGGTGCAAAGCGTGCAGCGAAAGACGGAGCCACCCACGCCTACTCCGGCGGCACCGAAGGCGCCGCCCGCTCAAACAGTCGCAGCCACCTGTCCGTTGTGCGCGGCCCCGATGGTTCCGCGCACCGCGCGGCAGTCCGGCGCGCGGTTTCTCGGTTGCTCGACGTTTCCGGCGTGTCGCGGGACCCGCCCAATAGCGTGAGGCAGGCCGAGTGTAGTCAACCCTGACACTAGCTCTGCGGCTTCTCGTTGATCGCGGCGAACCGGCGACTTTCGACAACGAGACGATCGAAATCGCTTTCAAAGATCCGATCCTGCACGATACGGTACTTCTCGAACTCGCTCTCGGCATGCGAGCGTGCAATCTCGGCGCTGACCTTGCCGGCATCCTGCAACACCTCGCGGTCGGTCGCGGCCAGGAACCGGTTCAGGCGGGTTTCCCAGTCCTGCATGGTCATCGGGATCTTGCGTAGCGCCATGTCCTCGGCCACGTCGAGGTAGGCGTTCACCAGCCGGGAAAGCTGCGCAAGCTCCGGCGCGGTCAGGTAGTTCTTCGCTACGACCACATCGAACTTCTGGATCTTTCCCGAGGGTGCATCGGTCCAGGTGTGCAGACCCATGTGCTCGCGGGCTGCATCGGCGCGGTCGATGATGACCTCGGCGGCCGTCTGCCCATGAATCGCCCAGTGCAGCTTGTTCTGCACGCTCGCGAAAAACCGCTTGGTAGCCTGCGCGGTCACGTCGTAGTCGACGGACGTCGCGTAGATATCGGTGATCTTCTGGTAGAACTTGCGCTCGGACAGCCGTATTTCGCGGACGCGCTGAAGCTGCTCTTCGAAGTAGCGGTCGCTGAGAACGGAACCGCCTCGCTTGAGGCGCTCGTCGTCCATCGCGAAACCCTTGATCGTGAACTCCTCGACGACGACGGTGGCCCACTTACGGAATTGCACGGCACGCTCGGAGTTGACCTTGTAGCCGACAGCGATCGTCGCCGAGAGGTTGTAGTGCTGGGTGTCGTAGGTCTTGCCGTCGGCGGCAGTTATCCGAAATTTTCGGATAACTGCCTCTTCCTGCAGTTCGCTGTCCGCAAAGACGGTCTTCAGATGGTAATTGACGGTGCGAACGTCGACGTCGTAGAGCTGCGCCATCATCTTCTGGCTGAGCCAGACGTTCTCGTCCGCATAAACTGCCTCGACGCCACCCGCACCGCTGGCGGCAATGAAGGTCAGGTACTCGGCGGCGGACGAGCGGACGAGCGAGGAGGGCGGCGCATTCTTCTTGCGGGTCATACAAGCTCGAAGTCGGAGCGCAAAAGATGATCAAGTTGCGGAAGACGGTTCATTGTAAGGCACGCTGCGGCCCACACAGTGGGCCTGCAAGGCCAGCATCGCGTCATTGTCGGCAAACGACGGGGTGTGGGGAAACGCAACGTCATTCTCGGCGACATCTGGCACGAGCACGTGCGAAGCGATACCGCGCTCGCAGCTTGTCGCGGTCACGCACGCGTCGCGACGTCGACGCGAGGATGCCGTGCTCGCGCGGGCGGAGGCGATCCTGTGGCGGCGCTTGCAGCGCCGCGGGCGCCTGGACAACCCGCGGCAGGCGGAGCACTACCTGCGGCTGCGGCTCGCCGGGTTGCTGCACGAGGAACTGCACGCCGTCTGGCTCGACGGCCACCACCGCATCATCGCCTGCGACGTCCTGGCCAAGGGCGCGCTGGATCGCGCGCAGGTCGAGCCGCGCGTGGTCGTGCAGTGGGCGCTGCAACGCAATGCGCGCTACGCCATCCTCGCGCACAACCACCCGAGCGGCGTGGCGGAGGCCAGTGCGGAGGATGTGCGCTGGACGCGGCAGGTGCGGGAGGCGTTGGGAATGTTCGAGGTGGGGCTGTTGGTTCACTTCGTGATCGGGGCGGGCGAGGTCATCGCGATCCCGGCGAAGTGACAGATTCCTGGCCGCGGCGCAGCAGGTGTCGCGGCTTCGCGTCGGCTACGCTGCCGGCGCGGCGTTTGTAGGCTGTTCGCGATTCCCTGCGCGCCGCGGGACGAGGCCAGCGTGAGGTATTGGAATTGGACCCTGGCCTAGCGATAAGGAAGCCAAGCGAACACGGGTCGACGCGATGGCCGTGATGGAGGCACGTACTCGCCGATGACGGGATCAGGCGATCCACGTGCGCGTCGATTGAACATCGTCGTTATCGAGAAGGCCTCGAAGTCGGGCAAGTACCGCAGGACCAGGAAGGCCAAGGGCGGCAACACGATGGAAACGGTGAGACCGGCGGGATCGCGCGAGGCGTGGATGAGACCTTTGCAACCGCATCGGTCCCACACCATCGCTTCGATCGACGGAGCAAAGTGAAACAGCGGGTTGGTGCGGTGGCGATGGTCGATGTGCATCCAGCCCCAGGTAGCCGTGCCGCGGAACAGATAGATGGGCGCCTCGCGTGGACAAGTCGACAGAAGACCACCCGGCATCACGCCAAAGGTCGGATCGCCATCTACCAGCCATTGGTCGAAAGGGTGCTCTGCCATGCGTTGCCTTACGTACGATTCATCGCCGGAATTGACCGGCACTCGATCGAGGATTAGCATTTGCCTCGCTGAAGACGATTGATCCGCCGGAGTGGCACGAAGGCGAGATCCCTGGAGCAGCAGCTTGGGCCACCGCGCAAGCGCCAAGCGGGACGGGGTGTACGCCGTCCGCATCGAAGCCACCCTTGCGGTGGCTTCGTCGTTTTTGGCGTTCGGTTTCTACGAACGCATGAGCGAGCGAAGAAGCGCCGCTTTCGCTCGTGGGCCCTCAGCCGCACGCCGCCGTTGACGACGAAGCCGTCCGATGGCGTCTTTGCTCGCGCCCCGACCGCAACGCAAACAACGATGACATCCGCGTGCATCTCCCGCCCGGGCCGGTTACCCTTCGGCCTTCGCGGGGCGTCGGGGGGCGCAATCGATGATCCATGCCTTGCCGCGGTACGTCAGCGCGGCGCACATCCACGATGCCGAATTCACGAACGCACGTCGTTGCGCGTGCGCTCCGGTGGTGAAGGAACCCATTCGATGATTTCAATCCGTTTCGCGACGGCGGCGTTGCTGCTGTCGGCCGTGGCCTGCCCGGCCGTCGCCCAGGTCTGCCCGATTCCGCCGGCGCCGACCGACTGCCTGCAACTGGAGGTCGGCGAGGTGCAGTCGCAGGTGCTGCATCCCGGACAGGTGCTGTGCGTGGAGCCGGGGGCTGCGACGCAGGAATACACCGTGGTTCCGGTGAATTATGTGCCCACCTCGGATGCGCAGCCGACGTTCCTCGCCAACGACGTCATTCCCGTGACCGGGCCGCCGGCGCCGATGCCGGCCAAGTCGGGTGCGCTGGCGCTGGGGTTGCCGGGCGAGCCTTTCATCGCCAGCGATGTCGACAGCATCGATATCGCCGCGACAGCCGCCAGGGACGACGAGCTGGCGCAGCTGCTCGCCGGCAAGCGCCGCGAGCAGGCGCTGATCCAGCGCGGCCGCGGCAGCAAGCTCCTGCCCACCTCGCCTCCGGCGGTCGGCGATCTGCTGGATATCCAGGTGGCGCCCGGATGCAGCGGCCCGCTGGACATGCGCAAGGCGCGGATCGAAACGGTGTCGCCGGCCGTCGCCGGGCAGCCTCGTCTCTATTTCGCACAGGAAGTGGTGGATGACGGTGCCGGCGGATGGATGCCGGCGGTGCCCGGCGGCTTCACGAACACCGACTTCGATTCCATTCGCAAGGCGTACGAGGAGCCCGTCACCACGCCCCCGACGAGTTATCCGCTTACAGGTTCGACCAACCCGTCCAGCATCGCCACCACCGATGCGCGCGCTGTGGTGACGACGAATTTCGGCGAGCCGACCGACGTCGATGGCAACGGCGGCATCGTGGTGTTCTTCACCCGCTGGATGAACGAGCTGTCGCCGCCCGCCAGCAGCGTCGTGACGCTTTCGCATTTCGACGCGCGCGATCTGTTCTCGTCGGCGCCCGCGTCCTGCCCGCGCAGCAACGAAGGCGAGATCGTCTACATGGCCGTGCCGGACCCGACCGGCGTGGTCAACTCCAACGTGCGCACGTACTCGTTCATCCTGGGCGAGACCATCCGCAGCATGGCGCACGAGATGACCCGCCTGACCCACGCCGGGCGACGGATCTATGTGACCGCCGCGCCGGGGCTCGAAGAGCGCTGGCTGGATCAGGCCCTGGCCTGGATGTCGAGCGAATTGCTGTTCTACCGGAACTCGGTCGGACTGGCACCGCGCGGCAACATCGTCGTGACCAATCTGACCACCGGGCCTTATGCCTCGCGCCGCGTGGCCGCCTTCAATGGCTTCGCGAACAGGATCTTCGGATCGTTGCGGCAATACTATCTGTTCGCGAGCGGCGGCCAGTATCCGGGCCGCTACAGTGTGCTGACCACCACGCCGGCCAGCGCGGACAGCGGCGTGTTCCCCGGCGTGACGGCTGCCTTCCTGCGCTACGCGCTCGACCGCGCCAACGGCGACGATGCGGCGACCTTGCGCGCCATGATCGACTCGCCGCTCACCGGCCAGGCCAAGCTCGAATCGATCTTCGGCGCCGACATGCGCGACTGGGCGCGGGATTTCGGCGTGGCCATGTATGCCGACGACAACGCGTTCACGGTCGATCCGATCTATCGGACGCCGAGCTGGCATTACCGCTCCATCTTCATCGCGTTGAACACCACCTACCCGCTCACGACCGCCCCGTTGACGGACGGTGTGTCCTACACGCCCGCGGGGCTCGACCAGAACGGTGGCCTGCGCTGGCTGCGCTTCGGCGTGGACATCGGAACGCCGGGGGTCGCGCCGCCGGCGACGTTCCAATACACCTTGCCCGCAGCCGCGCCGATGACGCCGCTGCGCGTCGCCGTGGTACGGACCAAGTGAGCGCCATGACACGCGACCAGGGGATGACGATGGATCGAGTGCATCGGAACGGCGCGGGCCCCCGCGCATCGGCGCGACGCTTCCTGCTCGGCGCCGCGGGCTTCCTTGCGCTGCTGGCGCCTGCGGCACAGGCCCAGCTCTTGAGCCCGATCGGATTCGAGACCTGCGCGTCGGGTGCCGCGCTGAGCGACGTGACCTGCGCCGGCATAGCCACGCTCAGCACGCCGAGCGGTGCGCCGGTGGCGGTCGCCTTCGACGGGCGCTTCGGCAGCGCCGGCGCGATCGGCCTTTACTCCGACCGTGAGACGGTGACCATCACCTTCTCGCCGACCGTCTCGCAAGTGCAGGTGAACGTGCTGGCGCCCGACGCCGGCGCCACGATGGAGGCCTTCGATGCCGGCGGCGCCTCGCTCGGCAGCACGGCGATCGCGGTGGCGACGGTCACGACCGCGCAGTTGTCGGCGGCGGGCATCGCGCGCATCGAAGTGCGCAATCCGGCGGGTGAATTCGGCCTGGACGAGTTGCAGACCGCGCCGGAAGGCGCGCTGCCCGGATGTCCGGTCTATCAGGACGGTTGCGCGGTCGACGTGTGTACGGTGCCGTTCTTCGTGGGCGGCGACGTGATCGGCCTCGACGCCGGCGAATCGCTCACGCTGCAGCTCAACGGCGCCGACGATCTCGTCATCAGCGCGGACGGCGCGTTCCAGTTCCCGACGGTGCTCGGCCACGATCGCACCTATGACGTGACGGTGTCGACGCAGCCCACGAACGAGTCGTGTTCGGTGGTGGCCGGCACCGGCACGATCGACGACGCCGACATCGACGATGTGCAGGTCCTCTGCGGCCCGCCGCGCAGCATCGGCGGCACGCTCTCCGGCCTGGCGGCCGGCGCCAGCGTCACGCTGCAGAACAACGGCGGCAACGATCTCGTCCTGACGGCCAACGGCGCCTTCGTTTTTCCGGCCGGCCTGCCCGATGGTCAGACGTATTCGGCCAGCGTGCTGGTGCAGCCGACGGCACCGGCGCAGATCTGCACGGTGACCGGCGGCAGCGGCACCGTGACCGCGGACGTGACCACCATTGCCGTGAATTGCGTGACGCAATCGTTCGCCGTGGGCGGCACGCTGTCGGGCCTGGCGGCCGGCAACAGCGTCACCCTGAGCAATAACGGCGGCGATGCGATCACGCTGAGTGCCGACGGCAGTTTCGCCTTCCCGACGCCGGTGCTCGATCTCGGCGCGTACGCGGTGGCCGTCACCGTGCAACCCACCTCGCCCAACCAGACCTGCAGCGTCGCCAGCGGCAACGGCAACGTGGCGGGCGGCCCGGTGACGACGGTCGCAGTGAGCTGCGTCACCGACAACTACACCGTGGGCGGCACCGTCAGCGGCCTGGCCGCCGGCAACGACGTGGTGTTGCTCAACAACGGCGGCGATGCGCTCGGCGTGTCGGCCAACGGCAGTTTCACGTTCGCGACCGCGCTGGCCGACGGCAGCGCCTACGACGTCACCGTGCAGACGCAGCCGGGCGAACCGGACCAGATCTGCACCATCGCCAACGGTAGCGGCGCGCTCGCCGGCGGCAACGTCACCGCGGTGTCGGTGAGCTGCGTCACGCAGACGCACAGCGTGGCCGGTACGGTTTCGGGCCTGGCTTCGGGCAACAGCGTCACGCTGACGAACAATGGCGGCGACACGCTGGTCGTGAGTGCCGATGGCGCCTTCGCTTTCACGAGCGAGGTCGACGATGGCGGCGCCTACGACGTCGCCGTGAGCGTGCAGCCCACGTCGCCGAACCAGACCTGCAGCGTTGCGAACGGCACCGGCAGCATCGACGGTGAGGACATCGCCACGGTGGCGGTGGCCTGCGTCACCACGATGTACACCATCGGCGGTTCGGTGAGCGGTCTTGCCGCGGGCAACGGCGTGACGCTTACCAACAACGGCGGCGATGCGCTCGTGATCTCCGCCGATGGTTCGTTCACGTTCGCGACCGCGCTCGACGATGGCAGCGCCTACGAAGTCGCGGTTTCGCTGCAACCGACGGATCCGGACCAGACCTGCACGGTGAGCACCGGCAGCGGCACGCTGGCCGGCGCGAACGTCACCGATGTCGTGGTGAACTGCGCGACCGAGACCTTCACGATCGGCGGGACGATCGCCGGCCTGGCCGCCGGCAACAGCGTGACGCTCACGAACAACGGCGGCGATGCGCTCGTGGTCTCGGCCGATGGCAGTTTCACCTTCGCCACGCCGCTCGACGATGGCGCCGCCTACGCCGCGGCGGTGAGCGTGCAGCCGACCTCGCCGAACCAGACCTGCAGCATCGCCAACGGTGCGGGTAACGTCGATGGCGCCAACGTGACGGCCGTGGCGGTGACCTGCGTCACCACGACGTACACGATCGGCGGCACGGTGAGTGGCCTGGCCGCGGGCAACAGCGTGACGCTGACCAACAACAGCGGCGATGCGCTCGTCGTCTCGGCCGACGGCGCCTTCACGTTCGCGACCGCGCTCGATGACGGCAGCGCGTATGTCGTCGCCGTTTCGCTGCAGCCGACCGATCCGGATCAGACCTGCACGGTGAGCGCCGGCAACGGCACGCTGGCTGGCGCGAATGTCGCCAGCGTCGTGGTGAGCTGCGCGACCGACGTGTTCACCGTCGGCGGCACTCTTTTCGGCCTGGCGCCTGGCAATACGGTCACCCTGACCAACAACGGCGGCGACGCCTTGGTGCTTTCCGCCAATGGCAGCTTCGCGTTCGCCACGTCCATCGCGGATGGTGCGGCCTACGCCGTGGCGGTGAGCGTGCAGCCGACCTCGCCGAACCAGACCTGCAGCGTTGCCAACGGCACCGGCACCGTCGAGGGCGCCAGCGTCACGGCCGTGGCAGTGACCTGCGTCACCACCACGTACACCGTGGGTGGCACGGTGAGCGGCCTTGCCGCGGGCAATAGCGTTACGCTGACCAACAACAGCGGCGATGCGCTCGTGATCTCCGCCGACGGAACGTTCACGTTCGCCACCGCCCTCGACGATGGCAGCGCGTATGCCGTCGCCGTTTCACTGCAGCCGACCGATCCCGATCAGACCTGCATGGTGAGCGCCGGCAACGGCACGCTGGCCGGTGCGAACGTCGCCAATGTCGTGGTGAACTGCGCGACCGATACGTACACGATCGGCGGGACGATCGCCGGCCTGGCCGCCGGCAACAGCGTGACGCTCACGAACAACGGCGGCGATGCGCTCGTGGTCTCGGCCGATGGCAGTTTCACCTTCGCCACGCCGCTCGACGATGGCGCCGCCTACGCCGCGGCGGTGAGCGTGCAGCCGACCTCGCCGAACCAGACCTGCAGCGTCGCCAACGGGGCGGGCACCGTCGATCGCGCCAACGTGACGAACGTGTCGGTGACCTGCGTAACGACGACGTACACCATCGGCGGCACGGTGAGCGGCCTTGCGGCGGGCAACAGCGTCACGCTGACCAACAACGCTGGCGATGCGCTCGCGGTGTCCGCCGACGGCGCCTTCACGTTCGCGGCGGCCCTCGACGATGGCAGTGCGTATACCGTCGCCGTTTCGCTGCAGCCGACCGATCCGGACCAGACCTGCACCGTGAGCGCCGGCACTGGCACGCTCGCCGGCGCGAATGTCGCCAACGTGTCGGTGAATTGCTCGACCGCCACTTTCATGATCGGCGGAACGGTCGCCGGCCTGGCCGCCGGCAACAGCGTGACGCTCACGAACAACGGCGGCGATGCGCTCGTCGTTTCCGCCGACGGCAGCTTCGCGTTCACCGCGCCGCTCGACGATGGCGCAGCCTACGCCGTGGCCGTCAGCGTGCAGCCGACATCGCCGAACCAGATCTGCAGCGTCGCCAACGGGGCGGGCACCGTCGACGGCGCCAACGTGACGAACGTGGCGGTGACCTGCGTCACCACGACGTACACCATCGGCGGCACGGTGAGCGGCCTGGAGCCGGGCAACAGCGTGACGCTGACCAACAACGGCGGCGATGCACTCGTGGTTTCCACCGACGGGGCCTTCACATTCGCGACTGCAATCGACGATGGCAGCGCGTATGCCGTCGCCGTTTCGCTGCAGCCGACCGATCCGGACCAGACCT
>CAMLOR010000023.1 GCA_946481615.1 uncultured Aquimonas sp.
AGTCGTAGAAGATCGCGCGCCGGTTGCGCGTGATGCCGAAGTTCTTCAGCAGCAGATCGCCCGGGAAGATGTTGCTGCGGGCCAGATCCTTGATCGCCTGCCCGTAGTCGAGCACCGCGCGTTCGGCGTCGTCCTCGGGCACTTCGCGCACGTAGAGGTTGAGCGGCCGCAGGCGGCGCTCGACGTAGCAGTGCGCCACGACCAGATCGTCGCCGTCCTCGTACACGCTCTCGCGGCAGCCTTCGAGCAGTTCGTGCAGCAACGCGGACTCGAACTGCGCCTTGGCGAAACGCAGGAAACGGAACTCCTGCGCGTCGACCAAGCGCCCGACGCGGTCGTGGCGGAACACGATGCGGTACTTCGCCATCACCTCTTCGCGCGCGATTTCCTTCGGGAAGGCGAAGTGATCGCGGATCAGCTTGAAGACGAGCGGATACGAGGGCAGCGTGAACACCAACATCACCATGCCGCGCTCGCCGTCGGCGTGCACGAAGCGCTCGTCGCGGCGGTGGGCGAGGTGGCGGAAAAAGTGGCGATAGCGCTCCGTCTTGCCCTGCTTGGCGCGCCCCAGCACGGTGTAGAGCTCGTCCACCGGCTTGCGTGGCAGCAGCGTGCGCAGGAAGACGACGGCATCGCCCACGGTTTCCAGATCCGCGAGGAAATAGCTGCGCGTGTAGCCGAACACCTGCGCCACGTGATCGCGCTCGGTGAGCACCGCATCCACGCGCAGGCCGCCGCCGTCGTTGGCCAGCGCGATCACCAGCGGCGCGTGGCGCTGCTCGCCGTAGGCGCGTCCCACGAGATAGGCGCGCTGTTCGCGGTAGAACACGGTTTCCAGCAGCTCGATGGCGACGAGCGGTTCGAAGCGCTCCGTGACCGCCTGCGCCACCGCCGTGGCGCAGCGGCCCGCATCTTCGTAGGGCACCGCGAAGGCGTAATCGTCCAGCACACGGCGGAATACGGCGGCGAGATCGCCGAACACCGCGTAGCTGTGGCGCGCCACCGGATGCGTGATGCGGTCGGTGGGCTCGATATCCAGCGCGACGAACTCGATCGCCGGATCCACGCCGCGCGTCCTGAAGAAACGCCGCGTCAGCGTGTTGTAGTAGGTCTTGTACATCTCCTGGTCGAGCAGCGGCGCGATGCCGGCGGCGTAGGCGTCGCGGATCGCGCCCCAGAGCGCGCGGTCGGTGGCGCGCGCGCCGAGCGTGCCGGCGAGCCATTCGTGCATTTCCGCCACGCACACGTCGTAGAGTTCGATGCGTTCGACGACGTCGGCGCGCATCGCCGCCCAGTCGCGTGCTTCGAAACGGCCACGCGCGCGCTGCGTGATGGCGCGGAAGCGCGCGTTGTAATCGGCGAAGCCGCGCCGCAGCCCCGCGGCCGCGCGTGCCGCGAGCGAAAGCGCGTCGGTGTCGAGGCGTGTCTCGTTCATGTCGGCGTGCCCGGCACCTGGATTCCCGCCCGGCCTCACGCCGCTTTCTCCCCACCCTCGCGCCGCGCCGCGCCCGCGGTATAAGCCCGCGCCTCCTCCACCAGCCACGCTCGGAACGCCGCCAGCCCCGCATGGTTCGCCGAGCGCGGCGGATACACCAGATAGTGCGAGTAATCCGCCGGCAAACGCTGCTCGAACAGCGCGACCAGCAGGCCCGCATCCATCATCGGCTGGGCCAGCGTGACGCGGCCGAGCGCGATGCCCATGCCTTCGGCCGCGGCGCGATGCAGCGTTTCGCTGTCGGTGAAATTGGCGCGGTAACGCCTGGGCGGCGTGCCGCCGAAGCGCGCGAACCAATCGCTCCAGCGCCCGCCCGGATCGCCCAGCAAGGGAAATTCCGACAATGTCTGCAGGGTTGGGCGGCCCAGCCTCTCGATCAGCGCCGGGCTCGCTGCCGGCGTCACCCAGTCGTCGAGCAGGTGCACGGCTTCCACGCCCGGCCACTGTCCGCGCCCGAAACGCAACGCGGCATCGATCTCGCGCTCGCGCTCGAAATCCACCAGCGCCGTGCTCGATTGCAGATTGAGCTCCAGTTGCGGATGCAGCGCGAGGAAGCGCCCGAGCCGCGGCACCAGCCAGCTCGAGGCGAACGAGGCCATCAGCGAGATGCCCAGCACCTGGTCGCGCTTGGCGCCGTAAGGCCGCAGCGCGTGTTCAATGGTGTCGAGCGCCGGCGCGATGCGATCGAACAGGCGCTGGCCGTCGGGCGTGAGCGCAATGCCGCGCGTGCTGCGTTCGAACAGGCGCTGGTCGAGGCGGTCTTCCAGCCCCTTGATCTGATGGCTCAGCGCGCTCACGGTGAGGTGCAGCGCCTCGGCGGCGCGCGAAAGATTGCCCAGGCGCGCAGCCGCCACGAAGCCCTGGAGCGCATGCAGCGGGGGTCGGCTCATCTTGAATCCCCTTCAAGCCTGGCTTGCAGAACCGTCGCTACCGGAACGATCCACAGAGGCTTATCTTCGTCCTCGTTCAACAAACAACGCAAGAGGAGATAGCCATGAAAGTGTTCGAAGCGCTGGTTTTCCTGTTCAAGGGCCTGCTGTTCCTGGACGGCCATCTGACCCACGACCTTGAGTCGCACGCCGACACGGCGGGCTGCGCGCGGAGCGCGGGCGGCTGCGGTTGATGCCGGTGTCGAATTGCAGTCCGGGTGTCCGGTGCGGCGGGCGAAATGCACGCGGCACCGGACATCCGGACCTCGCAACTGGCTGATTCGCGATGCCGTCGAGTCTGGCACGCGGCTTGTAAGGGAAATTGCGGACGCGCATGCGCCACCCCGTTCCCTGCAAGGAGTTCGACCATGGCCACCGCCAGCAGCCGCAGCAGCAGTTCTTCTTCGCGCACCCTGAACGGGGCGTCGCGCAGTGCCAAGCGCGTCGCGCGCCGGACCGAAACCCGGGGCCGGGCGCTGACCAATTACCTGAGCCGCGAAAGCGCCGCCATCGCGCGCCGCGCGGGCAACCTGTATTCCAGCACCCGCACCGCGGCGCGCAGCCACCCGATCGCCGCCGTGGGCGTGGTGGCCGGCGTGGCCGCCCTGCTGGGCGGCCTCTGGTACGCGATGAAGAATCGCTGATCCGGGTACCGGGCCGCCTGGCCAGCCACTTCGGCGACCCGAGACATCTGCGCCGTCCCTTCACTCCCCCGGGGACTCTCTCCAACCACAGGGCGCAGACCGCGGGAACGCTCCGGCAGGGAGGCCGGGCGTTCCCGCAACTTTTTGCTCGTCATCCGCGGAGGCGGGATTCCAGGTGCCGGACGCCGCGTAGTTGCGGCGTAGTTGCGGCGTAGTTGCGGCCGTTCGCACCCGGGTCCCCGCCTGCGCGGGGACGACGATCAGAGCGCCTTGATCAACTCGTCCGCGAACTCCGAGCACTTCACTTCCGTCGCGCCTTCCATCAGGCGTGCGAAGTCGTAGGTCACGGTCTTGTTGCCGATCGCGGTGTCCATCGCACGGATGATGGCGTCGGCCACTTCGGTCCAGCCCATGTAGCGGAACATCATCTCGCCCGAGAGGATGACCGAGCCCGGATTGACTTTGTCGAGGTTGGCGTACTTCGGCGCGGTGCCGTGCGTGGCTTCGAACACCGCGTGGCCGGTGACGTAGTTGATGTTGCCGCCCGGCGCGATGCCGATGCCGCCGATCTGCGCGGCGAGCGCGTCGGAGAGATAGTCGCCGTTGAGGTTGAGCGTGGCGATCACGTCGAAGTCTTCCGGACGCGTGAGCACCTGCTGCAGCGTGATGTCGGCGATGGCGTCCTTGATGACGACCTTGCCGGCGGCAATGGCGGCCTTCTGCTCGGCGTTGGCTTCCGCCTCGCCCTTCGCGGCCTTGGTGCGTTCCCACTGATCCCAGGTGTAGACCTTGTCGCCGAACTCGCGCTCGGCCAGCTGGTAGCCCCAGTTGCGGAACGCGCCTTCGGTGAACTTCATGATGTTGCCCTTGTGCACCAGCGTCACGCTCTTCTGCTTCGTGATGAGCGCGTACTCGATGGCGGCGCGGATCAGGCGCTCGGAACCGTCCTTCGAGACCGGCTTGATGCCGATGCCGGAGGATTCCGGGAAACGGATCTTCGAGAACTCCTTCGGGAAGGCTTCCTTGAACATCGCGAGGAATTTCTTGTTCGCCTCAGAACCCGATTCGAATTCGATGCCGGCGTAGATGTCCTCGCAGTTCTCGCGGAAGATCGTCATGTCGACGAGATCCGGGCGCTTCACCGGCGAGGGCACGCCCTTGAACCAGCGCACCGGGCGCAGGCAGACGTAGAGATCGAGCATCTGGCGCAGCGCCACGTTGAGCGAGCGGATGCCGCCGCCGATCGGCGTGGTGAGCGGGCCCTTGATCGAGACGAGATAGTCGCGGCAGGCCTGCACGGTGGATTCCGGCAGCCAGGTGCCGAACTGGTTGTTCGACTTCTCGCCGGCGTAGATCTCCATCCAGTGGATCTGGCGCTGGCCGCCGTAGGCCTTCTTCACCGCCGCATCGAACACGCGCACCGACGCGCGCCAGATGTCGGGGCCGGTGCCGTCGCCTTCGATGAAGGGAATGATCGGGTTGTTCGGCACGTTGAGCTTGCCGTTCGCGATCGTGATCTTGGCGCCGCCGGCGGGGGCGGTGAGCGTGGGTTCGGCCATGGGGAATCCTCCAGTGAAGGCCGCCATTGTCCTAGGTTTTAGGTGGGCGCTGCTAGCATCCGGCCATGCACCGATACTTCCTGCTGCTGGCCCTGGCCGCGACGCACGCCACGGCCGCCGACCTCTCCGCCTGCCTGGCGAAACTCGAACCGGCGGCGCGCGCCAAGGGGGTTTCAGCCGCGACCTACGCGCGCCACACGCAAGGCCTCGTCGCCGATCCGGCCGTGCTCGAGGCGCTCGACGCGCAACCGGAGTTCGTCACGCCGATCTGGGACTATCTCGCCGGCCTCGTGGATGCCGAACGCATCGCCGACGGCAGGCGCATGCTGCAAGAACATGCGGCGACGCTGGACGATGTTTCGAAGCAGTATCGCGTCGACAAGGAAGCCATCGTCGCGGTGTGGGGCGTGGAGAGCGATTTCGGCCGCGTGTCCGGCAGGAAGCCGCTGCTCGTATCGCTCGCGACGCTGTCGTGCGAAGGCCGGCGCCAATCCTACTTCCGCGAGGAGTTCTTCGCGACGCTGAAGATCCTGCAATCGGGCGACGTGCGCGAGGAGGATCTGAAAGGCTCCTGGGCCGGCGCGTTCGGGCAGACGCAGTTCATGCCGAGCACGTTCCTGCGCCTGGCGGTGGATTTCGACAAGGACGGCCGGCGCGATCTCGTGCGCAGCGCCGCCGATGCCCTGGCGTCCACCGCGAACTACCTCGCGAAAGGCGGCTGGCGCGTCGGCGAGCCCTGGGGCTTCGAGGTGACATTGCCCGCCGGTTTCGACGCGCGCGGCAGCGGGCGCAAGTTCCGCAAACCGCTGTCGTTCTGGAAAGCGAAAGGCATCGCGCGCATCGACGGCGCGCCGCTCGGGCGGGCGGATCGCAGCGCGGCGCTGATCCTGCCGGCCGGCGCGCGCGGCCCGGCCTTCCTCGTATTCCGCAACTACGACGTGATCTTCTCGTACAACGCGGCGGAAAGTTACTCGCTCGCCATCGCACTGCTGAGCGACCAGCTGCGCGGCGCGCGCGGCCTGGCGACGGCGTGGCCGACCGGCGATCCCGGCCTGTCGCGCGCCGAACGCCGCGAACTGCAGACCCTGCTCGCGGCCCGCGGCCACGACATCGGCGAGATCGACGGCATGATCGGCAAGGCCACGCGCACCGCCATCGTGACCGAACAGCGGCGCCTCGGCCTCGAAGCCGACGGCCGCGCCGGTCGACGCCTGCTGGGCGCGCTGCGCCGCTGACCCCGCGTTCGCGCGGGTTGAACGGGGCGGCGCTCCGGGGCAAAGTCGGCACGTGCCTGCAGGGGGCACGGGAACAGGGGAGAACGCAATGACGCTTCGCGACGTGGCGACCACGATGTTGCTTGCGTTCCTGGCGGCCGCCTCGCTGCCGGCCTGGGCGCAAACGGCGGACCAGGAAGTGGTGAGCGCGGTCGACTCGCCCGACCCGGTGACGCCGGGCGCGGCACTCGCCTATACCGTCACCCTCACCAACCACGGCCCCGACCCGGCGACCAACGGCGGCATCAACCTGAACCTGCCGTCCGAGCTCGCGTACCAGAACGCGGCCGCGCCGGCCGGCTTCACCTGCACCACGTTCGGCAGCGCGGTCAGTTGCACGATGCCGAGCCTGCCCGTCGGCACCTACGTCATCACGATCAACACACTGGTGGGCGCCTTCCTGGCGAACTTCCCCGACACCAGCGTCATGACGAGCTTCGCTCCCTCCGGCGTCACGGTCGACCCGAACAACGGCAACAACAACAAGACGGCCACCACCACGGTGGACACGGCGCAGATCGATCTGACGGTCGCGGTGGCGGACTCGCCCGACCCCGTGTTCCCCGACGGCAACATCACCTACACCGCCACCGTGAACAACGCGGGGCCGGATGCCGCCACCAACGTCAGTTTCAACGTGTTCAACAGCGGCAACCTGCGCTTCCAGTCGCTGAGCGCGCCGGCCGGTTTCAGCTGCGCGCCGCCCGCCGCCGGCGCCACGCCCACCTTCACGTGCAGCATCGCCAGCCTGGCGGGCGGATCGAGCAGCGTGTTCACCGTGGTGGTGCAGGCCGACGACGCCCTGCTCGGCGCGAACGACAGCACCGTGTCGACCGTCTTCAGCGTCAACGGCACCGGCAACGAAACCGCGGGCGGCAACAGCGAAACCGAGAACACGTCTTACGTCACGCCCGATGCCGATGTTTCGGTGTCGGTGTCGGACAGCCCCGACCCGGTGGGTCCCGACGGCGACATCACCTACACCGCCACCGTCACCAACAACGGCCCGGATCCGGCCACGAACACCACGTTCAGCGTGTTCAACAACGGCTCGCTGCAGTTCCAGTCGCTCATCGCGCCCGCCGGTTTCAGCTGCTCGCCGCCTGCCGTCGGCGGGAATCCGACCTTCAGCTGCACGCATCCGTCCTTCGAGAACGGTGCCAATGCGGTGTTCACCGTCGTGGTGCGCGCCGAGGACAGCGTGCTGGGCGTGAACGACGGCACCGTCTCTACCGTTTTCACGGCGTCCAGCGGCGTGTCGGACCCGGCTCCCGGGAACAACACCGAAACCGAGGACACCGCCTACGTCACGCCCGATGCCGATGTCGCGGTGACGGTGTCGGACAGCCCCGACCCCGTGGGACCCGACGGCGACATCACCTACACCGCCACCGTCACCAACAACGGCCCGGATACCGCGACCGGCACCATCTTCAGCGTGTTCAACAACGGCTCGCTGCAGTTCCGGTCGCTCATCGCGCCCGCCGGCTTCAGCTGCTCGCCGCCTGCGGTCGGCGGGAATCCGACCTTCAGCTGCACGCATCCGTCCTTCGCTAACGGTGCCAGTGCCGTGTTCACGGTGGTGGTGCGCGCCGAGGACAGCGTGCTGGGCGTGAACGACGGCACCGTCTCCAGCGTGTTCACTGCGACCAGCGGCGTCGCCGATCCGGCGCCCGGCAACAACACCGAGACCGAGGACACGGCCTACGTCACGCCCGACGCCGATGTTTCGGTGACGGTGTCGGACAGCCCCGACCCGGTGGCGCCCGACGGCGACATCACCTACACCGCCACCGTCTCCAACAACGGCCCGGATACCGCCACCGACACGGGCTTCAGCGTGTTCAACAACGGCTCGCTGCAGTTCCAGTCGCTCACGGCGCCCGCAGGCTTCACCTGCACGCCGCCGGCCGTCGGCGCGGCACCGGTCTTCAGCTGCACGAATCCGTCGTTCGCCAATGGCGCCAGCGCGGTGTTCACGGTGGTGGTGCGCGCCGATTCCGGCGTGCTGGGCGTGAACGACGGCACGGTGTCCACGGTTTTCACCGCAGCCAGCGGCGTGTCGGACCCGGTTCCCGCGAACAACACCGAAACCGAGGACACGGCCTACGTGTCGCCGGACGCCGATCTTTCCGTGACGGTGAGCGATGCGCCCGATCCGGTGTCGCCCGATGGCGACATCGCCTACAGCGTCCTGCTCGCGAATGCCGGCCCGGACGCGGCCACCGGCACGAACTTCAACGTGTTCAACAACGGGACGCTGCAATTCCAGTCGGTCAGCGCGCCGGCGGGGTTCACCTGCACCCCGCCCGCGGTCGGCGCCGCGCCGGTCTTCAGTTGCACGCACCCTTCCTTCGCGAGCGGCGCCGAGGCGACTTTCACGGTCGTGGTGCGGGCCGATGCCGGCGTGCTGGGCGCCAACGACGGCACGGTGTCCACCGTGTTCAGCGCGAGCAGCGGCGTCTCCGATCCGGACCCCAACGACAATAGCGAAACCGAAGACACGGCCTACGTGACCCCCGACGCCGATCTGTCGGTGACGGTGAGCGATGCGCCCGATCCGGTCGGCCCCGACGGCACGCTGGTCTACACCGCGACCATGGGCAACGCAGGACCCGACGCCGCGACCGACGCCACGTTCTCGGTGTCCAACAACGGCTCGCTGCAATTCCAGGCGATCACGGCGCCCGCGGGCTTCACCTGCACGCCGCCCGCGGTCGGCGCCGCGCCGACCTTCACCTGCACGAATCCCTCGCTGGCCGCGGGCGCGAACGTGCAGTTCACGCTGACGACGCACGCGGAAGCCGACGTGCTCGGCACCAGCGACGGCACCATCACGACGAGCTTCTCGGTGTCGAGCGCCGTGTCCGATCCGGACGGCACCGATAACGCCGAGAACGAAGACACCGCCTACGCGGTTCCCGACGCGGATCTGGCGATCACCGCGAGCGGCGCGCCGGGCAGCGTGGCGTCCGGCGACGACATCGCCTACAGCGTGTCGCTGCGCAACGACGGTCCCGATGCCGCGGCCACGGCGCAGTTCTCCGCCGTGCTCGAAGCCAATCTGCGTTTCGTCTCGCTGTCGCCTCCGCCGGGCTTCACCTGCACCACGCCGGCAGCCGGCGCCAACGGAACGGTCACGTGCAGCGCCGCCTCGTTCGCGGCGGGCGCCAGCGCGGCCCTGACACTGGTGGCGCAGCTCGACGCCGCGCTCACCGGCAACGGCACGGTGTCTCAGACGTTCGCGCTGTCGAGCGCCACGGCCGATCCCGACGGCAGCGACAACCAGGCCACGGTCGTCACGACGTACGCGAATCCGCTCGCCGATCTCACGATCGCCAAGACCACGACCGCCGCCGACGTGTCGCCGGGCGGCACCATCGCCTACGCCATCGTCGTGGGCAATGCCGGTCCGGACGCGGCGCAGTCGGTCACGGTCACCGATGCCCTGCCGGCGAGCCTGCGCTTCGCGTCGCTCACGGCGCCCGCGGGCTTCGCTTGCACCACGCCTGCGGTCGGCGCCACCGGCACGATCACCTGCACCGCGGCCACGCTCGCGAACGGCGCTTCCGCCACGTTGCAGCTGACGACCACCGTGGCGCCGGACGCCACCGGCACCATCTCGAACTCCGCCGGCGTCTCGGGCGCAACGCCGGATCCCGATCCGCAGGACAACGGCAGCACGGCCGGCAACGGCGAAGTGGTGCTCGGTGCCGACCTGCGCGTGAGCAAGACGCTTTCCGCGCCGCCCGCGCCGATCGTCGGCACGGTCGTCACCTACACCATCACGGTGACCAACGACGGTCCTTCCGCCGCCACCGATGTCGTCGCGACCGATACGCTGCCCGCCGGCCTCGTCTTCGTGTCCGCCACGCCTTCGCAGGGCAGCTGCTCCGGACAGGCCACCGTCACCTGCGCGCTCGGCACGCTGGCCGACGGCGCCAGCGCCACCGTGACGTTGCAGGCGCGCATCACCGCCACCAGCGGCCAGATCGTCAACAGCGCCAGTGCGACCTCGGACCTCGCCGACGGCGATCCGGCCGACAACACCGGCAGCGCGCCGTCGCTGGTGATCGCGTCGCCTTCCGCACCGGGCCAGGCGGAAACCATCCCGGTGGACTCGGCGTGGATGCTGCTGTTGTTGGCTTCGATGCTGTCCGCGATGGCGGCGTTCGCGATGCGTCGGCGCTAGCGCGGCGCGCGCCGCAGCCAGACATAAAGCAGACCGCCGAGCGCACCGCCGGCGGTCATCGCGACGAGGCCCGGCGTGCCGCGCGTGGCGGCGATCAGCACGGGCGGCGGCACCAGCGCGTCGATCAGGCGGATCGCCGCGACCAGGCCCGTGAAACCCGCCAGCGCGAACCACGCGCTGCGCGGTCCGGGCAGACGCGAGGCGACAGGAAAGGCGACGAGGAACGTCGCCGCGACCACGCCGCCGTAGAGCGGGCCGAAGCCGAGGAGGTCGGAGAACGTGGTCTGCAGGCGCAGCGCGAACGGAATGTCCGCGCCCAATGCGACGAGGTTCGCGAGATTCGACTGCGTCTGCTCGACGCTGCCCCACAGCGTCGCGAGGACGACGGCGGCGATGAAGGCGAAGACGCGGCGCATGGCTTCACTATGCCTGCTATCGTCGGTGGCATGAAGCTGGCGAAGAGCATGGCGCCCGGCACCTGGATTTCCGCCTGCGCGGGAATGACGAAACCTGCCGTCGTTCCCGCCCTTCGACAGGCTCACGGCAGGCCGGCCTGCGGCCGGGCGGGAACCCAGGTGCGATGCCTGTCCGCCTTCCTCGCCCTGTTTTTCGCCAGCGTCTCGCCCGCAGCCGAGTACCACATCGACACCGTCGCCCAAGGCCTCGACCACCCCTGGTCCCTCGCCTTCCTTCCCGACGGCACGACGCTCGTCACCGAACGTCCCGGCCGCCTGCGCGCGATCGATGCCGACGGTCTGCGCGCGGCGGCCATCGAAGGCGTTCCCGCGGTCTACACCGGCGGCCAGGCCGGCCTGTTCGAAGTGCTGGCCGACCGCGATTTCGCCGCCAACCGAACGCTGTACCTGAGCTACGCCGACGGCGACGACGAGGCCAATCGCCTGCGCGTCGTGCGCGCGAGTTTCGATGGCCGCGCGCTGCGCGATCTGCAGCCGATCTTCATCGCCGCACCCGACAAGCGCGGCGCCGCCCACTTCGGCGGCCGCCTCGCACAGCTCGCCGACGGCACGCTGGTGGCGACGGTGGGCGACGGCTTCGTCCATCGCGAGGAGGCGCAGCGCCCCGGCACGCATTTCGGGAAGCTGGTGCGCTTCGCAAGCGACGGCGCGCGCCCCGCCGACAATCCGTTCGCTGATTCGCTGGTGTACAGCCGAGGCCACCGCAATCCGCAAGGCCTCGTCTTCGACGCGCGGACCGGCACGCTGTACGAACACGAGCACGGGCCGCGCGGCGGCGACGAGCTCAATCGCATCGTGGCCGGCGCCAACTACGGCTGGCCGCTGGCGACGCACGGACTCGACTACACCGGCGCGCGCGTCACGCCTTTCACCGAGTATCCCGGCACGCAACCGCCGATGCTGCACTGGACACCCTCGATCGCGCCGGCGGGGATGACGCTGTATCGCGGCGCGATGTTCCCCGAGTGGGACGGCGATCTTTTCGTCGCGGCGCTGGTGGGGAAGAGCGTGCGGCGCGTGGATCTGCCCTCGTTGCAGCAGGAAGTTCTGTTCACCGAAGTCGGAGAACGACTGCGCGATGTGCGCGCGGCGCCGGATGGGTCGCTGTACTTGCTCACGGACAGCGATGCAGGCCGCGTTTTGCGGGTGGCGAGGTAGGGGATTCGACAGGCTCACCCCGAACGTTATTGGAACCCGCGGCAACCGTTCGCGGTGAGCGTGTCGAACCGTCGCCTCGGTCCATGGCGTCGTTCGTGATGAACGTGTCGAACCGCACTCGACAAGGGTTCGCCTCCACCCCGACACTCGGGCCCTCGCTCGATGGGGAAGCCCGCATGAAGCTCGTCCTGGCGCTCGCCGCCGCCCTCGCCGCGTCCGCGCTGCACGCCGCGCCCGGCTACTACCGCGATCCGGCCCTGCACGGCGACACCGTCGTCTTCACCGCGGAAGGCGATCTGTGGCGCGTGCCCGTCACCGGCGGACTCGCCACCCGCATCACCACGCACCCGGCCAGCGAAAGCCAGGCCGCGATCTCGCCGGACGGCCGCACCGTCGCCTTCCTCGCCAGTTACGACGGCGCGCCGGACGTGTATGCCATGCCGCTCGCCGGCGGCGAGCCCGTGCGCCTCACCTACGAGGGCGGCCGCAGCTGGGTGCAGGGCTTCGATCGCGACGGCCGCGTGGTCTACGCCACCGAGAACGTCATCGGTCCCACGCTGCGCCGCGTGCTGCGCAGCGTCGACCTGCAGGGCCGCGACCCGCGCGAACTGCCGCTGGCCGACGCACGTGAAGCGGCGTTCGACGCCGACGGCGGCACGCTCTGGTTCACGCGCCTGGGGCTGGCCGTCAACAACGACAACGCGCTCGACTACCGCGGCGGCGCCATGGGCCAGGTCTGGCAATGGCGTATGGGCAGCAACGAGGAGGCGCGCCGCATCGCGCCCGACCTCGACGCCAACCTCGTGCAGCCGATGTGGTGGAACGGACGGCTGTACGCCGTGAGCGATGCGGGCGGGCGTCCGAACCTGTGGTCGATGGCGCCCGACGGCAGCGACCGCAAGGCGCTCACGGCGCACGCCGGCTTCGACGTGCGCGAACCTTCGCTGCACGACGGCCGCATCGTCTATCAGCATGGCGCCGATCTGCGCGTCTTCGACTTGCGCAGCGGTGTAGACCAACTGCTTCGCATCGAGCTGGGTTCCGACTACGGCCAGCGCCGCCAGCGCTTCGTGGCCAAGCCGATGGGCTTCCTCACCAGCGCGCACGCGAACGCCGCGGGCAAGCGCGTCGCGCTCACCGCGCGCGGGCGCGTCGCCCTCGCGGGCACCGGCGCGCTGCGCCGCGTCGACGTGGCCGCGCCCGAGCGCGCGCGCCTGCGCGAGGCGGTCGTCTCGCACGACAACCGCTGGGTGTATGCGATCACCGATCTCGACGGCAGCAGCGAGATCTGGCGCTACCCCGCCGACGGTTCGCCCGGCGCCAGGCCGATGACCAGCGGCGGCACGCGCCACCGCTGGCGGTTGTATCCCTCGCCCGACGGACGCTTCCTCGCGCACGACGACAAGGGCGGCCGGCTCTCGCTGCTCGATCTGGAGAGCGGCGAATCGCGCGTGATCGACGAATCGAAGTTCGCGGTCGACGACAGCTACAACGGCGTGGCGTGGTCGGCCGACGGCCGGCTGATCGCCTTCGCGCGGCCCGATTCGGCGCGTCTCGTCGACCAGATGGTCGTGTACGACACACGCACCTCGCAGCACGCGGTCGTCACGAGCGATCGCTATGAATCCTTCGCGCCGGCGTTCTCGCGCGACGGCGATTTCCTCTATTTCCTGTCGAACCGCACGTTCCAGGGTGCGCCCGGCCATCCCTGGGGCGACCGCAACACGGGTTCGATCTTCGACAAGCGCACGAAGATCTACGCGCTCGCCCTGCAACCCAAGGCGCGCTTTCCGTTCCTGCCGCCCGACGAGCTCGCGCCCGCCGACGACGCCAATCCGAGCGAGCGCACCGCGAAGGAAGACGATGCGCAGCCCGACAAGAAGGGCGTGAAGAAATCGGCCGTGCCCGACGGCATTGTCTTCGATGGTCTTACGCAACGCCTGTTCGAGGTGCCGGTCCCCGCCGGCAACTACCGCCAGCTGGCGCTGCACGCCGATCGCCTCTACGTGCTCGAACGCGACGCCGGTGCCACCGCGCGCGGCCAGCTCGAATGGCTCGCCATCGCCAACGATGCGCCGAAACTCGAGGATTTCCTGTCCGACGTGCAGGCCTTCGAACTGTCCGCCGATGGCAAGAAACTGTTCGTGACGAAGGCCGCCGGCGATGCGGCCGCACCGCCGGTGCCCGGCGACCTGCTGCTGTTCGACGCCGGCACCAAGCCGCCCGAAGACATGGCGAAATCGACCGTGCGCGTGGCCGACTGGTCGCTGGCCATCGACCCGGTCGACGAGTGGCGCCAGATGTTCGACGACGCCTGGCGCATGCACCGCGAGTTCTCCTTCGATCCGGCCATGCGCGGCCAGGACTGGAACGCCGTGCGCGCGCGCTTCGAACCGCTGCTGGCGCGCGTCAACGATCGCGCCGAACTCGACGATCTGTTCGCCCAGATGATGGCCGAACACGGCATCCTGCACTCGCAGGTCCGCGACGGCGAACTGCGCACCGATCCCAACGCACCGGTGCCCGCCGCGCTCGGCGCGAAGCTCGCCGCGGCCGAGGGCGGCGTGCGCATCGACCGCATCTACCGCACCGATCCCGAAGTGCCCGGCGAGCGCTCGCCGCTGCAGGCGCCGGGCGTGGATGCGCGCGACGGCGACCTGCTGCTCGCCATCAACGGCCGGCCCGTGCGCACGCCGGGCGAAGTCGCGATGCAGCTTCGCCAGCAGGCCGGGCAGCAAGTGTTGTTGCAGCTCAAGCGCGGCAATGCCGCCGCGCATCGCACCGTCGCGGTGCCCGTGCGCGTGGATCGCGATGCCGCCCTGCGCTACTCCGACTGGGTGCAGGGCACGCGCGAAAGGGTCGAGCAGGCCGGCGGCGGCCGCATCGGCTATCTGCACCTGCGCGCCATGACCGCCAACGACATGGCGCAGTTCGTGCGCGATTTCTACGCCCAATACGACCGCGAGGGCCTCGTCATCGACGTGCGCCGCAACCGCGGCGGCAACATCGACAGCTGGATCATCGAGAAGCTGCTGCGCCGCGCCTGGGCCTTCTGGAAGCCGGCCAGCGGCACGCCTTATTCGAACATGCAGAACGCCTTCCGCGGCCATCTCGTCGTGCTGCAGGACCAGCTCACCTATTCCGACGGCGAAACCTTCGCGGCCGGCGTGAAGGCGCTGGACCTCGGCCCCGTGATCGGCATGCGCACCTCGGGCGCCGGCGTGTGGCTGTCGGACCGCAACCGCCTCGCCGACAACGGCATCGCGCGCGTCGCGGAGTTCGCGCAGTTCGATGCGCAGGGCCGCTGGCTGATCGAATCGCGCGGCGTGGCGCCCGACATCGAAGTCGACAACCTGCCGTACGCCACGGCGATGGGCGGCGATGCGCAGCTCGATGCCGCGCTGTCCTGGCTCGAGAACACGTTGCGCGAGCAGCCCGTGATGCCGCTCGAGCCGGGCCCGATGCCGCCGCGGCCGGGCACGGCGCACGACGGTTCGCGATGAGGCTTACGAAGCTTCGCTGGAGCGGAAGGTGAGCAGATCGACGTAGTCCGGATGCGCCTGCAGCTCGATCTCCCAGTGGAGCGTTCCTGAGCTGCCTTCGGGCGCCCTGAAGATCACCGTGGTGGGGTCGCTGTAGCGCGGCTCCACCGCGCTGCCTCCGGCGCGCGCGCCGATCACCTCGAAGCCGCCGTAGCGGTTCGCACGGTGGCCCAGCAGCAGCGCGGCGTCGGCCGGCGCCTCGGCCTGCAACGTGAATCGCACGGTTTCGCGCGGCAGATCGCGCGGAAAATTGGCCATCACCGGCAGCACCGGCGCCAGCGCCACCCGGCTGTGCACCACCTGCACGGGCGGCGAGATGCCGAGCTCTCCGATCCAGCGCTGCGGCGAGAATCCAACCACCCGCCACGCATCGCGGTGCAGGCCCATCCACGCGGTTCGCCCCGCGTCCGGCAGGCCGCCGAACCGCACGTTCGCGGTGCTGCCGCAGACCTGCGCGGCGCTGATCGAATGCGTGTAGTCGACCAGGAACCCGATGTGGCCGTAGAGCGTCACCGGTTCGCACAGCGCTTCGCCCAGGTCGTAGAGCTGACGGAACGGCAGGCGCGCGATGTGGCCGCGCAGGAAGCGTTCCTCGTAGTCGCGCACGTCCATGAAGCCGTGCTTGCCGGGCGAGGGCGCGAGGACGACGAACTCCGTGGAGCCGGCCATCAGCTTCACGTGCACGGCCGCGCTCCAGCACAACAGGATCGCCAGCAACGCGCCCACGCCGCGGCGCCATGCGGGCAGGTGCCAGAAACGTCCCAGCCCCAGGGCGAGCAGGGCGCAGATCAGCGTGACGTCCACCAGGATCATCCACGGCGGCATCGTCTGCCGGATGCTGGCCAGGAACATCGAGTGCAACAGCAACGCGCCGGCCAGGACCCGCGCCATCCTTCCCGCGCGACCGCGCGCCGCCAGCAGCCCTGCGAAGGCGACGATCAACACCAGCACGTAGACCGAGAACAGCAGCCAGGTGTGCGTGGCCGACAGCTCCAGCCAGAAGCGCGAGACGAAACGCGGGCCGTACATCGCCACGGCATGCACCAGGCGCAAGCCTTCGAGCGGCGAAGGCGTCGACCAATCCGACTGCGTGTAGGCCGCGGTGGAACGCAGATCGGCGAAATCCGAGATCCACTGTTCGTAGACCATCGGCAGCAGGCCCAGCCCCACCACGCCCGCGGCGAGCGCCGCATGCGCGACGCCGCGGTCGAAGCCCGGTGCGCGCGCGCCGGCCCAGGCCATCAGCAGCGCCGCCGGCAGCACGGTGGTCGGATGCGCGGTGCACAACAGCAGGCAGGCGACGCCGAACACGAAGGCGCGGAAGGCATCCGGCCGCTCGCGATACGCCAGCGCCGCGAGCGCGGCGAACAACAGGCCGGGAATGACCAGGCTCGGATGCGTGAGGGACGCGAACGAGGTGTTGGCCCAGCCCGGCAAGGCCAGGCACACGGCGAACAACAATCCCTCGGTCGGGTTCCGCAGGCGGCGCCCCAGTGCGTACGCCAGCGGGAACTGGCTGGCCGCGATCGCACCCATCCAGGCGGTGATGGCGGCCGCGTTGGGAATCAGCGCGGCCGGCGCGAGCAGGTAGTACCACAGCGGCCCGAGATGGAACGACGAGTTGATCGCCGGCCCGGTGAGCGGAAAGAACGCGCCGCTCGCGATCTGCTGCGCGAAGAACACGTCGCGGTTGGTGTCGGAACTGGCGACCGAGGCCAGCGCGCCGCACGCCACGTACAACAGCGACAACGACGCGAGCACGGCGATGTGCGCGGCGGGCCATCGCCCGGTGCTGCGCTGGGGGGACTCGTCCTGCATGCATTCCCTTGGGCTTCGGCGCGATCTTCGGACAGACCGCGCAGCGGTTCCAGAGCCCCGGCGCGGCCGCTTCCACGACGCACGGGGGCGGCGCATCATGTCACGCGCCGCCCGCCGGGAGCCGCTCGATGGCCGAACTGAAGACGCAGAAGACCACCGCCTCGGTGGCCGGATTCCTCGACGCCATCGAGGACGAAACCCGCCGCAAGGACGCCAAAGCCGTCGACAAACTGATGCGCGAGGTCACGGGCGAGAAACCCGCGATGTGGGGCCCGGCCATCGTCGGCTATGGGCATCGCACCCTCACCTACGACAGCGGCCGCACACTCGACTGGATGCGCGTGGGCTTCTCGCCGCGCAAGGCCGCGCTCACGCTCTATCTCACCTGCGATCTTTCCGCGCACGCCGATCTCACCGGCAAACTCGGCAAACACAGCACCGGCAAGGGCTGCCTCTACATCAAGAAACTCGCCGACGTGGACCAGGCCGTGCTGCGCAAACTCATCGCCACCAGCCTCGCCTGAGGGCAGCGGCGCCCCCCGATCACCTCTCCCAAGGCGGCACCTCCCCCAGCTTCTCCGCCAGGAAGTCCACGAACGCCCGCACGCGCGGCGGCACCAGCCGCCGCTGCGGCATCACGGCGAAGATGCCGCTGTCGGACAGCGGATGATCCGGCAACACCACCTGCAACCGCCCCGCGCGCAGATCAGCAGCGACGTGCCAGGTCGAATGCAGCGCGATGCCGAGCCCCGCGACCGCCGCATCGCGCAGCAACTCGCCCTGATTGCTCTCGATGCGGCCGTGCACGCGCACGGCGATCTCGCGCTCGCCCTCGTGCAGCCGCCACAGGTCGTTGCGCCCCTGGCTGCCGACCAGCAGCAGGCACTCGTGCCGCGCCAGATCGGCCGGCGTGCGCGGCACGCCGTGGCGCTGCAGATAGGCGGGCGAGGCGCACAGCACGCGCCGGTTGGTGGCGAGCTTGCGCGCCACCAGTGAAGAATCGTTCAACGTGCCGATGCGGATGGCCAGATCGAGCCCCGCGCTGACCAGATCGACCTGCACGTCGCTCAGATCCACGCTCACCCGCACACCCGGATGGCGCGCCAGGAACTCCGGCAACAGCGGCGAGATGTAGAGCCGTCCGAAGGTCGAGGACATCGTCACCTTCAGCGTGCCGGCGATGCCGCCGCCGGTGCGGCGCAGGCCCTCGCCCAGCGCTTCCAGATCCTCGACCAGCGCGCGCCCCTGCTCCGCCAGTTGCAGGCCTTCGGGCGTGGGATGCAGCTGCCGCGTGGTCCGGTGCAGCAGGCGCACGCCGAGCGCGCGCTCCAGCCGCTTCAGGCGCTGGCTCGCCACCGCGACCGAGACATCGAGACTGCGCGCCGCCGCGCTGATCGAGCCCAGGTCCAGCACCCGCAGGAACAGCGCGATATCCCCGACCCGGTCCATTCTCAACGATCCGTTGAAACTGTTTGGAGATATAGCCGGTTCCGGGCGAAGGTCAAGCGGTCCAGACTGGCCGCCTTCCCGATTCAGGAGACTTCCATGGAAACCCGCTTCCTCGGCCGCTCCGGCTTCAAGGTGCCCGTGCTGAGCTTCGGCGCCGGCACTTTCGGCGGGCAGGGCCCGCTGTTCAGCACCTGGGGCAACACCGATGTCGAAGGCGCGAAACGCATCATCGACATCTGCCTCGAGGCCGGCCTCAACCTCTTCGACACGGCCGACGTCTATTCGAGCGGCGCCTCCGAATCCATCCTCGGCGCCGCGCTGAAGGGCCGCCGCGACCAGGTGCTGGTCTCGACCAAGGCCACCTTCCGCTTCGACGAGGGCCCCAACAGCGTGGGCTCCTCGCGCTGGCACCTGCTGCGCACCGTCGACGAACAACTGCGCCGCCTGCAGACCGACTACATCGATCTGTTCCAGCTGCACGGCTTCGACGCGCGCACGCCGGTCGAGGAAACGCTGTCGACGCTCGACGATCTGGTGCGCGCCGGCAAGATCCGCTACCTCGGCGTGTCGAACTTCTCCGGCTGGCATCTGATGAAGTCGCTCGCGGTGGCCGAGCGCCATGGCTACGCGCGCTACGTCGCCAACCAGGCCTACTACTCGCTGGTCGGCCGCGACTACGAATGGGAGCTGATGCAGCTTGGCCTCGACCAGGGCGTGGGCGCCGTGGTGTGGAGCCCGCTGGGCTGGGGCCGCCTCACGGGCAGGATCCGCCGCGGCCAACCGTTGCCCGCCGACAGCCGCCTGCACGGCAGCGCCGACTACGGCCCGCCGGTGCCGGACGAACTGCTCTACCGCGTGGTGGACGCACTCGACGACATCGCGCGCGAAACCGGCAAGACCGTGCCGCAGATCGCACTCAACTGGCTGCTGCAACGCCCCACGGTTTCCACGATCGTGATCGGCGCGCGCAACGAGGAACAGCTGCGCCAGAACCTCGGCGCCGTCGGCTGGAACCTCGCGCCGGAACAGATCGCGAAACTCGACGCCGCCAGCACGGTGACCAAGGCCTACCCCTACTGGCACCAGGCCAGCTTCGCCGAACGCAACCCCCTGCCGGTCTGAGGAACGAACCATGACGACGCAAAAGCCCGTGCTCTTCGTGCTCACCAGCCACGGCACCAAGGGCGACACCGGCCAACCCACCGGCTTCTACCTCGGCGAAGTGACGCACCCGCTGGCCGAACTCGAAGCCGCCGGCATCCCGGTGGAATTCGCGTCCATCCAGGGCGGCGAACCGCCGGTCGACGGTCTGAATCTCGACGACGCGATCAACGCCCGCTACTGGAACGACGCGAGCTTCCGCGAAGCCATCCGCACCACCGCCCGACTCGACGACATCGACCCCGCCCGCTACTCGGCGATCTTCTTCGCCGGCGGACACGGCGCGATGTGGGACTTCCCCACCAGCGCCGCCGTGGCCCGCGTCACCCGCGAAATCTACGAACACGGCGGCGTGGTGGCGGCCGTCTGCCACGGCCCCGCCGCGCTGGTGAACGTGAAACTGAGCGACGGCCGCTGGCTCGTCGACGGCAAACACGTGAGCGCCTTCACCGACAACGAAGAACGCGCGGTGAAACTGGCCGACACGGTGCCGTTCCTGCTCGCGAGCAAACTGACCGAACGCGGCGCCCACCATGAAGCCGCGCCGGACTGGACTGCGAAAGTGGTGATCGATGGGCGGCTGGTGACGGGACAGAACCCGCAGTCGGCGAGCGGGGTGGGAGCGGCGTTGCGGGATGTGCTTGGAGTCGGGACCGCCTGACAACGCGCAGGCTGTAAAGAAAAATCTCGCCACGTCCCGAAATGTAAAAATATCCTCGCGCCGCACCAGAAATGTGGTGGCGACTGGCTGCGAACATGTTCGTCAGCCCAGGCCAGGACCGCCTTCGCGCGACTGCATCCAGTTTGAGTGCACGACGTGGCACTGGAAACACGGTCGCGCGCAAGGTTCCAAGGTCATTCGACAGCGTGTCGGCCGCGGCCGGATGGGTCGAGCAGCCAGACGGCGTTGCGAAGTTTGCCCCGGCCGAGCGCTTCCTCGGCGGGGGTTCGGCCTGCGCCATTCCTGGCTCTGCAATCTGCACCCGCCCGCTCCAGGGCGCGTACGGTCCCGACGTTGCCCCAGCCCGCCGCCCAGTGCAGCGGCGTCATGGCCAGCCCTTCCGTCGACGCGATGTTGGGGTTGGCGCCGAGTGCGAGAAGCACGCGAACCGTCGTGCGATGGCCTCCCACCGCGGCACCGTGCAACGGTGTCTCGCCGATGTCGTCCCGCACATTGACGTCCTGGCCCTTTCGCGCCAGTCGGCGAATCTGCCGCCACTGCCCGCACCAAGCGAAGCCATGCGTCGGTGTTTCGGCCTCGCCGCGTGCACCGGAGGGACGCTCGCCTTCGTGCTCGGCTCCGGCGGGAAGCATCTTGATCGACACGATCTGCTCCGCGGGCCTAATGCTCTTGCAGCGAATCGAAGTAGTCGTTGGTCAACTGCAGACCGGTCTGCGCGAGCGTCTTCAACTCATAGCGCGCGGCCAGCGACAACTTCTCCTCGCGATCGAGCAATCGCGACATCGCCCACAGCACGGCATGCACGCCTTCGAGGCGCGGATCGACGGTTTCGGAATCCATGTGAGGCCTCCCGCAAGGTGACGGAACGGTGCGCGGTTGGCGTACCAGAGCGTAGGCAACTGGCGAGCCTCGCGGCTCCCGCGCACCGCCCGCCGAAGCGGGCACGCGCGAGCAGCGGCCTCTAGGCCGACTCGCGCTGATGCGCCTACGTTTTTGGGACGCCAATCCCGGGCCGCGATCGGTCGCAGCACGCCCATGCTATGCGGAATCCTGCATGGATGAAATGCCGAATCAGTGTTTCAGATGGCAGCGGCCGATGTGCGCGGCCGAATCAACCGCTTCGCCACAACTCGAGGTCGCAGCACTTGCTCATATGGATGAAATCCTGGTCGGCAGTGAGCAAGGTCAAGCCGTGCCGGAGGCATAGCTGGCCGATCAGTGCGTCGATCGTGCCGATCTGTACGCCTGCCCGGCGGCACGTGTTGCGCAATTGCGCAGCATCGATGTGATCCTGGCGGTCGGGCTGCACCAGCGGCAAGGCGGAGAATCGATCGATGATCTGTTCGCGCGCCTTCGGGCCTGCCACGCCTTGAAGCAATTCCTGCAGGACGAAGCCGGTAGTGACGACGATGTCGCCACCCTCGAGCGCGTCGCGAAGCGCGGCCACCTCGGCCCGTCCAGGCGGAACGTCGCGACGCAGGGCCAGCGACCAGACGCTGGTATCGACCAGCAGGGTCACTTGCGGGTGCGCTCGGCCTTGTGGTCGTAGGCAGGATCCCAGTCGATCTTGCCCAGCAGGTCGAGCACGCGCTTTTGTTGCCGGCGCGCGATGAATTCCTGAAGGGCTTTGGTAACCGCCGCCTTCTTGGTTCGCTCACCGCTGACTTCGAGCGCGCGGTCGATGAGCTTGGGGTCGATGGCGAGGTTCGTAGCCATGGTGCACCTCCGTGTGTAGAAGTCTACACATGGAGGCTGCACCGGGCCAGAATCGTCAGGCCTCGTAGGCCGACTCCCCATGCGAAGTGATGTCCAGTCCTTCGCGCTCGTGCTCTTCGACCACCCGCAGCCCCACCGTGAACTTCACGATGGTCAGCGCGATGGCGGCGACGACGCCCGAGAGCACGACGGTCACGAGCACGCCCTGCAGCTGGATCCACACCTGCGAGGCGATCGAATACTCGGCCAGCGCGGTTTCGGTGACGTAGTCCCAGATGCCGGCGCCGCCGAGGCTGGGCGAAGCGAAGACGCCGGTGAGCAGCGCGCCGAGGATGCCGCCGACGCCGTGGACGCCGAAGACGTCGAGCGCATCGTCGGCGCGCAGCAGGCGCTTCAATCCGCTCACGCCCCAGAGGCAGACGACGCCGGCGATGGCGCCGATGGCGATCGCGCCGCAGAGGCCGACGAAACCGGCGGCCGGCGTGATCGCGACGAGGCCCGCGACGGCGCCTGAAGCCGCGCCGAGCATCGAAGGTTTGCCCTTGAAGAGCCATTCGGCGGCCGTCCAGCCGAGCACCGCGGCCGCGGTGGCGAGGAAGGTGTTGACGAAGGCCGTCGCCGCGACGGCGTTGGCTTCGAGCGCGGAGCCTGCGTTGAAGCCGAACCAGCCCACCCACAGGATGCTCGCGCCCACCATGGTCTGCGTGAGGTTGTGCGGGCGCATGGCTTCGCGGCCGTAGCCCACGCGCTTGCCGACGAAGTACGCGCCCACGAGGCCCGCGACCGCGGCGTTGATGTGCACCACCGTGCCGCCCGCGAAATCCAGCGCGCCTTTCGCGAACAGGAAGCCCGATTGCGCGAGCACGCCGGGCACGGCGTCGTTCGAGGTGAAGGCATCGGGGCCGGGGAAGAACCACACCATGTGCGCCATCGGCGTGTAGGCGAAGGTGAACCACAGCACCGTGAAGAGCAGAACGCCGGCGAACTTGATGCGTTCGGCGAACGCACCGACGATCAGCGCGCAGGTGATGCAGGCAAAGGCGCCCTGGAACACGAAGAACACGAGTTCCGGGATGTAGACGCCCTTGGTGAAGGTCGCGGCCATCGCGCTGGCCGTGAGGCCTTCGGCCCAGAGCCGGTCCCCGCCGCCGATGAAGGCGTTGCCCGTGGTGAAGGCGAGGCTGTAGCCATAGAGCGCCCACAGCACGGCGACCAGCGAGAAGATCAGCAGGCACTGCATCAGCACGCTCAGCACGTTCTTGCTGCGCACGAGGCCGCCGTAGAACAGCGCGAGGCCGGGCAGGGTCATGAAGATGACCAGTGCGGCGCAGACCAGCAGCCAGGCGATATCGCCCTTGTTCGCCACGGGAGGAGCGTCCTGTGCCAGAGCGAGCGACGGCACCAGGTACAGCAGGCTTGCGAAAAGTTTGATTTTCATCGTCGGGTCCTCAGATGGCGTCGTCGCCGATTTCGCCGGTGCGGATGCGCACCACCTGGTCGAGCGGGGAGACGAAGATCTTTCCGTCGCCCACTTTCCCGGTGCGCGCGCTTTGCACGATGGCCTCGACGGCGTGGTCGACGAGGGATTCGGGGACGGCGGCTTCCACCTTGATCTTGGGCAGGAAGTCGACGACGTATTCGGCGCCGCGATACAGCTCGGTGTGGCCTTTCTGGCGGCCGAAGCCTTTGACTTCGGTCACCGTGATGCCGGTGACGCCGGCCTGCGTGAGGGCTTCGCGGACTTCGTCGAGCTTGAACGATCGGATGATGGCGGTGATCAGTTTCATCGGTCAGAAGGCCTTGGTCAGGGTGAGCGTGGCCGTGGCATCCGCGATCTGCGTGCCATGCGGGTTGCTGTAGAGCAGGTCGTCGGCATCGGTGTCGACATAGGCCACGGCGAGCGAAAAGCCGTTGGCGAAGGCCTTGGTCGCGCCGACCTTCCAGTCGATGCATTCGAAGTCTTCGTTCGATTCGATCCACTGCCGGCCGGCGTGGAGGTTGAGCGTCCAGGTGTCGGCGAAGGGCCAGTTGGCGGCGAGGTCGAGGTAACCGCTGCCGTCGGAGTCGGCGAAGCCGATGAAGTCGGTGACGGCGTAGGAATACTTGGCCGTGAAGATGCCGGCGCCGAGCGCGCCGTAGATTTCCACCGTGTCGGCGGAATTGAAGCCGGACGGGAAGTCGCCCGGATACCAGTAGTAGATGGCGCCGACGTCGAACGTCACGCCATCGCCGATCGCGCCGCGGAAGCCCGCGTACGCATCGAGTTCGAGCGAACTCGAAATCTTCGCCGCGTCGGTCGAGACATTCGACAGCCAGCTGATGTTGCTGCCCCAGGCGCCGGCGTAGAAGCCGGCGTCGGTCCATTCGAATCCGGCCTGGATCGCCGGGTCCCCGTTGGTCTGCGATACACCGCGGAAGACGTAGTCGGAGGTCAAGGCGGCCGTCCCCGACACCGTGGCCGCCGCGCTGCCCGCATACGCCAGTAACACAACCGCACAAGCGATGGATCGCGTGGACATGACAGGCTCCTCAAAGTTTGAAGGGCCCTCCCCGGATGTCGCGTGGTTTCTTGTTGTTGGTGGTGCCGCTGCTCTCAGGTTATCGCGTGGGATTCGACAGGCTCACCCCGAACGGGTGAGGTTCGCGATGAGCCTTGGAAACGGTGCTTCAGTCCATCAGATGCCGTAGTACATCGAATACTCGAGCGGATGCGTCGCGGCGCGGAACTTGGTGACTTCCTGCATCTTCAGCGCGATGTAGCCGTCGATGAAGTCGTCGCTCATCACGCCGCCCGCCTTGAGGAACTCGCGGTCCTTGTCGAGCGCTTCGAGCGCCTGGTCCAGCGAGTGGCACACGGTCGGGATGTTCTTCTCTTCTTCCGGCGGCAGGTCGTAGAGATCCTTGTCGGCCGGCGCACCCGGGTCGATCTTGTTCTTGATGCCGTCCAGGCCCGCCATCAGCAGCGCGGTGAAGGTGAGGTAGCCGGTCTGGATCGGATCCGGGAAGCGGATCTCGATGCGGCGCGCCTTCGGGTTCGACACCCATGGAATGCGGCACGAGGCCGAGCGGTTGCGCGCCGAGTAGGCCAGCATCACCGGCGCCTCGAAGCCCGGCACCAGGCGCTTGTAGGAGTTGGTGCCCGAATTGGTGAAGGCGTTGATCGCGCGCGCGTGCTTGAAGATGCCGCCGATGTACCACAGCGCCAGCTGCGAGAGGCCGCCGTAGCCTTCGCCCGCGAACAGGTTCTGGCCGCCCTTCGACAGCGACTGGTGCACGTGCATGCCGCTGCCGTTGTCGCCGACGATGGGCTTGGGCATGAAGGTGGCGGTCTTGCCGTTGCGATGCGCGACGTTCTTGATGATGTACTTCATCGTCAGCAGTTCGTCGGCCTTCTGCA
>CAMLOR010000024.1 GCA_946481615.1 uncultured Aquimonas sp.
TGCCCTGCGTGGTGAACACCCACGACACCACCACGTCGTCGCGCGCGATGCCGCGAGAGTTGGCGGCGGCGAGCTGCGAGTTGTGCAGGATGCGCAGCGGCTCCAGTGCGCAGGCGTTGGCGTTCGGGATCAGCGGATCGGTGCTGGCGCCGCTCACGCACAGCGGCGAGGTGCGCTTGGTGAGGAAGTAGGTCTGGTCGGGGGTGGCATCGTTGCCGCGCGAATCGCGCACGCCGTCGGTCACCACCACGAGGTAGCTCGTGAGCTGCTTGAGCGGCGAGGTCGGCACGATGGCCACGGTGCGGCCGCTGGTGTCCGAAGGCTGCGGCAGCGCGACGAATTCGGTGTTGCCCCCGAGCTCGCGCACCACGCTGGTGACCACGCCACCCGGCTGGTTGAGCGTCACCTCGAAGATGCGGATGCTCTGGCCCGCGACCACCGAGTTGGCGGCCGGCGGAGCGTTGAAAACGAAGTTGCCCGGCGACACCGTGCTCCAGCCGTCCAGCGAGCTGATGGCGACCAGCGGATCGGCGAAGTTGGCCGGATTGGCCACCGGCGGATTGAGCGTGAGGTCGGTGGTGCCCGACAGCAGCAGGTTGTTCGGCAGCGGCACCGCACTGCGGCAGGGCTGACCGACGGCCAGACTGTTGCCCGGATCGAAGCAGGCCGTGAGCACGCCCGTGACCGGCGTGCCGTCGTTGTTGTTGGAAGGCGGCGTTTCGACCGCGCGAGGGCTGTTGCTGGAACTGCTGCACGCCGCGAGGAACAGCGACGACAGCGCCAATGCCAGGGTCAGTCGGGCCTGCATGAGTATTGTCCTTCGAACGATCGGGGTTTTATTGCGGACGCGCCGTATCATAGGTAGCGGTCGCGCAGGTTGGCAATGCTGCAGCGTATGGAAAACACAGTCGGTTACATGGTGCGTTGCAGCAACGCACGCGGCGCGTCGAACATCGCGGCGCGCGGCGAAAACCCGCGCGGCGCGTAGCCGAAATCGCGACGCGCAGGTTGCGCATCGAAGACGAGATCGGTGGCCAGGCGCGCCCACACCCCTGCGCCCGCATCCCCCATGAGGCCCGTACGATGCGCGCACCACCCGGCCGCGCGCAATGGGCCGGAAGGCAATTCGACGAGTTTCGGCGGCGGCGCGAGGCAGGCCAGCACGCGCGCGACCATCTCGCGATAAGGAAGGGCCTCGCCGCCCGGCAGGTCGTAGGCGGTTGCGAGGGAAACGGTCGAGGTCGCGACGCGCCAGGCGGCATCGGCGAGATCGTCGACGTGCACCGGCTGCCGCAGGCCGCAGGCGCCGCGCGGCAGGACGAAGAACCCGAAGCGCCGCGCCAGGGCGGCGATGCGCGTGAGATTGCGATCGAGGCCCGCGCCGTAGACCAGCGTCGGGCGCAACAGCGTCAACGCCGCACCGCGCACCGCGCATTCGCGCACCAGCGTCTCCTCGGCCCGGCGCAGGCGCTGCGCGACATCGCGCTCGCCGGCATCGGGCGAGGCGTGCTTGGTGTGCACGCTGGTGGAACCGAAGGCGATCACCCGCCGCGGTACGCGCGCCGACCGCTCGAACCAGGCCGCGAAGGCATCGAGCGGCCCCGCGCTGATGACGAGATCGGTCGCGGGCAAGGGATCGCCATCGCGATGCAGATCGAGCCGATGGAAATGCAGCGCACCGCTGGCACGCGCTTCCCTCCACCCCGCCTCACCCGTTCGCGGTGAGCCTGTCGAACCGTCGCCAATAACTGACGGGTACTCGCGCTCTTCCCCCGGCCCTGCCTCACCCGTTCGCGGTGAGCCTGTCGAACCGTCGTCGTTGGCTGTCGGGCAGCCGCGCTCTTCGACCAGCCGCTCGCGCCCCGCCGCATGCACCTCGCAACCCGCATCGATCAGCCGCGGCAACAGCGCCCGGCCGATCTGCCCGCGGGCGCCGAACACCAGGACGCTCGCGGAAGACGGCATGGTGCGGCATCGCTCCGAGGCTGGCGCGGATCGCGCGCGGGAAAGTATAAGTGCAGCCATGATCGAGTCCGACCCGGGCGCCACGCTCGCGCTGCATCCCGTCCGCCGCGCCAGCCTGTGGTTCGCGCCGGCGATCGCCGCCGCCGCCGGGCTGGCCGCGCTGCATTCCGGCGCGGCACCCCTGCTCGCTGCCACGCTCGCGGTGACGGTGTGGTGCGCGTTGTGGTGGGTGTTCGAACCGGTGGCCGCACCCGTCACCGCGCTGCTGCCGCTCGCGCTGTTCCCGCTGATGGGCGTGCTCGACGCCAAACAGGTGGCGCAGAGCTACGGCAACGAACTGATCCTGCTGCTCGGCGGCGGCTTCATGCTCTCGCGCGCGCTCGAGAAAAGCGGCGCGCATCGCCGCCTCGCGCTGGCGATGGTGCGCGCCTTCGGCGGACACAGCGGGCGTTCGCTGCTGTACGGCTTCATCGCGGCCGCCGGCGTGATCAGCATGTGGATCTCCAACACCGCCACCACGCTGATGCTGCTGCCGGTGGCGCTGGCCATCCTCGAAACCTATCCCGACCGCCGCCTGCATGCGCCGCTGATCCTCGCCATCGCCTACGCCGCGAGCGTCGGCGGCCTGGGCACGCCGATCGGCACGCCGCCCAACCTCGTCTTCATGCAGGTGTACGAGCAGACGACGGGAACGCGCTATGGCTTCCTCGACTGGATGAAGATCGGCGTGCCGCTGATCGCGATCTTCCTGCCGCTGATGGGCTGGTGGCTCGGGCGCAGACTCAAGGACAGCCCCGCCGCCGTGCTGCCGCCGCTCGGCGAATGGGCGCCCGCGGAACGCCGCGTGCTGTTCGTGTTCGCGCTCACCGCCCTCGCCTGGATCACGCGCACCGAACCCTTCGGCGGCTGGAGCGAGTGGCTGGCGTTGCCCGGCGCCAACGACGCCAGCGTGGCGCTGCTCGCCGTGGTGGCGCTGTGCCTGATCCCCGACGGCCGCGAAGGCCGCCTGCTCGACTGGGATACCGCCGAGAAAGTGCCGTGGGGCGCGCTGGTGCTGTTCGGCGGCGGCATCGCGCTGGCCACCGCCTTCCAGAGCACGGGATTGTCCGAAGCCCTCGCGCAACGCCTCACGGGATTGAGCGGCCTGCCGCTGCCGCTGCTGCTGTTCGGCATCGTGGCCTGCGTCGTGATGCTCTCGGAAATCGCCAGCAACACGGCGACGGCCGTGCTGCTCATGCCCATCCTCGCCGCCACCGCGAACGCCGTCGGCGCCGATCCCGCGCTCTTCATGTTCCCCGCCGTGCTCGCGGCCAGCGTCGGCTTCATGCTGCCGGTGGCGACGGCACCCAACGCCATCGCCTACGGCTCGGGATGGATCACCGGGCGCGACATGCTGCGCGAAGGGTTCGTGCTAGATCTGATCGGCATCGCGGTGTTGTCGGTGGTGTGCTACGTGGCGTTCGCATAGACGATCTTGGCGAGCGAGCCGTCATCCGCAGCCGAGCGCTCGCCAATGGCAATCACCGGACCGGAACCACCGGCAGCGCGATCTCCCTCGTAAGGCCGGTTCCCAATCCACGCGCGGACCGCTCGAATTTCGCATGGCCGTCGTTGAGCCAGATCGCATTGCCGCCCCCTTCGGCGTCGGCACCCGACGATTCGTCCTGCGGCACGCGGTTCGCGAAGGCAAGGTCGATGTCCCCGTCGGCGTCGAAATCCGCGCTTTCCACATCGAGACTATTGCGATCGCCGAGGGCCTGCGCCGTCCTTTCGAAATGCGCGTTCCCGTCGTTGAGCCAGACGCCGGCGCCCGTTCGCGCGGCATTGGCGGCCGCCAGGTCCGTATCGCCGTCGCCGTCGAAGTCCGCGGCCGTCACCGCGAACCAGATTCCCTCGCCCAGCGATTCTTCCGCGAGCCGGAAATCGCGCTTGCCGGTGTTGAGCGCGACACGCAACTCGTGTTTCGCCGCGATGACGATGTCCTGATGACGATCTGCGTCGAAGTCGGCAATGGCCGCGTCGTGGGCGACGAACGGCCCGAGGCGCACGCCGGCGTCGGAAAACCGGCCTTTCCCGTCGTTGAGCCAGACTTTGCTCATGGCCGGCGCGTCCGGCCGTTCGCCGTCCATCGCGCTGTTGGCGGCGACGATATCGACGTCGCCATCGCCATCCACGTCGCCGATCGCGGCTCCCATCGAACAATCGGCGTCGATGGACGGAGCGCGCGCGAACCGCGCCTCGCCATCGTTGATCCATAGCTCGTCGGCCGGACACTGCGTGCCGGTGGTGGTCGAGACGAAGGCATCGAGGTCGCCATCTGCATCGAAATCCGCAGCCTGCACGCCCCATGCCGGCGCTTGGCCGCCGAATGCCTGGCTCGTCGACACGAACGTGCCGTCCTGGCGACCGAGCCACACGCCGTGGCGATTTCCCGTTTCGAACCGCACGCCGAACCAGTCCAGGCGGCCGTCGCCGTCGAAATCCGCGAGTGTGCCGCCTGCGTGATGGCGCACCGCGCTGATCGTGGAGCCTTCGACATAGCTGCCGTCCCGATGGGTCCACAGCCGCACCCCGTCGATCCCCGAGGTCACGACCGCTTCGGGTGCCGCCGCGAAGGATGCGGCCATCATCAACTGCCTCAGTCCCTGCATGACATTCTCCTGTCGCGCGGATCGCGCAGGAAGGTGAACGAGGGAGGCACCGGCTGCGCTCATCGTCCCGTCGCGCCAGGGAGTCGCTTCGCCCGCAATGAAAGCTCTTTCCCGCGGACACACACCACGGCTGTGCCCGCCTGCGCGAGGCGGCGTGATCTGGGCGCCGGATGCGACGGTCCCGCCCCGCGGGCGCGATTCGGCGACGCGTCGCGTTGTAGGCGCCAGGGAGGTTCCCATGCGTCCGATCGCCATGCTTCTGTTCGCCTGGGCCGGCACCGCGAATGCCGTCGACATCACGGTGTCGCGCACCGACGATCCGCCGCCGGACGGCTGCAGCGCGCAGGATTGTTCGTTGCGCGAGGCGGTGCTGTTGGCGAATTTTCTCGAAGGCGCGGACCGTGTGCTGCTACCCGCGTCGGCGCTGCCTTATCAGCTGGTGCGGCCGGGTGCCGGCGAATCCGCGGGGCAGACCGGCGATCTGGACGTCGCCGACACGCTGGAGATCGTCGGCCTGGGCGCCTCGAAGGTCGTGATCGCGCAACTGGCCGCCGACCGCATCGTCGAAACGTATTACGTGCTGACCCTGCGCAATCTGAGCCTGCGCAACGGCAACGGCGTGGACGCCGGCGGCGCGGTGTTGGCGTATGCGCTCCTGACCGGCATCGATGTGGAATTCGTCGGCAACACGGCTGCAACCTCCGGCGGCGCCATCCGCGCCGCCCATGCCGCGCTGTCGCCGCAATCGCTGGGCCTGGACCTGCTGCGCGCGCGCTTCGAAGACAACGTCGCCGAACGCGGCGGCGCGATCGCCGCCGAGACCTCGGCACCCGCCGCCGTGCATTCGCGCATCGTGGACAGCGAGTTCGTCGCCAATCGCGCCACCACCGCGGGCGGCGCGATCGTCCTGCCGGCCGCCGTCTATCCCTGCGTCCACACCGTCATCGGTTCGCGCTTCGTCGGCAACCGTGTATCGGCGCCGGCAGCCCGCGGCGGCGCGATCGCCGCCGAGAATGCCGGGGTCGAACTGAGCGTGTCGAACAGCCGGTTCGAGGACAACGGGACCGTCGCCGCCTCCGGCCTGGGCGGTGCGATCCACGGCGCCGATGCGATCTCCGGCTCGGTGTTCCTCCGCAACGAAGCCGGTTACGGCGGCGCCGTGCACGCGGTGGCGCCGCAGATCGACGGCAGCGAGTTCTGCGACAACCTCGCCGAGGTTTCCGGTGGCGCCGTCCGGCTGGAAAGCGGCGCCATCGCGCGCAGCACCTTCTGCCGCAATTCCGCCGCGGTGCGCGGGGGCGCGATGTACGGCGCCACGCCCGCGGCCGACAGCGTCGAGATCACGCTCTCCACCTTCGATGCCAACACCGCGCCCCTGGGAGGCGCGATCGCCCAGGCGAACGGCGCGCTCGACCTGGTGCAGACCACGCTGGCGCAGGCCGATCCGCTGCCGGCCGGACAGACCGCGACGCTGCTGCGATACGAGGGCCCCGCCGACACCGACGCGGTGGCGCTGGTCGGCAACATCCTGCGCGGCAGCTGCGACTTCGCGGCGGGTGCCGATGCGGTGACGCTGGCCTATTACAACGTGCAATCCGGCGGCGACACCTGCGGCCTGTTCCCCATCGACTTCACCCACAACATCAACACCGCCTACGCGCAGCACGCATCGATTCCGCTCGGCGCGCTCAGCGGCAACGGCGGGCCCACGCGCACGCGCCTGCTCGTCGGCCCGACGCATCCGGCGCTCGATCGCATGCCGCCGGGAAGTTGCCTCTCGCCCGACCAGCGCGGACGCGTACGCAGCGACGATCTGTGCGACGCCGGTTCGGTGGAAATGAGCGGTGTCGTGCCGCCCGCCGAGGTTTTCACCGATGGCTTCGAAGACTGAGGCCAGGCCCGGTCAGCCGAGCCTGGCGCGATAGGCCGCGCGGATCGCGCTGCGCGCCGCGTCGAGCGTTCCGTCGTGGGCGACCAGCCGCGGACGCGCATCCAGCGTGCACGCCAGCGAACGCTCCAGCAGCTCGCCGTGCGCAGCGCCCAGTGCCGCCGCGACGGTGGCGTCGAACCAGGCGGCTTCAGCCAAGGCGTCGATCAGGTCCGGCGTACGGGTGGCTTGCAACACGCCGGGATGCTGCGCGGCGCAGCTGAGCACACCGGCCTGCAGCAGGAACTCGAGATCGACCAGGCCGCCCTCGCCCTGCTTCAGATCGAACAGCCGCGCATCGCTGCGGTCGAGTTCGGGCCGCATGCGCGCGCGCATCGCCGCGACGTCGCTGCGCACCTGCGCGGCCTCGCGCGGGCGCGCGAGCACGTCGGCACGGACCTGCGCGAAGGCGTGCGCCACCGTCGCCTCGCCGGCGATCGGGCGGGCCCGCACCAGCGCCTGTTGCTCCCAGGTCCAGGCGCGCTCGCGCTGGTAGTCGGAAAAACTCTGCAGCGTCGATACCAGCAGGCCTTTCGCGCCGTCGGGCCGCAGGCGCGGATCGACTTCGTACAAGCGGCCGGCGGGCGTGAGGATGGCCAGCATCGAGATCAGTTTCTGCACGGCGCGCGCGTGGTAGCGCGCGGTGTCGAGCGGGCGCGCGCCGTCGCTTTCCGCCGAGGCGAAGGCGGCGTCGTAGAGGAAGACGAGATCGAGGTCCGAACCGAAGCCCAGTTCCTCGCCGCCGAAGCTGCCGTAGCCGAGCACCGCCACGCCCGCGCCCTCGGGAAGCCGCCCGTGCGCACGCGCAAGGTCGTCGTACACCGCCGGCAGCGCCGCTCGCAGCACGGTTTCGGCGATCCACGCCAGTTGCCGCGTGCCCGGTACCGCGGGCTGGCGCTGCAGCACGGTGGCGAGTGCGATGCGGAAGCTGTGGCTCTGACGGAACTCGTTGAGCGCCAGCAGCCGGGCTTCGTCGTCGTCTTCGCCCGCATGCGCCAGGGCGCGCGCGAGTGCGTCGTCGAGTTCGTCGCGCGTGAGCGGGCCGGCATCGACGCGCGCGTCGAGCAGATCGTCGAGCAGCAGCGGATGCGCGCAGACGCGCTCGGCCATCCACGCGCTCGAGGCCATCACTTCGACCAGGCGGGCCAGCGCCGAGGGCTGTTCGTCGAGCAGCGCGAGGTAGCTCGAACGGCGCAGCACGGCATGCACCAGCGCCAGCGCGCGCTCGGCCGCGGCGTCGGGATGCGCGCCGCGCGCGGCGGCTTCGAGCAGCGCGGGCAGCACGCGATCGAGGCGGCTGCGCGTGCGCGGCGGCAACGCGCGCAGCGGGCTCGATTGCGCGAACTCCTGCAACCGGGCGTGCAGGGCCACGGCGTCACCGAAGCCAGCTTCGGACAGCACCTGCGGGTCCGGCGCGTGTTCGATCTGGCGCCAGTAGCCGGCCAGCGCGCCCGGCTCGCGGCGCCCGCGCGCGCGGGCCTCGAAGACGCGCGCGAATTCTTCGCCCACGGCACGGCGGTGCGCCTCCAGTTCGATCGCGAGCGCGTCCCACCCGGCGTAGCCGAGCCCGGACGCGATGCGTTCGCGCAGCGCGGCATCCTCGGGCAGCGAATGCGTCTGTTCCTCGCGCAGCATCTGCAGGCGGTTTTCCAGCCGGCGCAGGAAGCAGTAGGCGCGTTCGAGCGCGTCGGCGCTTTCCGCGGGCAGATGGCCATCGTCGCGCAGACGGCGCAACGCGGGCAGCAGGCCGCGCAGGCGCAGATCGGGTTCGCGGCCAGCGCGGATCAACTGCTGCAACTGCACGATGAACTCGATCTCGCGGATGCCGCCCGGGCCGAGCTTCAGATGCTCGGCCAGATCGCGCCGCTGCACTTCTGCCTCGATCAGCGCCTTCATGTCGCGCAGCCCTTCGAAGGCGCCGTAGTCGAGATAGCGGCGATAGACGAAGGGCCGCAAGGTCTCGAGCAGGCGCTCGCCGCCTTCGATGTCGCCGGCCACGGGCCGCGCCTTGATCCAGGCGTAGCGCTCCCAGTCGCGGCCTTCGCGCTGGTAGTAGTGCTCCATCGCCGCGAACGAAAGCGCCAGGCGGCCCGTGGTGCCGAACGGGCGCAGGCGCATGTCGACGCGGTAGACGAAGCCTTCCGGCGTGATCTCGCCGAGCAGCTGGATCAGGCGCTGGCCGAGGCGCTGGAAGTAGATCTCGTTGTCGAGCGGACGCGCGCCGTCGCTGACGCCGGCTTCGCGGTAGGCGAACACGAGGTCGATGTCGCTGGAGAAATTCAGTTCGCAGCCGCCGTGCTTGCCGAGCCCGAACACGATCAACCGCTGCGCCTCGCCTGCCGCGGTGCGAGCGATGCCATGACGTGCCGCGTGCGAACCCTCCACCGCCCGCAGCGCGATTTCGCAACAGTCGTCGGCGAGGCGCGAGGCGGCGGCGAGCGTGTCCTCGACCGCATCCAGATCGTTGGCATCGCGCCACGCGATCTGCACGCTCACCGCATGCCGCCAGCGTCGCAGCGCGTCGGCCCAGCCGGCTTCGTGGTCGGCGGCCAGGTGCGGTGGCGCGATGTCGGTGTCGAGCGCGGCGGCGAGCGCGCCGTCGCGCAGCAGGCGTTCGTGCGCGTAGTCGCTGACCAGCAACAGCTTGCGCAGGCGCGCGGCATATTCGCCGTCGGCATCCAGGCGCGCGGCGAGCGCGGGATGCGCGGCATGCAGGCGGGCGATGCGCTCCTCGATCAGGTCGCGCAGATGGGCGGAAAGCGTCATGCCGCGATTCTAGAGCCGCGGCTGCGCCGTCGCTCCGCTAAGGTGTCCGGCTCCCCGCTTCGCGCACGGCTTCGAGGCCCGAACTGACGTCCTCGATCATCAGCATCGCAGCCAGTGCGATGGGAATCGCGAAGAAGATCAGGATCAGCGGCACCGTCAGGACCAGCCGGTGGCGGCGCAGCGGATCGCGTGCGTAGCGCAGGCTGTCGCGCGTCAGCAGGCAGCCGGCGGCGAACAAGACCAGCGGCAGCGCCAGCACCGGATACAGCACGATCAGGAAGAACTCCTCACCCTCCGAGGGCAGGAGGATGCCGGTGATGCCGACGGCTATCAGCAGCAGGAGGAGCAGCACCGGAGGCCCCAGGAGAATGCCCAGCAATACCCACGGCCACCTGGGAAATCCGGTCGTTCTTCGGCATGAGTGTCCGGCCATGCCCCGCAGAACGCGGAAGATCGTCCGTACGTCTCACGCGCAGAAAAGAAAAAGCCCGCTTCGCTGCGCGAAGCGGGCCTCTCCCTCCCCACATCCCCATGTGTGGGCCGATCCTAAAACGCCCCTGCGGGGAAACTCACGCTGCACCGCGACAAAAAATTAACGGGGCAACAGCCAGGTGGCGAAGGCCAGGAAGAAGAACATCGAGGAAATGTCGGTGACCGTCGAGAGGAAGATCGACGAAGCCGTCGCCGGGTCCGCGCCGAATCGGCGCATGGTCAGCGGGATCACCACGCCCGCCATGCCGGACAGCATGCAGGCCAGCGCCATCGCGGCCATCGTGATGACGGCCAGGCCCAGCGGATTGGCCTGGCCCTGCGCCGCGAAATACATGCCGGCGCCGGCCAGCGCGCCGGTGACGATGCCGTTGAGCAGGCCGAGCCAGGTTTCCTTCGCCAGCATCGTCGGCAGCGGCACGCCGCGCAGTTCGCCCAGCGTCATGCCGCGGATGGTGACGGCCAGCGACTGCGCGCCGAGATTGCCGCACTGGCCGGCGAGTACCGGCAGGAAGGCCGCCAGCACCACGATGCGATCGATGGTGTCCTGGAAGAAGCCGACCACCGCGGCGGCGGCGAACACCGTCAGCAGGTTGATGAGCAGCCACGGATGGCGGAACTTGAAGCTGCGCGGCCACGGCGTGGCGAGGCGTTCTTCCTTCTCCACGCCGACCATCGCGCCGGCCTGCGCGGAAATCTCGAAAGCCTGCTGCTCGAACAGCGACTGGCCCTTCACCAGACCCAGCAACCGCCCGGCCTCGTCGCACACCGGATACACCGGATAGTGACGCTTGACGACTTCGCGCATCGCGTCGACCAGCGGCTGCTCTGGACGCAGCCAGAACGGATCGCGCAGCATGATGTCCGCCAGCGTCTGCGCCGGATCGGCGAACACCAGTTCGCGGAACGCCACCACGCCGACCAGCCGTCCGTCGGCTTCGACGACGAAGATGTAGGTGACCATGCGCTGCCTGACGATCTCGCGCAGCGCATCGACCACTTCGCGCACCGTGGCCACCGGCGCGAACACCGCGGGCGGACGCTCCGTGAGGCGCCCGACCGTGCCTTCGGGATAGGTCTGGCCCTGCAGCCAGAGCTGGCCCTGGCCGAACGGCGTGGCGGCGGCGATGCGCTGGCGGCGTTCGGGCGGGAACTCCTCGAGGATCTCCACCGCGTGGCCGATGTGCATGGAGGCCAGCAGCGTGGCGATGGAGGCGTCGTCGCGCTCCTGCAGGCGTTCGGCCGCGCTGCGCGGATCGAGTTTGCCCAGTGTCGAAACCAGCCCCGCGCCCTGCTCCATGCCCCGCTCCGCTGTGTATCCGGCGGCTACGTTAACCCGGCGGACGCGCTCAGCGCAGCAGGCGACGCACGGCGCGCGTGCGCGGATGCGATTCGCCGAAGACCTCGGCCAGCGCGGCGGCTTCGCGCTCGCGCCATCGGCGCGCGGCGGCGGCGTCGCCCTGCGCCTGCGCCGCCTGCGCCATCAGGCCGAGCACTTCGGTGTGCTGGTTGCCGCGGGCGCGGTCGGGTTGTTCGAGTTCGGCCAGCGCCGCGGCCAATGCCTCGGCGCCGCCGGATTCGCCGGCGCGCAGCGCGGCATAGCCCAGCGCCGCGCGCCCCAGCCAGTAGTGCACGTCTTCGCGGTTGCGGCGGTCGCCCAGGTGCTGCACCGCCATCGGCAACAGCGCGCGCGCCTGGTCGATGCGGCCCTGTTGCAGGCGCGCGAGGCCGAGCTGCAATTCCGCCAGGCCCTGGTCGGGGTGATCGGTGTCGGCGTAGATCGCCACGGCGCGTTCGCTCTCCTCGGCCGCGGCGTCGAAATCACCCTCGTAGCGCGCGATCGCGGCCAGGCCGAGGCAGGTGGCTGCGATGATGGGATGGCGCGCGTGCAGCGTGCGTTCGGCCACTGCATTGGACTCGCGCATCTCGCGCCTGGCGCCTTCGAAATCGCCCAGGCCCATGAGCGCGAAGCCGCGGCCGCTTTTCAGCCAGGCCTGGCGCGAGACGGGCGCGCGCGGATCCAGCGCGAGCACGCGCGAGGCTTCGGCGTAGGCGCGCTCGGCATCGGCGTAGCGATCGCGGCGCAGCGCGATGGCGGCGAGGTTGTTCCAGTCCACCGCCAGGCGCGCGTCGTCGGCGCCCACCAGCGCGCGGCGTTCCTCGAGATTCTGGCGATAGAGCTGCTCGCTGCCGGCGAGATCGCCCTTCAATCCGGCCAGCTTGGCCAGCGTGGTGCGCGCACTGATGCGCGCCAGACCGTGGTCGCCGGACAGGCCGTCCAGCACGTTCAGCGCCTCCGCGGTGACGCGCGCGGCATCGTCGAGGCGGCCCACGATCTCGTACTTCATCGCCAGCGCATGCAACGCCGTGGCGTAAAGCTCGTCGCGGCGGCGCGCTTCGCGCATCTGCTGCACGCCGGCTTCGACCAGCGCCACGCCGTCCGCCACCGCGCCCAGCGCCACCAGGGAGTCGCCGATCGCCACGCGCAACTCGGCCTGCGATTCGGGCGCGTCGGCCAGTTCGCGCTCGACGCGGCCGGCCGCATCGCGCACCAGTTCCACCGCGGTCAGTTCCGCGCCCTTGCCGCTGCGTTCGGGGTTGCTCTTTTCGAACAGCGAGACGACGAAATTCTTGGTCTGCTGCGCGCGCAGCGCCTGGGCCTCGGCGCGGCGCGCTTCGTGTTCAGCGCGCGCGGCCTGCGCGCGCGCCTCGTCGGCATGGCGCTGCGCAACGCCCGCCTGCCAGAGCGCGAGACCGAGGCCGCCGACCAGCGACAGCAGCACCAGGACCGTCGCCACCGCGCCGACGCGGTGGCGCTTCACGAACTTGCGCAGGCGATAGCCCGAGGTGTCCGGCCGCGCCATGATCGGCCGGCCATCGAGGAACAGGCGCAGATCGTCCGCCAGACGCGCCGCGGAGGCGTAGCGGCGTTCGGGTTCGCGCCGCAGCGCGGTGAGCACGATGCGGTCCAGATCGCCGGCCAGTTCGCGCGCGAAGCGTTCGCGCTCGGTGGCGCGCGTGCCGTAGGCGCGCTCGACCTCTTCGGCGGTCACCTTGCGCAGGGCCTGGCTCGGACGTTCGGTGGTCTGGCGCGCCAGTGCCTCGGCACTGGCCTCGGCGAGCAGACCGTTGCGCCGATGCGGCAGGCGGCCGGTGAGCAGCTCGAACAGCAGCACGCCGAGCGCGTAGACATCGGTGGCCGTGGTGACGGTTTCGCCGAGGATCTGTTCGGGCGCCGCGTAGGCCGGCGAGAGCACGCGCATGCCGGTGCCGGTGAGCGCGGCGTCGCGGCTGTCGCTCAGGATCTTGGCGATGCCGAAATCCAGCAGCTTCGGTTCGCCGCGCGCATCGACCAGGATGTTGGAAGGCTTCAGATCGCGGTGCACCACGAGGCGGCCCTGCGCATAACCCACGGCCTGGCAGACGCGCTGCATCAGCTGCAGGCGCTCGCGCACGTTCAGGCCGTGGCGGCGCGCGTAGTCGGTGACCGGTTCGCCTTCCACGAATTCCATCGCGTAGAACGGGCGCCCCTGCTCGTCCAGCCCGCCGTCGAGCAGGCGCGCGATGTGCGGATGGTTGAGCGCGGCCAGGATGCGCCGCTCCTGCGCGAAACGGCGCAGCACCTCCACGCTGTCCATGCCGCGCTTGAGGCGCTTGACCGCGGCCTGCTGGACGAAATCGCCTTCGTCGCGCTCGGCCAGCCAGACCTCGCCCATGCCGCCGCGGCCGATCTCGCGCAGCAGGCGCCAGCGCCCGATGCGGCAGCCGGGCAACTCCACGGTTTCCTCGCCCGCGTTCTGCGCCATCCGGCGCATCAGTTCGGGCGCGGCGGCGGCGACGCCCTCCTCGAGCAGGCCGCTGTCGCGGTCGGCGGCGAGCAGTGCGCGCAGTTCGGCGGCGAGCGAAGCATCGCGCGCGGCGATGCGGCGCAACTCGCGTTCGCGCGCCGCGGCATCGAGATCGAGCAGCGCGTCGAGCGCGGCCGAGACTTCGGGCCAGCGCGCCACGTCGCTCATCACGCCACCGATTCGGGTTCCGGCTGGCCGGAGATTTCGCGATAGAGGAAAGCGCGCGCCTTGCGCCAGTCGCGCTTGAGCGTGCGTTCGGACAGGCCCACCAGTTCCGCCAGCTCCTCGAGCTGCAGGCCGCCGAAGAAGCGCAGTTCGACGAAGCGCGCCAGGCGCGGGTCGAGCAGTTCGAGGCGTTTCAAGGCCTCGTCGAGCACCAGCAGTTCTTCGTCACGCCCCTGCGCGACGGCCACGATGGCCGAATCCAGCGACATGGCCTCCACGCCGCCGCCGCGCTTCTCGGTGCGGCGGCTGCGCACATGGTCGATCACGATCTGGCGCATGGCGCGCGAGGCCACGGCGAAGAAGTGCGTGCGATCGTTGAGCGCGAAGCCGTCGCCGCGCGCCATGCGCAGATAGACCTCGTGCACCAGCGACGTGGCGTGCGCGCCGCCGTCCTGGTTGGAGGCGCGCAGGTGACGCTGGGCGATGCGATGCAGATCGCCGTAGACGGCCTCGAACAGCCGTCCTTCCGCCGACTTGTCGCCGCCGCGCGCCGCGGCCAGCAACGCCGTCATTTCCGCCATGGGGGTCCCCCGACCTCGGCTAGGCCCCATGGTACGACGAGCCGGCCCCCGATCGGACGCTTTCAGTGCTCGACGGTGCGCACGCTCCAAAGATCGCCCACGCGCGAGCCTTCGTCGAAATAGGCGTAGGGCAGGTAGAAATAGCCGGCGTCGGCCTGCGCCGCACCCCAGGAGTTGCGGCACACCAGCCATTGCTTGCTCTCGTCGTAACCCACGGCCAGCACCGCATGCCCGCCCAGCGCCTGTTCGTCCGGGCCCGGCAGCGGAATGACGGTGGCCTGCTGGTGCGGCCCGGTGAGGAAGCTCGGATACACCTGCAGCCCGAGCGCGAACGGATAGTCCTCGGCCAGGCACGACTTCATGTGCGCCAGGTCCGGCGCGATGCGGCGGTAGCTCAACACCTCGAACCGATGAGCCTGCTCGTAAGCCGCGTCGGTCGGCTTCTGCGCGACGCGCGCCTCGGGCGGAAAGGTGCCGCCCGGCTGCGTGGTGGCCGGCGTGTCGTCGTACGGCCACAGCGTCTCCGGCGCCACGCCGTGCTTCGACAGGGTGCGGATGCCTTCGCGCAGCGTGGCCCCGCAGTCGCTGCCGGTGGCGTTCTGCAGCGCACGCTCGTTGTAGTAGATGAACAGGCGACTGGGATCGAGCGGCGTCGCGTCCTGCCCGTTCTTGCGGCGCGAATAGGCCACCGCGGCGGCCAGCACGTTGGCAGTGCAGGCCTGGATGCGGCCCTGGTCGTAGACCGGCGGCATCAGCGCGCGCAGGTCCACGCTGGGCTGGAGCTCGTGCGCGCGATGCCGCGGCGTGAAGTGTCGGTCGCGCGGATCGTGCCGGTCGCGGCGCACGCCGAGGCGATGGGCGAGCTGGTGCATGGTCAACCGTCCTTGAGGATTTCGCGTGCGGCATTTCGTCCCGGCAGGCCGGTGACGCCACCGCCGGGGTGGGTGCCCGAACCGCAGAGATAGAGATTCTTCAGTGCGCCGCGATAGTTGCCCTGCCCGAGCAGCGGGCGCGCGCTGAAGAGCTGATCGATGCCGAGCGCGCCGTGGAAGATGTCGCCGCCCACGAGGCCGAACTCGCGCTCCAGATCGAGCGGCGAGAGCGCGCGGTAACCCAGCACGCTGCGCGCGAAGTTCGGCGCGACGCGGTCGACGGTGTCGATCATGAGCTTCGCCACCGTGCCGCGGTGCGCGTCCCAGCCGCCGTCGACCTCGGGGTGCACGTGCTGGCAGAACAGCGAGGCGACGTGCTGCCCAGGGGGTGCCAACGTGTCGTCGAGCGTGGAGGAGATCACCAGTTCGACGATGGGTTCGCGCGCCCAGCCCGCGTTGTGCTCCTTCGATTTCGCGTCGAAGTAGGCGCGCTCGAAATACTGCAGGCTGTGGCCGACGAGGATGCCGCTGCGGTGGTGCGGCTGCAGTTGCGTGCCCGGCGCGGCGGTGAAGTCCGGCAGTTCGGAGAGTGCGACGTTCATGCGGAAAGTGGCCGAGCCGCAGCGGTAACGGGCGATGCGTTCGCGGGTATCGTCGTCGAGGTGCTGCGGCTCCACCAGCCTGGTGTAGAGCAGCTTCGGATTGACGTTCGCCACCACGGCCTTGGCGCGGATTTCACGACCGTCCGACAGCACTGCGCCCACGGCGCGGCCATTCTCCACGAGCACGCGCTGCACCGCGGCGTTCGTCACCAGCTCCACGCCGCGCGCCGCGCATTCCTTCGCCATGGCCTGCGTGATCGCGCCCATGCCGCCGATGGCGTGGCCCCAGGTGCCGGATTTGCCGTTCACCTCGCCGAAGACGTGATGCAGCAGCACGTAGGCCGAGCCCGGCGTGTAGGGACTGGCGAAGTTGCCGACCACCGAATCCCAGCCGAGCGCCGCCTTCAGCGCCTCGCTCTCGAACCAACTGTCGAGCAGTTCGCCCGCGCTCTTGCCGAACAGGTCGAGCAGGTCGCGCCGCCCGCGCAGATCGAGCCCGCGCAACTGCCTGGCGACCTTCCAGGACGACAGCCAGTCGGCGAGCGAAAGACGATCGCCCAGATTCGGCGGCGTCAGCGGCAGCAGCGCGCGCAGCACGGCGACGATGCGTTCGAGCATCGCGTAGTACTGCGGCAGGCGTTCGGCGTCGCGCTGCGAGAACTTCTCCACTTCGCCGGGCACGCCGAGGCGGAAGGCGCGGCCATCCGGCAATGGAAGGAAGTTCGAGTAAGGACGCTCCACCACGCGCAGGCCGTGCCCGGCCAGGCGCAGGTCCCGGATCACCGCGGGATTCAGCAGCGAAACCGTGTAGCTCGCGGTCGAGTTGCGGAAACCGGGGTGGAATTCCTCGGTGACGGCCGCGCCGCCGAGCACTTCGCGACGCTCGAGCACCGCGACCTTGCGGCCGGCTGCGGCGAGGTACGCGGCGCAGACCAGGCCATTGTGGCCGCCGCCGATGATGACGACGTCGGTCGGCGGCGTGCTCATGGAGCGAAGCGCGGAATCGATGCGGCTCGGGGATCGGGGCCGTGGTTCGACAAGCTCACCATGGACGGTTCACGCGGGTCGGAAGCCCGAATCCGATCGCGGCCAGCCGGCCGAACCGCACGCGACACGCCTCGTGCACCACGACGGCGGCTCGACAATCTCGACATGGACGGCACGGGCCGACCGTCAGGCGAGCGATGCTCGGCGCGCTTCGCGGATCGCGCCCGGCACGCGTGCGGACACGAGCGCGACGGCCTTTTCGACGCCGCGGCCGGCCAGCACCGCCGACGCCGCGATCTCACCCGATTCGCAGCCGCCCTCCATGAAGCCCTGCGTGTCCATCGCCGCGTGTTCTCCCGCGAAGTGCAGGCGCCCGACGCTCTCGCCCACCGCGCCGCGCAGCGTGGTCCAGGTGCCGACCGTGTAGCAGGCGTAGCTGCCCTGCGCCCAGGGCTGCGTCGGCCAGTGCATGCGCACTTCGCGCGCGCCTGCGCGCGCCGCCGCGATGCCGGGGAAGATGGCCTCGAGTTCGCGCGCGGCCTTGTCGGCCTGTTCCTTCGGCGTGCCCTGCCCGAGCTCGATTCCGTGTCTGCCGCCGGTGAAGTTGGTCAACGCGCCGGCCGCGCCGGGCTGCAGGCGCGTGGTTTCCCACGTCGTCTGGAACGGCAGGTCGGCATAGGTGCTGCCGTTGCGGCGATGACGCGTGCGCCAGACCCGCTCGTTGAAACCGATCATCAGCTTGGCATTGGTGCCGTATTCGAGCTGTTCGATGGCGCGGCGCTTGTGCGCCGGAAGTTCGAGGTCGAGCCGCACCTGCCGCAGGGTGGAGAACGGCAGCGCGAGGATCACTTCCTTCGCCCGCACGTCTCGCCCGCCCACCGTGAGCACGTAGCTGCCGCCGGCCTCCTGGCGCAGCGCCTGCAGCGGCGCGGACAACTCGATGGCGTCCGCGAGCTTGCCGCCAAGCGCCTGCACGATCAGATCGTTGCCGCCGCGCACGTGGAAACGCTCATCGCTGGCACCGAAGATCTTGAACGACTCGCCCTCGGTGCCGATGAAGGTGAGCAGATTGAGTGCAGACTGCCGATCGCACTCCAGGCCCATCTCGGTGGTGTAGGCCACCTCGATCAGTGTGCGTAGCCAGTCCTGCGCGCCTTCGCGACGCAGCCAGGCATCGATCGAAAGTGCATCCAGCGCTTGCGCGTTCTGCGGCGCGTTCCAGGTGATGTCGCCCTCGCCCAGCGTGGCCAGATCGCGCTCGATGGCGGCGGCGATCGGCGCGAAGGCCGCGACGATCTCGGCTTCGGTGTATTCGCGCCCGTTGGTCCACCACACATCGCCGCCCAGCGAAGGATCGTCGGTGTGCAGATCGTCGAGCGCGATCCCGAGCTCCTGCGCCAGCGCGCGGATGCGCACGTGGACGGTGTCGATCAGTTCGCCGCCCAGTTCGATCACCTGCCCGTCGGGGAAGTGATCGCGCAGCGAGAACATGCGGCCGCCCACGCGGTTGGAGGCCTCGTACACGCGCACCGGCACGCCGGCCTGGCGCAGCCGCCACGCGGCGGTGAGCCCCGCGATGCCGGCGCCGACGACGGCCACTTCATCCTGTTCGCGGCCGGGCGCCTGCACCGCGCGCGGTGCGCAGGCCGCCAGCGCCAGGGTGGCGGAACCGGCCGCCGCGCCCTGCAGGAAGCGGCGGCGCGCGGCGGCGCGGCGCAGCTCCGCGGCACGCTGCACCAGTTCGTCGAGCGGTTCGGCGGTGTGGCGCGAGTGGCGTGCGAGCGCGGCGGCGCGGCGCAGCATGGCGAACAGCGGCGTGCGTGACATGGCAATCCCCCGAGGACCCGCGCCGAGTGTGCCACAAAGAAAAAGCCCCGCTCAGGGCGGGGCTTCTTCTTCGCGATGCAGCGAATCAGTTGACCGCCGTCACCGTCCATGTGTCGGTGACGCCACCGACGTTCACGATCACGTTCACCTTGCTGCCGGCGCTGAAGGGCGCCACCACCTGCAGGCGAACGACGTCGCCGTTCGCCACGGTGCCGGCGGCGGTCGTGAACGCGCCGCCGTTCTTCGACCATTTCGCGCCGCCTCCGGAGACCGTGATCGGCGCAGCGGTATTGATGCCGGAGATCGTCACCGGCGACGACGTCACCGCCTTGTTCTTCTTGGCCGTGACATCGACGAAGGCGAAGGCGTTCGGCGTGGTGTCCGCGGTTTCGGTGGTGCTGGTGAAGCCGCCGGCGACGCCGCCGATGGTGAGCGTCGTGGTGGTGGCGGTGCCGAAGGCGGCCGATGCGACGTGCTGCACGCGCACCTGGTCGCCGGCGTTCACCGTTCCCGCCGCCGTGGTGAAGGCGGCACCGTTGACGCTGTAGCTGCCGCCGGCCACCGAGATCGCGGCCGCGGTGTCGATGCCCGAGACGGCGATGGCGCCGGAGGTCACCGTGGACGAACGCGCCACGCCGCTTGCGGCGGCGAAGGCGAAGGCGTCCGGCGTGCCGTCGGCCGCGGCCGTGGTGCTGGCGAACGCCGCCTGCACGCCACCGATCGACAGCGTGGTGACCGTCTGCATCGAGAAGCCCGACGCCGAGAGGTGCTGCACGCGTACGTTGTCGTTCGGATAGACGATGCCCGGCGCCGTGGTGAAGGGCGCGCCGCTGACGCTGTAGCTGCCGCCCGACACGCTGATCGGCGTGGCCGCGTCGATGCCCGTGATCATCACCGACGCCGACGTGACCTGCGTGGATCGCGGCACGTTCGACTGCGGCGAGAACGAGTACGGATCCGGCGTCGTGTCGGCTGCGACGGTCGTGCTCGAGAAGATGTCCGATACCGTTCCGACCGTGAGCACGGTGTCGGTGCGCGTGCCGTGCGCGCTGGCGGCGACGTGCTGCACCTTCACGACGTCGCCGTTGTAGGCGTAGCCCGGATGCGTGCGCCAGGTGCCGCCGTTGATGCTGAAGCTGCCGCCGCTGACGCTGATCGGCGTGGCGTCGTTGATGCCGGTGATCGTCACGAGGTTCGATTCGACCGTTACGCCGCGCGCGACGTCGGCGAGATCAACGAATGCAAAGGGATTCGCGAGGTTGTCGCGGGCTTCGGTCAGCGTCTCGAAGGTGCCCGAACGGGTGCCGACGTAGTACCAGGTGCGGTCCAGCGTCGAGAACTCCGAAGACGCCGTGTGGCGCAGGCGCAGCTGGCGGCCCGGATGGAACACGCCCGGCTCGCTGGTCCAGGGGCCGTCGTCGATGCGGTATTCGCCGCCGGACACCGTGATCTCCACGGGCACGGTGATGCCTGACGGGAAGAACGGATCCGATTCCTGCACCGACCAGCGCGGCACGTTGCTGCGCTCGAGGATCGGGAACGGCGCGGGCTCCACGTCGCCGATCCAGGTGCTGTCGCTGCCGGTATCGTTGGCCGGGTTCGGATCGGGATGGCGGACGGTGCCGATTTCGGCGGTGGCCGTCACTTCCGAAGCCCAGGACGCCGCGCGCGCGTAGACCACGACCGGATAGGTCTGTTCGCCCGGTGCGAGCGATCTGCGATCGAACAGGCAATACACCGAGTGCGGCGAATACTGCGTCGACGAATGGCAGGTCCAGTCCATCTGATGGATGCCCTCCAGCGTCGCGTGTTCGGGCAAGGTCACGTTCACCGAGATCATCGAGGTGTCGCCCTCGCCCGGCACGCCGGTGGGCGTGCCTTCGTGCCGCACGCGCGCCACGTAGATCTGCGTGTCGCCGGTGGCCACCGAGGTCTTGTTGTCGGTGAAGCTGAGCGAGAGATCGGCGACGTTGGCGCCCCGCAGATGGCGCAGGCCGACGCGCCGGATGTTCTCTCCCGTCGTGTAGTTCCATTCGCTCGACTGCCAGGTGGCGTAGACGTCGCCGTCCACGTCGCTGGACACGGTCGGCGCGCTCTGCCAGGCGTCGGGCGTGTACTCGTTCAGGAGCTGGCGCGGCGACGGCGTGCCGTCGGCGCCGAAGCGCTGCAGCCAAGCGCGCGGGCCGGGCCCGAAGTCGCTGGACGCGACGAAGGCGAGCGCGATGTCGCCGTCGGCGTCGCGCGTGATGGCCGGTTCGTCCAGCCATTCGTCCGGCGCGCGTTCGACCTGCAGCACCGGGCCTTGCGGATAGCCGAAGGCATCGAGCGTGCGCAGGCGCAGTTCCGGACGCGCCACCCATGCGACCGCCGGCAGGCCGGTGGCGTCGATCGCGAGGCTGGGCGAGTTCTCGTACGAGCCGCCGCTTTCGCTGATCTGGAACGGCGGGCCCACGAGGTTGCCCTGGTCATCGAAGCGGCGCGCGAAGATTTCTTCGTTGGCGCCGTTGTCGACCTGGCCCGCCCACACCGCGAGGAAGATGCCGGAGGCCAGGCGCACGATCTGCGGCGGCTCGGGCGTCCACACCGGGTCGATGCTGAGCTGCACTTCCTGCGGCATGGCGCCGTCCGCGCGGAAGACGCGGGCGTAGACGGCCTCGCCGCTCTCGGCGGACGTGGCGCCGGTCCACACGAAGGCGCGCGTGCCGTCGGCGCTGTAGTCGACGTCCGGATGCCAGTGGCGACCGGGCAGCGTGTTGACCTGGTATTCGGCCGAGGCGGCGACATCGGTGGCGTCGAAGTCGCGCGCACGGATCACGTGTTGCATGTCGTCGACGAGATAGTGGTCCCACGCCGCGACCCAGCCGGCGCCGTCGACGGCATCCAGCGCGATCTCCATCGGAAACTGCGGTTGCCCGGACACCTGTATCAATGGCGTGGTCGGCGTGGTCCAGCCGCGATGGCGGCGTGCCATCAGCTGGCTGCCGTCCGTGCCGGCTTCTTCCCACAGCACCAGCGCCGACCCGTCCGCGGCATGGTGCGCGGCACCCGAAATCTGCTGGCCGGCTGGATCGCCGACGTGGACGAACGGTTCCGGCAACGGCGTTTGCGCGGAAAGGAACGCCGGCATTGCCAACAGGCACCCGGCCGCGAGCGCCGCAAGGCGCGTCGTGATGTGACGCATCGATGACCCCCGATTGGTTTCGACCCGAACCGGCTTTTCGCCGGGATTCTTCTTGTTGCGGGGAGCAGTGTAAGGGCGTGCGGTCTCAACGCCCGCGACCGCTGGTCGGGAAAACGTTTCCGCGTTGCGGGCCACGGCCCCGATCGTGGGCGACGGTCAGCGGCGCCGATCGGCACCACGGAAGCGGCGGCTCACCGCGCGGCCCCGATGGTTTCGCGAAGAGCCGCCATCACGCGCGCCGATCCGGCCGTGGACAGGTGGTTGGCGTCCGTGAAGGTCGGATCCGCGCCGTCAAAGACCAGACATTTGCGCGGTGCGTCGGCTTCGCACAGTACGCCGAAGGGGTCGAAATGGAAGAAACGGTGCCGTTCGGCCAACGAACGCAGGACCGGCGTCACGGCAGAGTAATCGATGGAACGCATGTACATCGGCCGATCGCCGCCACGTCCATGCTTGATGATGTAGTTGATCGGGTGCATCTGGAAATCGGGAGCGTTGTCGAAGACGACCACGCGCGCCTGTGTCCGTCGAAGGGCCGAAAAGGCGGACTCGATCGTGCGCGAGAAGGTTTCGGTACCCATGCGCTTGTACGTCGGACCCCAGTTGCCGGCGATCACCAGGATATCGTCGCGGCGCAGTCGTCCGAGCACCGAGTCGACGAAGCGGCGGTAGAACCGGTGGCATCGCTCGGGCTGGCGCGGAAAGTCTGCGGGACGGCACGAAGTCGCCGTCCATTGCATCACCTCGTAACCCATGGAGCCGAACACCGCATGCGCGCCCCAGGCCAGATGCGCCGCCTCCGAGTCGCCGAACAACACCATCCTCGGCCGACCGCTGCCGGCCGACACGCATTCGTTGGCAACGAGCGTGTCGACTTCCTGATCGTAGTCGATGAAGCAGCGGCGCAGATCGAAGGCCCGCATCGCCACCTTGTAGTCTGCACGGGCGAGCAGGGCGCGCTCGTCTTCCGAATATCGCGACGGCGCCCCGTCCGACGCGTCCAGCATCAATCCTGCCGCGACGAAAAACGCGGAGGCGGCGAACGCCATGGCGAAAATCGCGTTGCGGGTGAATCGACGCCGGTTGCGGAACGGCATTTCGACGAAGCGCCAGCTCAGATACGCCAGGCCCACTGCTGCCACCGAGAGCAATACCAGGAACGGTGCGCTCGGGCCTTCGGGATTCTGGTGGCGCGCGAACGCGAAGAGGGGCTGGTGCCACAGATAGGCGCTGTAGCTGATCAACCCCACGCCGACCAACGGGCCGGCGCCCAGGAGCCGGCCCGCGAGCGTCTGCGGCCCCGCGAAAAGAATGACGAGCGCGGTGCCGAGCGTGGGAACGAGCGCCGGCAAACCCGGGAACGGCGTGGCGTCATCGAAGGCCAGCACGCCGTACACGATCAGACCGATGCCACCGAGACTGAGAATCTGGTTCGCCGCGGGGGCGAGCCGCAGCTCGCGTCCGCCGGCAAGGCAGAACGCGACCATCGCCCCCAGCGCGAGCTCCCACGCGCGCGTGGGCAAAAGGAAGAACGCAGGCACAGGCTTGCGCAGTGCCCCCCAGTGCGCGACGGCCAGGCTGGCGATCAAGCCAAGTGTGAGCAAGCCGATCAACCTCTTCCTGTCGAGTCTCCAGGCCACCATCAGGAACAGCGGGAACACCAGATAGAACTGTTCCTCGACCGCCAGGCTCCAGGTGTGAAGCAGCGGCTTGAGTTCGGCCGCCGGATCGAAATAGTTGCTCTCCCGCCAGAACAGGATGTTGGAGGCGAATACGGCCACGGCGGCCAGGCTTTGGCCGAAGTTTTCGAGATCGGTAGGCAGGAGCCACAGCCAGGCGACCGGCAGGCTCACGGCCATCACCAGACACAACGCGGGGAGAATCCGCCGCGCGCGACGCTCGTAGAATCGAACGATCGAGAAGTCCCCTGCCCCGAGTTCGGAAAGCAGGATCGAGGTGATCAGGTAACCGCTGATGACGAAGAATACGTCGACGCCGGTGAAGCCGCCCGAGAAGGCTTCGAAACCTGCGTGGAAGAAGATGACAGGCACGACTGCGAGCGCACGCAAGCCGTCGATTTCCCTACGGTATTCGATCATCGGATCTGCTCAGGCTGGAGGGAACCCTTCTCCGCTGGGTCTCAGATCCGCGCGCTAGCGGGATGCAAGCAAAGCCATCGTGGTCGAGAAGTTCGGGCAGGATTGTAGTGAACGCCCTTGCCGTCCGATACATCACGGGCCGGGCAGCGTTTCGGCTCCGGCCACCCTACCCGGCAAGAGCACGGGCGACACCTCCCAGCAATTACCTGCTCTCCACCCGAACTGGCGAAGAACAAAAAAACCCCGCGGTCGCCCGCGGGGTTTCTTGTCGCAACGTGTATGGCGGCAGCTTAGAAGTCCATGCCGCCCATGCCGCCGCCGTGGTCGTGGCCGCCCGGGGCCGGCGCGTCCTTCTTCGGCGCTTCGGCGACCATCGCTTCGGTCGTGATCATGAGACCGGCGATCGAGGCCGCGTTCTGCAGCGCGGTGCGGGTGACCTTGGTCGGGTCGAGGATGCCGAATTCGACCATGTCGCCGTATTCGCCGGTGGCGGCGTTGTAGCCGTAGTTGCCCTTGCCGCCGCTGACGGCGTTGAGGACGACCGAGGGTTCTTCACCGCAGTTGGCGACGATCTCGCGCAGCGGGGCTTCCATCGCGCGCTTGGCGATCACGATGCCGTGGTTCTGGTCTTCGTTGGCGCCCTTCAGATCCTTGATGGCCGCCAGCGCGCGGATCAGCGCGACGCCGCCGCCCGGCACCACGCCTTCTTCCACCGCCGCACGCGTGGCGTGCAGGGCGTCTTCGACGCGCGCCTTCTTTTCCTTCATCTCGACTTCGGTGGCGGCGCCGACCTTGATGACGGCCACGCCGCCGGCCAGCTTGGCCACGCGCTCCTGCAGCTTCTCGCGGTCGTAGTCGCTCGAGGTTTCCTCGATCTGGGCCTTGATCTGCTTGATGCGGGCCTGGATGCCGTCGGCGGCGCCGGCGCCGTCGATGATCGTGGTGTTTTCCTTGGAGACCTGGATCTTCTTGGCGCGGCCCAGATCCTTGATCGTGGCCTTCTCGAGCTGCAGGCCGACTTCCTCGGAGATCACCGTGCCGCCGGTCAGGATGGCCATGTCTTCCAGCATCGCCTTGCGGCGGTCGCCGAAGCCCGGGGCCTTCACGGCGCACACCTTGACGATGCCGCGGATGGTGTTGACGACCAGCGTCGCCAGCGCTTCACCTTCCACTTCCTCGGCGACGATCAGCAGGGGCTTGCCAGCCTTCGCGACGCCTTCGAGCACGGGCAGCAGCTCGCGCACGTTCGAGATCTTCTTGTCGTGCA
>CAMLOR010000025.1 GCA_946481615.1 uncultured Aquimonas sp.
GGGCCAGCACGGTGGCGGTGGTGGTGCCGTCGCCGGCGTTGTCGGAGGTCTTGGACGCGACTTCCTTCACCATCTGCGCGCCCATGTTCTCGAACTTGTCGGCCAGTTCGATTTCCTTGGCGACGGAGACGCCGTCCTTGGTGATGGTGGGGGCGCCGAAGCTCTTCTCGAGCACGACATTGCGGCCCTTCGGGCCGAGCGTAGCCTTGACGGCGTTGGCCAGGACGTTGACGCCGCGCACCATGCGGGCGCGCGCATCTTCACTGAAACGGATTTCTTTGGCTGCCATGGGAATGTCTACCTAACTAGTCGGATTCGGGGGAAAGGGATCAGCCGAGGATCGCGAAGATGTCGTCTTCGCGCACCACGAGGTATTCGGTGCCGTCGACCTTCACTTCCGTGCCGGAGTACTTGCCGAACAGGACCTTGTCGCCGGCCTTGACCTTGAGCGCGCGCACCTGGCCGTTGTCGAGCGGCTTGCCTTCGCCGACGGCGACGATCTCGCCCTTGATCGGCTTCTCGGTGGCCGAGTCCGGGATGACGATGCCGCCGGCGGACATCTTTTCTTCTTCCATGCGCTTGATGATGACGCGGTCGTGGAGCGGCTTCAGGTTCATGGCTTGCCTCTTAAGTGGTTGATCTGCGAGCGATTCAGCGGGGCTTGCTAGCACTCCCCCGCGGAGAGTGCCAAATTTTAGCGAGTCGGGCACCCCGGAGGGAAGGGCGCTGCGGCCCTCTATCTTGGGTCGTGAACCTTCGTTTCAAGCGGCTGCGGAAGCCGCCCCGGCGCCTGCGCGCGCGTGCAACCGTCATCGACGGGCCCTAGACTCCGCGCCATCCGTCGCCGATCGGCGGCGCGCCTGGGAACCCCGAGATGACGACCACCCGCCTGCGCGCATGGGGCGCGCTCGCCCTGCTTTGTTCCACGTCCGGCGCGCATGCGCAGCTCGCCATCGGCACGGTCGAGAACTTCGACACGCTGGCCAGCACGGGCACCGCCAACACGGCGCTGCCGGCGGGCTGGGCCGTCGCCGAAAACAACGTCACCGCCGGGGTGACCTATGCCGCGAGCAACGGCACCGGCGGGTCGGGCTTCGCGGGCAACACCTACAGCTTCGGCAGCACGGGCAACAGCGAGCGCGCGCTGGGTTCGGTGGCGTCAGGTTCGGTGGAATCGATGTACGGCGCGCAGCTCGTCAACAGCACCGGCGCGACGCTGACCTCGCTCGAGGTGGCCTTCACCGCCGAGCAGTGGCGCCTGGGCAGCACCGGCAGTGCGGACCACCTGGCCTTCGCCTACAGCACCAATGCCACCGGCATCACCAATGGCACGTGGACGACGGTGCCGCAGCTCGACGCGGTTTCGCCGGTCACCGCCGGCACCGCGGAATCGGGCCTGGACGGCAATCTCGCGGCCAATCGCCAGGCGGTCACGCACACCATCACCGGCCTGTCGATCGCCGCCGGCGCCACCTTCTGGGTGCGCTGGGCCGACGCCAACGACGGCGGCGTCGACGATGGCCTGGCCATCGACGACGTGCGCTTCGGGCAAGCCGTCGACAACCCGCCGACGGTGGCTTCGACCTCGCCGTTGCAGGGCGTCACGGGCGTCGCGCTCGACGCCGATCTCGTCGTGACCTTCGACGAGGCGGTCGCCACCGCCGGCAGCTGGTTCGTCCTGGATTGCGGCGCCGGCACGCCGGCGCTCTCGGTGACCGGCGGCCCCGCCGCCTACACCTTCACGCATGCCGCGCCGTTGCCCTCGGGCGCGGTATGCACGCTCACGATCGAGAGCACGCTCGTCACCGATCTGGACGCCCCGGCCGACCCGATGACGCAGGATTACGTTCTGTCGTTCACGGCCGCGGTCGACATCGCGCCGACGCTGGTTTCGACCGTGCCCGCCGACAATGCCATCGACGTGGCACGCGGCGCCGATCTGCAGGTGACCTTCAGCGAGGCCGTCACGGCCGGCGCCGGAGCGTTCGCGCTCGAGTGCCCCGGCGGCGTGGCGATCACGCTCGCCGCGTCGAGCGAGGACGGCCTGCTGCATGAACTGAATCCTGCCGCGAACCTGCCGGCCTCGACGGCCTGCATCCTCACCATCGACGCCGCACAGATCGCCGATCAGGACGGCGCGCCGCACGCGCTGGCCGCCGGCGCCATCGTGGACTTCACGACGGCCGCGGTGGCGCCGCCGACCGTGGTGTCGACCGTGCCCGTCGACGGCGCGACGAACTTCCCCGCCGCGGGCGAACTCGTCGTGACCTTCGACCAGAACGTCACGGCGACGGCCTCGGCCTTCTCGCTGGCGTGCGACACCACGATGGGCATCACGCTCACCCACGCCGGCAGCGGGACGGTGTTCGCGCTCGACACCGGCACCTCGCTGTCGGACGGAGAGTCCTGCACGCTGCACGTGGAAGCCGACGAGATCACCAGCGACGACGGCCTCAACCCGTCGGCCGACCTCGATGTCGTGTTCGCGGTCGCCGCCGCCGGGCCGGGCGACTATTACGCGAGTGTCAATACCTCCTCGTTCGACCAGCTGCGCTGCACGCTGCACGCGGTGATCGACGGCCACACGAAGTATCCGTATTCGGCCTCCACCACCGACACCTGGGACATCCTGGAGATCGCCGACGAGGATCCGGCCAACTCCGGGCGCGTGGTCGACATCTATCGCAACGAGTCGTACATCAAGCACGGCGCGGGCAACACCGACTACAACCGCGAGCACACCTGGCCCAATTCGCTCGGCTTCCCGGATCAGCAACAGCTGGCGGCGTACACCGATACGCACATGCTGTACATCTCCAACGACACCTACAACTCCACGCGCGGCAACACGCCCTACGGCAATTGCACCGGCAGCTGCACCACGCTCGCGACGGTCGCCACCAACGGCCGCGGCGGCACCGCGGCCGAGGTCAACAAGTACGACGGCGACAACATCTTCGAGGTATGGAGCGGCCGCAAGGGCGACGCCGCACGCGCCATCCTCTACATGGCGATCCGCTACGAAGGCGGCGACGGCACGCCGGACCTGGAGCTGACCAACAACCTCGCGCTCGTGGTCGGCACGCCGCAGACCGCGGCCAAGGCCTACATGGGCAAGCTGGACGACCTCATCCTCTGGCACGAGGCCGATCCGCCCGATGCCCAGGAAGTGCTGCGCAACGAGGCGGTCGCCGTGTTCCAGGGCAACCGCAATCCCTTCATCGATCATCCGGAATGGGGCACCAAGGCCCTGTTCGAATCGACGACGCCGGCCGTGTGCCAGCCGGTGTCCGGCGGCAGCAATGTCGCGCCGGTGGCGAACGACGACTTCCAGCTGTTCCCGGCCACCGAGGACACCACGCTCAACCAGTCGTCCCCGGGCGTGCTCGGCAACGACACCGACGCCAACGGCAACGTGCTCTCCGCCACCCGCACGGCGAACGCGCAGCACGGCAACGTCACGCTGGCGCCGAACGGCGGTTTCACCTACGTGCCGGTGGCCAACTACTGCGGCAGCGACAATTTCAGCTACCAGGCCAGCGATGGCGCGCTCAGTTCGGCCACCGCGCTGGTGACGCTCAACGTGGCCTGCGTCAACGACGCGCCGGTCGCCAGCAACGCCACCTTCGCGCTGCCCGAGAACTCCGCCGACGCCACCGTCGTGGGCACGGTCTCGGCCAGCGACGTCGACGCCGGCAGCACGCTGTCGTACGCGATCACCGCCGGCAACACCGGTGCGGCCTTCACGATTTCCGGTGCCGGCGCGATCAGCGTCGACGAGCCGGCCGTGCTCGACTTCGAAGCCACGCCGCAGTTCGTGCTCACGGTGACCGTGACCGACAATGGCGCACCGCCTGCCAGCGACACCGCGACCGTCACCATCGACCTGAGCAACGTCGACGAGGGCGGCGCCGTCGCGGGCGACGACGAATTCACGGTGTCGGAAGACTCGACGGACAACGCCTTCGACGTGCTGGCCGACGACACGGCCGACCCCGACGGCGGCGTCCTCGAAGTGACGGGCGTGGGCGCGCCGCAGCACGGCACGGCAGCCTTCACCGCGGCCGGCCTCACCTACACGCCGGCCGCGAATTACTGCGGCAGCGACAGCGTGGACTACACGATCGGCGGCGGCGATTCGGCCACGGTGACGATCACGGTGTCGTGCGTCAACGATGCGCCGGTCGCGGGCGACGCCAGCTTCGTCGTGCCGGAAGGCAGCAGCGGCGGCGCCACCATCGGAACGATCGCAGCCAGCGATGTCGACGCCGGCGACACGCTATCGTTCGAAATCACGGCCGGCAGCGCCGGCAATGCGTTCGGGATTACCGTCAACGGCGAGCTTTTCGTCGGCAACCCCGATGCACTCGATTTCGAAACCACGCCGCAGTACGTGCTCACGGTGACGGTGACCGACAACGGCTCCCCGACCGCGAGCGACACGGCGACGGTCACCATCGATCTTTCCAACGTCGACGAAGGCACCGGTTCCGCCGACGACGACAGCCTGACGGTGGACGAGGATGCAGCGGCGACCGTCGTCGACGTGCTGGCCAACGACGGCGCCGATCCGGACGGTGGCCCGCTCGTGGTGACCGCGGCATCGGCGGCCCAACACGGCACGACCACGTTCACGGCCGGCAATGTGAGCTACGCACCGGACGCGGATTACTGCGGCGCCGACAGCTTCACCTACACGATCGCGGGTGGCGCCACGGCGACGGTGGCGGTCACGGTGAACTGCGTGGTCGACGCACCGGCCCTCGTCGGCACCCTGCCCGACCGCACCGTCGCGGTTGGGCAGCCGATCGCGGCCTTCGCGATCGCGCCGGCCTTCGCTTCGCCCGATGGCATGAGCTTCCGTGCCGAAGGCCTGCCGGCCGGGCTCGTGGCCGGTGCCTCGGGCAGCGTGACCGGCACGCCCACCGTGCCGGGCACTTATCTCGTGACGGCGATCGCCGAGAACACCGCGGGCGACGCGTCGACGACCTTCACGCTGACCGTGCTCGATCTGCCGATCTTCGGCAACGGCTTCGAGGACTGATCAGTCCTCGAAACCATCGGCGAACACCTCCGGACCGGGGGTGTAGTCGATGCAGGCGGAGAACTCGCTGGTGTTGCCGTCGTCGTCGCTGGCGGTGGCGGTGATCGCCTTGCCGATCAGGCCGGGCCCGTAGAAGACGTTGCCGACGTCGGCGCTGAAGGATGCGGTGCCGTCGACCGGAAGATCTGCCACGGTGGGGATGACGACGGTGACGCCGCCGATGTAGCCCTCGCCTTCGCCGTGACCGCTGGCGTCGCAATTCGCGCTGGCGTACAGCAGCACGCGGTAGCTCCCGCTGAGCGAGTTGAGCGTGCCGGTGACGACGCCTTCCTGCTCGCTGCCCGCGGCGGCGGTGAGCACCGGAAAGTTCTGGCCGTCGTTGCCGCCGGTGCCGTCGTCGGTCAGATCGCTGTCCTGCGGGTCGACGCCGTCGGGCGACAGATCGATGCCGAGTTGCGCGTTGTCGTGGATGCGGTTGGTGACGATGTGCGTTCGATCGGCCGCGGCCAGCACGACGAGGCCGTCGGTGCCGTTGTAGGCGATCCGGTTGGACGCCACGCGGTGGCTGGTGCCGGCCGCGATGCGGATGCCGTTGGTGGCGTTGCCCGCGTCGCGCGACGGCACCTGGTCCGGGTTGGCAACCAGCGACCAGCCGATGTCGTTGCCTTCGATCTCCAGGTCCGACGAAGCCGCGCCCTCGACGAGGATGCCCTGCGCGCCGCTGTGGCCGATCACGTTGTCGAGGATCTGATCGCCGACGCCGTCGACGACGTGGATGCCCACGCCGTTGCCGCCATCGCCGTAACCATCGGCGTGCAGGCCGATCAGGTTGTTGCGCACGATGCGCGCGGCGCCACCGGCCAGGTGCACGCCGGCTTCCTGCGCGTAGGCGATGCGATTGCGCTGACCGGCGTCGTCGCCGCCGATCTCGGTGCCGTCCGCGCCCGTCACGCGGATGGCGTCGAGCGGTTGCACGGCACCCACCACGACGTAGCGCGTGAACACATTGCCCTGCACGCGCGCCGAACCGGCGCCTTCGACGATGACCTGGGCATCGGTGAATCCCTCGAACTGCAGGCCGCGCACCGTCTGCAGACGATCGGCCGGCGGCTGCAGGCGCAGCGCGTGCGAGGCTTCGCCGCTGCGCACCTTCACGCAATGCACGCCGTCGTAGGCCGTCGACGATTCGTTCGGCGAGCTGCCGGGTTGGCTGAACCCATCGATGGTGACGGGCGAGGTGACCGTGGGCAGCGGTGTGGTCAGCGTGATCGTCGCGGGACAGCCGCCGGCCACGTTGAAGCGGATCACCTCGGCGTTCGTGGTCTGGTTGCTGTCGAGCAGCGCCTGGCGCAGCGTGCCGGCACCGCTGTTGGCGGCGCTAGTAACGGTGAGCACGCCCAGATCGCTGACTTGGCTTTCCTGCGCACCGCGATCGGGATTGGAGCCGATGTCGCGCGGCGTCCCATCGTAATCGGTGGCGGGCACGCCGCCGGCCACGAAGGTCGTGCCCGAGTGCAAGGCGGGCGAACCGGCCTGCGGCACGAAGGCGGCGTCGAGCTGCGGATCGGCGGCCTCGTTGAGCAGGTTGGCGGCGAAACCGCCGCCGTTGGCCGTTTCGACCAGGCCGATCACGTTGTTGGTGGCCGCGATCTGGATGGCGTCCAGGCGCATCGAATACGACGGACCCGACGCGCGCAGGATGTTGTTCTGCACCCGCGGCGTGCCGTCGAAGGGCGCGCCGCCCACCATTTTCAGCCCGCGCGGATTACCGACCATCGTGTTGAACAGGATGTCGACCGCGATGGCCGGCGCGTTCGCGGCCTGGTGGCGGAACTGCAGGCCGATGTTGAGATGATCGGCGCCGCAGCACAACGAGCGGTTGTTGACGAGCAGGTTGTTGACGATGCGCACATCCTTGCTCTCGCTCTGCACCGAAAGTCCGTACTGGCCGCCGAGCACGCGGATGCGCTGGATCGTCATCTCGCCGTTGCGGGCGCTGGCACTCGGCGTGCCGTCGCCGAAGTGCACGCCGTAGAAATCCTCGAAGCTGAGTCCTTCGACCAGCAGATCGCCGGCCACGCGCAGGAAGAGATTGGCGTCCTGCTCGTCGTCGTCCACCAGTCGCGTCAGCGCCGGGTCGGGCAGGCGCGAAATGCAGCCCGCCGCGTAGCCGCCGCGCAGCACGAGGGCGCCCTGCATCAGATGCTCGATGGACGTTGGCAACGTGTAGGTGCCGCGCACCACGCGGATGGTGTCGTCCTCGGCGCTGCCGGCGGCGAAGGTCAGCGCATTGCGCAGTTCGGTGGCGGTGTCGACGCAATAGGTTTCGGCATGCACGACAGGCGCGGCCAGCACGGCGAGCAGCGGAAGCAGGGACAGGATCGGGCGACGCATGGGGCGGTCTCCGGCAAAAGGCGTCCGGTCCACGCAAGCGGCGCGCGGCAGGGGCCAGCCACGCGCCCGACCTGCTAGGCTGCCGCCCCCGATGACCGCCCTGATCGTCTACTGCACCTGCCCCGACCAGGCGACCGCCGAGCGCATCGCGCACGCGCTCGTGACGCGCCGGCTGGCGGCCTGCGTGAGCCGCGCGCCGGTGCAGTCGGTCTACCGCTGGAACGAGGGCATCGAGGCGGCCGCGGAAATCCAGCTCGTCATCAAGACCACGCGCCGCGCCTGGGATGCGCTGGAGCGAGCGATCCTGGAACTGCATCCCTACGAACTCCCGGAGATCCTCGCGGTCGAAGCGGCCGCTGGCCTGGCGGGGTACCTCGACTGGATCGGCGCTTCCGTCCCCGATCCTGCCGCGTGAGCCGATGACGAACTTCCTTTTCCGCCTTGCCCTGCTGTTGTTCGCCGCCGCGCCGCTGGCGCAGGCGGCGGTCGATCCGAGCGAACTGCTTCCCATCGACGAGGCTTACAAGCTCAGCGCGCACGCCCCGGCGCGCGACCGCATCGAGTTCACCTGGAAGATCGCGGACGGCTATTACCTCTACCGCCACCGCATGGGGGCCTCGGCCACCGATTCGAGCTTCAAGTTCAATCCGCTCGAGCTGCCCGAAGGCATCGAGAAGACCGACGAGTTCTTCGGCACCACGCAGACCTATCGCGGCGAAGTCACCGCGGTGCTGACCGGCGCCGCCGCCAGCGGCGTGGACGAGGTCGAGTTCGCGGTGAAATACCAGGGCTGCGCCGACCTGGGCGTGTGCTATCCGCCGCATACCAAGCGCATCAAGGTCGCGCTGCCGCCGGAACGCGGCGACGCCGCGGCGTTCTCGCTGGCGCCGGCCGCCGCGCCGAATCCGCTGCAGCAGGCACTGGGCGGCGCTCCGGCCCCCGTGGCCGCGGCCGGCACCGAAACCTTGCCGCTGCCGCCCGAGGAAGCCTTCGCGTTCGAAGCCATCGCCACCTCGCCCACCGAACTGCTGCTGCGCTTCACGCCGGCGCCGGGCTATTACCTCTATCGCGATCGGTCGAGCTTCAAGGTGGCGCAGGGCGAGGTCGCGCTGGCGACGCCGCAATGGCCCGAGGGCGCGCAGCACGAGGACGAGCACTTCGGCGCGGTCATCGTCTATTTCGAACAGATCGAAGTGCCGCTGCCGCTGCGCCGCACCGCCGAAGCCGCGCACACGATGACGCTGGAGGCGACCTTCCAGGGCTGCCAGACCGACGGCATCTGCTATCCGCCGATGACGCGCCGCGTCGATGTCGCGCTGCCGGCGGCTTCGCCCGGCCAGGTGGTTTCCACGGTGGAAGACCGCGCCGCGCCCGAGGGCGCGACCGGCTTCGTGCTGGCCCTGCTGCTGGCCTTCGGCGGCGGCCTGATCCTCAACCTGATGCCCTGCGTGCTGCCGGTGCTCTCGCTCAAGGCGGTGTCGCTGGCCGAGAGCGGACGCAGCGGCGGCCACGCGCGCGCCAGCGCGCTCTGGTACACGCTGGGCGTGCTGTGCGCGTTCGCGGCCGTGGGTGCGCTCGCGCTGGCGCTGCGCAGCGCAGGGCTGGCGCTGGGCTGGGGCTTCCAGTTGCAGCAGCCGGGCATCGTGGCGTTGCTCGCGCTGGTGGTGTTCGCCATCGGGCTGAATCTCTCCGGCGTGTTCGACGTCGGCGCGGGGCTGGCGGGCAGCGGCCAGTCGCTCACCGAAAAGCCCGGGCGCGCCGGCGATTTCTTCACCGGCGTGCTGGCGGTGGTAGTGGCGAGCCCCTGCACCGCGCCCTTCATGGGCACGGCGCTCGCCTTCGCGTTCGCGGCGCCCGCGGCGCTGGCGATCGGCGTGTTCCTCGCGCTCGGCCTGGGCCTCGCCACGCCCTTCCTGCTGATCGGTTTCGTGCCCGCCTTCGCGCGCGCGCTGCCGCGACCGGGGCTGTGGATGGAGACCTTCAAGCAGGTGCTGGCCTTCCCGATGTACCTGACGGCGGTGTGGCTGCTGTGGGTGCTGGGCAAGCAGCGCGGCATCGATGCGGTGGGCCTGGCGCTGGCCGGCGCCGTGATCGTGGGCGCGGCGCTGTGGTGGTGGGGCCGGCAGGGAATGCGCTCGGCGCCCTTGGCGCGCGGCCTGGCCGTGCTGCTGCTCGCCGTGGGGCTGAGTGCGGTGTGGATCGTGCACTCGCTGCCGGCGCAAGCGTCCGCGGCGAGCGTGTCCCGCGACGGTTCCGAGCCCTACTCGGCCGCACGCCTCGACGCGCTGCGCGCCGAGGGCCGCGCCGTGTTCGTCAACATGACGGCCGACTGGTGCGTCACCTGCAAGATCAACGAGAAGAACGTGCTGTCGGCGCCGGAATTCCGCGAGGCGCTGCAGGCGGCGGATGCCGTCTACCTCAAGGGCGACTGGACCAATGTCGATCCGGAGATCACCCGCTTCCTCGAAGCGCACGGCGCGGTCGGCGTGCCGCTCTACGTGGTGTTCGGGCCCACCGGCGACGGCATCGTGCTGTCGACCGTGCTGACACAGGCGGCGGTCGACGCCGCCCTGGCCCAGGCGCGCCGATGAAGGCGGCGCGCCTCGCGCTGCTGCTTGGCGCAGCCGTGGCGGCCGGCGGCCTGGGCCTGTGGGCGGGGGCGCGATTCACGGGCGGCGGCTCGGTGGATGCCGGCCTCGTCGGCCAGCCTGCGCCGGAGATCGCGCTGCCCGGTCTCGACGGCCGGGTGCGCTCGCTCGCCGAGTTCGGCGGCCGACCGCTGCTGATCAACTTCTGGGCGAGCTGGTGCGGGCCCTGCATCGAGGAAATGCCGATGCTCGATGCCTTCGCCGCGAAACAGTCGGGCAACGGCGTGCAAGTGGTCGGCATCGCGCTCGACCAGCGCGAGGCGGTCGAAGCCTTCCTGCGCAAGACCCCGGTGCGTTATCCGGTGCTGCTCGAAGCGCCCGGCTCCTCCGATACCTCGGTCCGCTTCGGCAACGCGCGCGGCGTGCTGCCCTACAGCGTGCTCGTGGACGCGCAGGGCCGCATCGCGGCGGCCAGGATCGGTCCGTTCCGCGGCGACGAGCTGGAGCGCTTCGCGGCGCCGTAGTGCTCGTTCAAACGGTCGTATGTTGCGGAGAACTTCGGCCAACTCGTGCCCAAGTTCTGGACAACGCGACGCCGCTTCCTCCAGACTTCCGCCCCTCGACGGGGGTATGGCCGTGGCCAAGCTGCTGGTCCTCAACGGACCCAATCTCAACCTGCTGGGCATGCGCGAACCGGGCATCTACGGCCACGCCACGCTGGCGCAGATCGGCGCCGACCTGGCGCGCCGCGCCGGCGAGGCGGGGCATGCCCTGGAAACCTTCCAGTCGAACGCCGAGCACGAGTTGATCGACCGCGTGCAGGCCGCCCGCGACGACGGCACCGGTTTCATCCTGATCAACCCGGCCGGCTATACCCACACCAGCGTCGCCCTGCGCGATGCCCTGGCCGCGGTGAAGCTCCCCTTCATCGAAGTCCACCTTTCCAACCCGCACGCGCGCGAGCCGTTCCGTCACAAGTCGCTGTTCTCGGATCTCGCGGTGGGCGTGGTGGCGGGCTTCGGCCCGCTGAGCTACGGGCTGGCGCTGGCCGCCGCCCTGCACCGGATCGCGCCGCCCGAGGCCGCGCGCGAAGAAATCCAGACCGGAATCTGATTCCCCCTTACCCACGCCGAGGCCGCCATGGACCTGCGCAAGATCAAGAAGCTGATCGACCTGCTCGAAGAGTCGAATCTCGCCGAAATCGAAATCAAGGAAGGCGAAGAATCCGTGCGCCTGGCCCGCACGCCCAAGGGCACGCCGGTGCAGTACGCGGCGCCCGCGCCCATGCACCACGCCCCGATGCACCACGAACCGATGCGCGCCGCGCCGGTCGCGGGCGGCGCCGAAAGCGCGGCGCCCGCGCGCGCCGGCGCCGAGATGCCCGACGGCCACGTCGTGCGCTCGCCGATGGTCGGCACCTTCTACGCCTCGCCCTCGCCCGACGCTGCGCCCTTCGTGAAGGTGGGCCAGGCGGTGAAGGCCGGCGAGACGCTGGGCATCATCGAGGCGATGAAGATGTTCAACCCGATCGAGGCCGACGTCAGCGGCACCGTCACCGCCATCCTGGCCTCGACCGGCCGGCCGGTCGAATTCGACGAACCGCTGTTCGTGATCAGCTGACATGCTCGACAAAGTCGTCATCGCCAACCGCGGCGAGATCGCGCTGCGCATCCTGCGCGCCTGCCACGCGCTCGGCATCAAGACCGTGGCGGTGCACTCCACCGTCGACCGCAACCTCAAGCACGTGGCGATGGCGGACGAATCGGTCTGCATCGGGCCGGCGCCTTCGCCCGAGTCGTATCTCAATGTGCCGGCCATCATCGCGGCCGCTGAAGTAACGGACGCGCAGGCCATCCACCCGGGCTACGGCTTTCTTTCCGAGAACGCCGACTTCGCCGAGCGCGTGGAGAAAAGCGGCTTCGTGTTCATCGGCCCGAAGGCCGACACCATCCGCCTGATGGGCGACAAGGTCGAAGCCATCAAGGCCATGAAAGCTGCCGGCGTGCCGTGCGTGCCGGGCTCCGGCGGGCCGTTGGGCGACGATGCGGTGACCAACACCAAGATCGCGCGCGAGATCGGTTATCCCGTGATCGTGAAGGCGGCCGGCGGCGGCGGCGGGCGCGGCATGCGCGTGGTGCACACCGAGATGGCGCTGATGTCGGCCATCGCCACCACCAAGGAGGAGGCCAAGGCGGCCTTCGGCAACGACATGGTGTACATGGAGAAATTCCTGGAGAACCCGCGCCACGTGGAGATCCAGGTGCTGGCCGACGGCCAGGGCGGCGCCATCCACCTGGGCGAACGCGATTGCTCGATGCAGCGCCGCCATCAGAAAGTCGTGGAAGAAGCGCCGGCGCCCGGCATCACCGACGAGCAGCGTGCCGAAATCGGCCGCGTCTGCGTCGAGGCCTGCCTGCGCATCGGCTACCGCGGCGCGGGCACGTTCGAGTTCCTCTACGAGGACGGCCGCTTCTACTTCATCGAAATGAACACGCGCATCCAGGTCGAGCATCCGGTGACGGAACTCGTCACGGGCATCGACCTCGTGCGCGAACAACTGCTGATCGCGAGCGGCCGCCCGCTGTCGATCAAGCAGTCCGACGTGGTGCTGAAAGGCCACGCCATCGAATGCCGCATCAACGCCGAGGATCCGGACTCCTTCCTGCCCTCGCCCGGCCTGATCAAGCATTTCCACGCGCCCGGCGGCCCCGGCGTGCGCGTCGACTCGCACATCTACGAAGGCTACCGCGTGCCGGCCAACTACGACTCGATGATCGGCAAACTCATCGTGCACGGCGCCGACCGCGACACCGCCATCGCCCGCATGCGCGTGGCGCTGTCGGAAATGGTCGTCGACGGCATCAAGACCAACGTGCCCCTGCAGCAGCGCATCATGGCCGACAGCGGCTTCCAGCGCGGCGGCATGAACATCCACTACCTCGAGAAGCGCCTGAAGGAGCAGAAGGAAAAGGCGATCGGGCTGGGCTGATCGTATGCCTTTCCTCGAGATCACTCTTCCCTGCCGCGAAGCGGACCACGCCCGCGTCGAGCACGCGCTCGAGGACGTCGGCGCGATCTCGGTGACGATGATGGACGCGCACGCGGAAGAGCCCGACGAGCAGGCGATCTTCGAGCCCGGCGTGGGTGAGCAGCCGCTGTGGCGCGAGATGACGGTGACGGCGCTGTTCGCCGGCGGCACGAAACCGCAGGCCGTGCTGGATGCGCTCGAAACCTTCGACGATGGGCTCGATCTGGCCGGCGCGCAGTTCCGCGAGGTCGAAGACCAGGATTGGGAACGCGCGTGGATGGATCAGTACCGGCCGATGCGGTTCGGCGAGCGGTTATGGATCACGCCGTGGAATCTCGATCCTCCTGACGCCAGCGAAGACGCGATCATCGTCCGTCTGGACCCCGGACTCGCATTCGGCACCGGCACGCATCCCACGACGGCGCTCTGCCTCGAATGGCTCGACGGCCTCGACCTGCACGGCCAGGACGTGCTCGATTTCGGCTGCGGCTCGGGCATCCTCGCCATCGCCGCGCTCAAGCTCGGCGCGCGCCGCGCGCTCGGCGTCGACAACGATCCACAGGCGCTCGCCGCGAGCGCCGACAACGCGCAGCGCAACGGCGTGGGCGAACGCTTCGAGGTGGTGCTGCCGCAGGACGAGCCCGCCGCGCAGTATCCGGTCGTCGTCGCCAACATCCTGGCCAGCGCCCTCGATGCGCTCGCTCCGCTGCTCGCGGCGCGCACGCAGGCCGGCGGCCGCATCGCACTCTCGGGCATCCTCGCCGGGCAGGAACCCGAATTGCTGCAGCGCTACGCCGAATGGTTCGACGAGCTGCGCGTGGCGCAGCGCGAGGACTGGATCCGCATCGAAGGCACGCGGCGCTAGACTCCTCGCATGTACACCCAGTGCCCGCACTGCCTCAGCGTGTACCAGCCCACGCCCCACGTGCTGGCGCGCAGCCGCGGCCGGCTGCGCTGCGGCGTGTGCGAAAACGATTTCGATGCGCTCGAACGCCTGACCGAGCAACCCATCCACGCCGCGGCGCCGCCGGTCACACCGAGCAGCACCGTCGTTCGCGTCGACCCCGAACACCCCCCGCAACAGGGGCATTTGTTCGAACCGGCGGCACCCGAATCGCCGACGTTCGTTGCACGCGAAACCACGCGCGGCGCGGCGCGCGGCAATGGCGCGTGGTGGGCGGGTTCGCTGGCGCTTGCGTTGCTGCTGGGCGCGCAGATCGTGCTGGCGCAGCGCGCCGAACTGGCGCGCGATCCGCAGTGGCGCGGCTGGCTGCAACAGGCCTGCACGCACCTGCGCTGCACGCTGCCCGCCTGGCGCGACGTGACCGCGCTGCGCCTCACCGCGCGCGACGTGCGACCGCACCCTTCGGTGTCCGAAGCGCTGATGATCAGCGCCACCTTCCGCAACGACGCGCCCTGGCCGCAGGCCTGGCCGGTGCTGCAGATCTCGCTTTCCGACCTCGACGGCAGGCCGGTGGCGATGCGGCGTTTCGAAGTGGGCGAATACCTCGGCTCCGCACCGCGCGAAGCCACGCTCGCTCCCGGGCAATCGGCGACCGCCACGCTCGAAGTGCAGGACCCGGGCAAGCAGGCGGTGGCCTTCGCTTTCGACTTCCTCTGAAAGCACGCGCCGCCGTTCAATCACTTGCACGCGCGTTAGCAAAACGGACAGCGCGGCGTTACACTCGCTCCCCCGTCGCGCAAAGCGCCGGAATGCAACAACGCGACACGCAACACTGGGGAGCCGCACGTCCGTGAATGCCTTGCATGCCCTGCGCACCGACGCAGCGCCCGTGGATTGGTCGTCCCAGCCGGCCCTGCGCGAATGCGTGGCGCGCGCCGTACGCCGCTACCTCGCCGATCTGGGCAATCACGACGTCGACGATCTCTACGAAGTGGTGCTGCGCGAAGTCGAAGCGCCGCTGTTCGCCGAGGTGATGCGGCACTGCGAAGGCAACCAGACGCGCGCCGCCGCCGCGCTCGGCATCAACCGCGCCACGCTGCGCAAGAAGCTGCGCGAGTACAAGCTCGGCTGAGCCTTCTATAATCCGCACCTCGCCACGAGGTGCCCCATGCCGTCGAACGCCCCCCACGAGCCCCGGCTGCGCGTGCGCCGCGCGCTGCTTTCGGTTTCCGACAAGACCGGCCTGCTGGAGCTGGCTCGCGCACTGGCGCGCCACGAGGTCGAACTGCTGTCCACGGGCGGCACCGCGAAGGCGCTGCGCGAGGCCGGGCTGGCCGTGAAGGACGTCGGCGAGGTCACCGGCTTCCCCGAGATCATGGACGGCCGCGTGAAGACGCTGCATCCGAAGATCCACGGCGGCCTGCTCGGCCGGCGCGGCATGGACGACGCCGTGATGGCCCAACACGGCATCGGCGCCATCGATCTGCTGGTGCTGAACCTGTATCCGTTCGAGAAGGTGAGCATGGATCCGGCCAGCACCTTCGACGACATCGTCGAGAACATCGACATCGGCGGCCCGGCCATGCTGCGCGCCGCCGCCAAGAACTTCGCGCACGTGGCGGTGGCGACCGACCCCGCGCAGTACCCCGCGCTGGCGGCCGAACTCGACGGCAACGAAGGCACGCTGTCCGGGCCGACGCGCTTCGCGCTGGCCGTGGCGGCGTTCAACCGCGTGGCGCAATACGACGCCTTCATCGGCAACTGGATGTCGGGCCTCGACGCGCAGCGCGCGCCGACGCTGTTCCCGGCGCAGCAGAACAGCAACTTCGTGAAGGTGATGGACCTGCGCTACGGCGAGAACCCGCACCAGCAGGCCGCGTTCTACCGCGATCTGTGGCCGGTGCCGGGCACGCTTGCCACCTTCACGCAGCTGCAGGGCAAGGAACTGTCGTTCAACAATCTCGCCGATGCCGACGCGGCATGGGAGTGCGTGCGCCAGTTCGAGCGGCCGGCCTGCGTGATCGTCAAGCACGCCAATCCCTGCGGCGTGGCCGAAGCGGCCTCCGTGGGCGAGGCCTACGAACTGGCCTACGCCACCGATGCCACCTCGGCCTTCGGCGGCATCCTCGCCTTCAACCGCACGCTCGATGCCGCCACCGCGAAGACGATCCTCGATCGCCAGTTCGTGGAAGTGCTGATCGCGCCGGAATTCGACGCGGACGCGCTGGCGGTGTGTTCGAAGAAGGCCAACGTGCGCGTGATCCGCATCCCGCATGGCGCGGGCCGCAACAACATGGACGTCAAGCGCGTCGGCTCCGGCCTGCTGATGCAGACCAGCGACATCCGCGAGGTGACGCGCGACGAGCTCAAGGTAGTGACGAAGCGCGCGCCGACGCCGCAGGAACTCGACGACCTGTTGTTCGCCTGGCGCGTGGCGAAGTACGTGAAATCCAATGCCATCGTCTACGCCAAGGACGCGCGCACCGTCGGCGTGGGCGCCGGCCAAATGAGCCGCGTGGTGAGTGCGAAGATCGCCGGCCTGAAGGCCGCGGAAGCGGGCCTCGTGGTGCCCGGCTCGGTGATGGCGAGCGATGCCTTCTTCCCCTTCCGCGACGGCATCGACGCCGCCGCGGCGGCCGGCATCCGCGCCGTGATCCAGCCCGGCGGCTCGATGCGCGACAGCGAAGTGATCGCGGCCGCCGACGAGCACGATCTGGCGATGGTGTTCACCGGCGTGCGGCATTTCCGGCACTGATGCGCGCCTCGACCGTTCGGGGCGAGCTTGTCGAACCCGCACCTCGAGGCATCGGTTCGACAGGCTCACCGCGAACGGTCGAGGCGGACTGGATCCAGGCAATGGCGGACAGCTCATGAAAATCCTGTTGATCGGAAGCGGCGGTCGCGAACACGCGCTGGGATGGAAGCTCGCGCAATCGTCGCGTGTGAGCGAAGTGATCGTCGCGCCTGGCAACGCCGGTACGGCGCGCGAGGCCAAGTGCCGCAATGTCGCGGTGAGCGCCACCGACATCGATGGGCTGCTCGCGCTGGCAGAACGCGAAGACGTAGCGCTCACGGTCGTCGGCCCCGAAGCCCCGCTGGTCGCAGGCGTCGTCGATCGCTTCCGCGCCGCGGGCCGGCGCATCTTCGGGCCGACGGCCGCGGCCGCCCAGCTCGAAGGCAGCAAGGCCTTCGCGAAAGCATTCCTCGCGCGGCACGGCATCCCGACCGCGCACTACGCCGTGCACACCAACCTCGACGAAGCGCTCGCCTACGTGCGCGAGAAGGGCGCGCCGATCGTGGTGAAAGCCGATGGCCTCGCCGCGGGCAAGGGCGTGATCGTCGCGACGACGCTCGCGGAAGCCGAAGCGGCGATCGTCGACATGCTGGCCGGCAATGCCTTCGGCGCGGCCGGCGCGCGCGTAGTGATCGAGGAGTTCCTCGAAGGCGAGGAAGCCAGCTTCATCTCGATGGTGGACGGCCGGCACGCGCTGCCGATGGCCACCTCGCAGGATCACAAGCGCGTCGGCGATGGCGATACCGGCCCGAACACCGGCGGCATGGGCGCGTACTCGCCGGCGCCGGTCGTCACGCCCGCGGTGCATGCGCGCGTGATGCGCGAGATCGTCGAGCCGACGGTGCGCGGCATGGCGGCCGACGGCGTGCCGTTCACGGGCTTCCTCTATGCCGGATTGATGATCGACGCGCAGGGTGCGCCCAGGGTCATCGAGTACAACGTGCGCTTCGGCGATCCCGAAACGCAGCCGGTGATGCTGCGCCTGCAATCGGACCTCGTGGATCTCGTCGACGCCGCCATCGACGGACGCCTCGACACCGTCGACGCGCAGTGGGATCCGCGCCCGAGCCTGGGCGTGGTGCTCGCCGCGCACGGCTATCCGGGCACGCCACGCAGCGGCGATGTCATCGAAGGGCTGGATGCGCCTGCGCCGCCTGACAGCAAGGTCTTCCATGCCGGTACGCGCCTCGACGGCGAAGGGCGCGTGCTCACGGCCGGTGGCCGAGTTCTCACGGCCTGCGCCCTGGGTTCCAGCGTGCGCGAGGCGCAGGCGCGGGCCTACGAAGCGGCGGCGCCGGTGCGCTGGCACGGCGAGTTCCATCGCGGCGATATCGGCTGGCGGGCCATCGCACGCGAGGCCTGACGTCGTTCCCGCGCAGGCGGGAACCCAGTGACTCCAGGGCGTCGCGCAAGAGCGCAAGTCGCTGGATTCCCGCCTTCGCGGGAATGACGGCGGCGGGCGTGAGGCGATCGCGCATCGCGCTGCGTTACCCTGTCGCCATGCGTCTGTTCCTGCTCACCGCCCTGTTCTTCGCCAGCGCCGCCGCGGCGCAGGACAAGCCCGTGCTCGGCGTCCTGAAGCTGCAGGACGAAACGGGCGCCATGCCCTTCCAGGGCGGCGTGGGGCGCGTGCTGACCAACATCCTCACCAACGAGCTGGCCGCGCGCCCGGTGTTCACCGTGGTCGAACGCCGCCGCCTGCAGGCCATCCTCGAGGAGCAGGAACTCGGGCTCTCCGGCCGCCTGGCACCCGGCGAAGGCGCGAAGATCGGGCAGCTGACCGGCGCCGATTACCTGGTGATGGGCACGGTCACCGCTTTCGAGCGCGACGTGGAGCGCAGCAGCAAGCGCGGCTTCCTGTTCGGTTCGGGAGCGGCCACGGAAACCACCAAGAGCTATCTCGCGCTCGACCTGCGCGTGGTGGACACCACCACCGGCGAGATCTCGTATGCGCGCACCATCGAAGGCAAGGTCACGCGCACCGAGAAGAACGTCGAGATCGGTTTCAGCCGCGCGGGTTTCGGCTACGAATCGCTGAGCGACCCCGCCGACGCCAAGGTGGTGCGCGCCGCGGTGATCGAGGTGATCGACTACCTCGAATGCACGATGGTGGTGAAGGACGCCTGCCTGCAGCGCTTTGCCGAGAAGGAGCAGCGCCGCGTGGAAAAGACCCGGCAGGCGATCGAACACGACGTCGACACGAGAAAGGATCGCAGGCGATGAACGCGAAACCGCTGGCCCTCGTTCTTGCCCTGCTGCCCGCTGCCGCGGCGCAGGCCGCCACCGTGCTCGAGTACGAACGCGACGGCAGCTGCGAGACCGATTTCGACAGGATGGTGTTCGACGGCCTGAACGCGCGCGTCGACAACACCGCCGGCGGCGGCAACATGTCGACCATCTTCGACGACGGCGAGCAGCTCATGTATGTGCTGATGCACGACAGCCGGGAGTCGATGACGATGGAGTCCGACGACGACGCCATCGATTTCCAGAGCGATGTCGGGCGCAGTTCGATGCTGTATTCGGGCAACCAGTTGAAGAAGCTCACCGGCATGGACCAGAACGCCATGATGGCGCAGGCCCAGCAGGCGATGGCCGCCGCTTGCCCGGAACTGGCGGACATCGGCTTTTCGGATCCGGACTACGCGCAGGCTGCGCAGCGCTGCAGCGAGAAGATGGGCGGCCAGTCGGCCTACCAGATGGATCCGCAGATGCAGAAGGACATGCTGGCCGCAATGCAGGGCAAGAAGGTGGCCGCGCGGCCCGCGCCGACCGAGCCGGTGCGCTGGAGCACGACGCAGACCGATCGCGACGGCGCGAAGCGCAGGATCGCGGGCATCGATTGCACCGTGGAAACCACGCGCCGCGGCGAAACCGTGCTGCGCGAACAGTGCATGGCGCCGGTGGAGGGCCTGGGCCTCGACGCGCGCGCGATGCGCCGTCTCGCGCGCATCGTGAAGGTGGGACGCGGCATGAGCGCCGGCATCGCCAGTCTCAATCCCGAGATGAATCCCGACGCCGACGGGCCCGCGAAGCTGGCCCTGGAACGCACCTGCTACGAGGGCGGCCAGCCGACCGGCACCGCCACCGTCCGCATCGATCGCGAGGCCAGCGTCGAGGCCTCGCAATTCGTCATTCCGGCGGGCTACGAGCCGCTGTCCTTCACGCCGCCCGGCGCGGAGCCCTGACCGCACGCTCCACCGCAACGGCCGTGAATCGGCGCGGGAACAGCGGTTGGCTACTTCTTTTCCGGCGCCGGCGGCGGGTTCCCCATCGAGAGCAACTGCACCAGTTCCCGCACCACCTTGCGCTGCGCCCGCGGCAACGCGAGATAGGCCTCGATCGCGGCCCGATCCGGCCCCGGCAGGCCGCCCGGCCACGCGGTGCGCGCCTCGCGGATACCCTTGGCCGCCTTGTCGCCGTAGCGCAGCACCTGCGGCTCCACCTTCAGCCAGTCGGCCAGCACTTCGAGCTTGTCCTGCGTGGGAATGGACTTCCCGCGCAGCCACGACGAGGCCGTCTGGAAGGTGACGCCCTTGCCCCAGAAACGCTCGTTGAACTCGCGCTCGAGTACCGCGGGTCGAGGTTCATACCCTTCCGCCTCCATCAGCCGGCGCAGGCGCTCGGCGAATTCTTTGGCTGCCTGTTGCATGGGCCCGGACGGTAAGGTCCGGGGCTCGGTCCCGATGTCACTCGCATTCCAGTTTTGATGAAATTATGAATTTCATCACCCGGGCGCCCCCCGTCGGGCCAGGCCGGGGTCGCGAGGGCCATTTCGCCGCGTCCGGAGCGCCAGTGCAAGAAAAACCGCAATCGACAATGTAATTACGGGCTAAAGCGGTCTTTACGACCGTTCGTCGCCGACGAACAAAAGTGGGATTTTCATGGCGGGCTCGGCCGCCGGGCGGAGTTTGCTAGGCTCCGCGCATGGCCCGATCGCAATTCGCGCTGCTCGGACAGCGCCGCTTCCTGCCGTTCTTCCTGGCCCAGGCGCTGGGCGCCTTCAACGACAACGCCTTCAAGCAGGCGCTGGTCATCCTGATCGGCTTCCGCATCGCGGGGCTGTCGGCGGAGGACATCGCGTTCTGGAGCAACCTTGCGGCCGGGCTCTTCATCCTCCCGTTCTTCCTGTTCTCGGCGAACGCCGGCCAGTGGGCGGAGAAGTACGAGAAGGCGCGCTCGATCCGCCGCATCAAGTTGCTGGAAGTGGCGATCATGGCGCTGGCAGGCGTGGCGCTGTGGCTGCAATCGCTGCCGTTCCTGCTGTTCGTGCTGTTCCTGCTCGGCACCCAGGCCGCGCTGTTCGGGCCCCTGAAGTACGCGATCCTGCCGCAGGCGCTCAAGCCCGAGGAACTGGTCGGCGGCAACGGCTTGGTGGAGGCCGGCACCTTCCTCACCATCCTGCTCGGCACCCTGTTCGGCGGCTGGCTGATGAACTCCTTTGCGGCCGGGCCGATGATCGTGGCCGCCGCGGTACTCGCGATCGCGCTGGCCGGCTGGTGGGCGAGCTTCGCGATCCCGCCCGCGCCCGCCACCGCGCCCGATCTCGTCCTCAATCCCAACCCGCTCAGCGAAACCTTCCGCACGCTCGGTCATCTGCGCGGCCATCGCGCGGTGCTCAATTCGGTGCTGGGCGTGAGCTGGTTCTGGTTCTTCGGTTCGATCTTCATCGCGCAGTTGCCGGCCTACACGCGCCTGTTCCTCGGCGGCGACGGCACGGTGGCGTCGCTGGTGCTGATGCTGTTCTCGATCGGCATCGGCGCGGGCTCCCTGCTGTGCGAGGTGCTGTCGCGGCGTACGGTGGAAATCGGCCTGGTGCCGCTCGGCGCGCTCGGGCTCACGGTGTTCGGCATCGATCTGTATTTCGCCCGGCCCGATGTCGCGGCCGTCGTCGACCTGGGCTGGCGCGCCTTCCTGCAGGCCGAGGGCCATTGGCGCATCGTCGCCGATCTCGTCCTGATCGGCCTTTCGGGCGGCCTCTACATCGTGCCGCTGTTCGCGCTGATCCAGCAGCGCGCGCCGCGCGACAAGCTCTCGCGCATCATCGCGGGCAACAACATCCTCAATGCGCTTTTCATGGTGGTGGCGGCCGCCATCGCCATCGTGCTGCTGAAGAGCGGCTTCACCATTCCCGAACTGTTCCTCTACACCGCGCTGCTCAACGCGGTGGTGGCGGCGTACATCTTCGCGCTGGTGCCGGAGTTCGTGACGCGCTTCGTCAGCTGGGTGCTGATCAAGCTGATGTACCGCGTGGAGATCCGCGGCGTCGAAGACCACGTGCCCGACGAAGGCGCGGCGCTCATCGTGTGCAACCACGTGAGCTTCATGGACGCGCTGCTGGTGGCGGGCGCGGTGCCGCGGCCGATCCGCTTCGTCATGTACTACAAGATCTACAACCTGCCGCTGATGAACCTCGCATTCCGCGCAGCGCGCGCCATTCCGATCGCGGGCTCGAAGGAAGACCCCGCGCTGATGGAGCGCGCGTTCGCGCAGATCGACGCCGCGCTCGCGAACGGCGAACTGGTCGGCATCTTCCCCGAGGGCGGGCTGACCAAGGACGGCGAGATCGCGACCTTCCGGCCCGGCGTCGAACGCATCCTGGCTGCCCGGCCGGTGCCCGTGGTGCCGATGGCGCTGCGCGGCATGTGGGCAAGCATGTTCAGCCGGCGCGACCAGCGCATCGGGCGTGCACGCCTGCCGCGGCGGTTCCGGGCGCATATCGAGATCGTGGCGGAGGCGCCGATCGCGCCGGGAGGCGGGAGCGCGGCGGCGCTGGAAGCGAAGGTGAAGGAATTGCGTGGGGAGCGCGCGTAGGACCGGGCGACGGTCAGTTCACGAACCCGGCGAGCACGAAGATCGCCAGCACCACCAGCCACATCAGCAGCACGCGCCACGCCAGACTCATCGCGTCCTTGAGCGCCGGCAGCGCGGGTGCCGGCGCGGCGGCGACGCCGGTGTCGGGCACGTAGGCTTCGTCGAGTTCGTCGGCCAGCTCGCAGTCCACGCTCACGCGCGCGGCGGCGCCGAGGAAGCCGGGATCCAGGTGCAGGTAGCCGATATTGCGTTCGGCATGCCAGCGCCGCCACGCGGCGACGACCACGTCGAAGTTCGCCGCCAGTGCGAGCCCCAGCACCATCAGCTGTGCCGCGGGCCAGTCGAGGATGAGTTTGAGGCGGCGATAGGCATCGCCGTGTTCGAGCGGCAGTTCGTTGCCGAGATCGCGCGTGGCGCCGAGCTGCGTCAGGCGATAGAGCATCGCGCCCACGGGGCCGAGCAGCACGAACCACAGCAGCACGCCGAACCAGCGTTCCAGCGCGCCGGCGAACACGCCTTCCACCAGCGTCGGCGCATCGAGCGCGACTTCGCGATCGGGCCCGAGCAGCGCGCGCGCCGCGAGGCGGCGGCGTTCGTGGTCGGTGGCTTCCACCACGGCGTCGACGTCGAGATCGAGATCGCGGGGGCCCCAGCAATAGAAGAACACCAAGGCGGCGAAGGCGAAGGCCGGCAGGCCGTAGAGGCGATCGTCGAACAGCGCCTGCAGCAATCCGACCGCCAGCAGCGGCAGGCCCAGGCTGAGCAGGATGCCGAAGCGCGATCCATGGAACCCCGAGGCCCCGAGCCGCGCCCCCAGCGCCGCCAGCCAGCCGCGGAACCAGCCGTACTGCCGCACCTGCGCCAGTTGCGGTGCCGCGTGGCCGAGCACCAGGGCGAGGACGACGGCGATCAGGACGGCGGACATTCGAGGCGCTCGCGAAGGATTGCGCCGATTCTAGCGCCCGGCGCCGGTGCCGCGGTCAGGCGGTGCGCAAACCTTCGAGGGCGTCGGCGCCTAGCGTGTCTTCCAGCCAGTCCTCGACCAGCCGGCGCGAGACGCTGATCGACGGCGGCAGCAGCGTTTCTCCGCGGCGCGCGGCGGCCACGAGATCGGCGGCCTCGAACCAGCGCGCGTCCTCGAGTTCGTCGCCGAGGCGGAGGGTGGTGTCGGCGGCCACGGCGCGGAAGCCGACCATCAGCGCGCCGGGGAAGGGCCAGGGCTGCGAGGATTGGTAATCGACGCGGCCGACGATGACGCCGGCTTCCTCGCGCACTTCGCGGCGCACGGCGTCTTCCAGCGTTTCGCCGGGTTCGACGAATCCGGCCAGCGTCGAATAGCGGCCGGCGGGCCAGCCCGGCTGGCGGCCGAGCAGACAACGCGTACCGTCGGTGACGATCACGATGATGGCGGCGTCGGTGCGCGGAAATTGCGAGAGGCCGCAGCCGGCATTGGTGCAGCGCGTGCAGTGGCCGGCGCGGATCAGTTCGGTCGCCGCCCCGCAGGCGCCGCAGAAGCGTGCGCGCGATTGCCACAGCAGCAGCGCTTTGGCATAGGCGAACAGGCCCGCGTCGAAGGCGCTCCAGCGCGCGGCCGCTTCGCGCAGGCCGAGCCATTCGGTGGCGGATGACGCCGGCAGGGCCGCGGCGGGAAGCGCGAACCACGATTGGGCGTCCTGCACCCCGAGGAAACTCGCCTGGGCGAAGACGGCCGCGTCGAGCGTGCGGGCCGGAATCGTCGCGAGGCCGTCGCCGGCGGACGCGGCGCGGCCTTCGAAATCGACCGCGACCACGCGCGCATCGCTCCAGGCGGCGCGCACGCGCTCGGCATCGACGCGCCACTCGTCGCGGCGGTCGAGCGTCAGCCCGGAGAAACGGTTGCGGAGGCTGCGTTCTGTATCAGACGGCAAAGGAAGACCCGCAGCCGCAGGTGGTCTTGGCGTTGGGGTTGCGGATCACGAACTGCGCGCCGTGCAGGCTCTCGGTGTAGTCCACCTCGGCGCCGTGCAGGTATTGCAGGCTGAGCGGATCGACCAGCAGCACGACGCCGTCGCGCTCCACCGCCACATCGTCTTCCGCACGGTTCTCGTCGAACTCGAAGCCGTACTGGAAGCCCGAGCAGCCGCCGCCCTGGAT
>CAMLOR010000026.1 GCA_946481615.1 uncultured Aquimonas sp.
AGCGAGAAGAAGCTCACCAGCAGCACGATGATCACGGCCTCGGTGAGCACGCGCACGAATTCGCCGACCGAATCGCGCACCGCCTTGGGCTGGTCCGAAACCTTGCGCAGGCTCATGCCCACCGGCAGGCTTTCCTGCAGGCGCGCGAACTCGTGTTCCAGCGCCTCGCCGAGCTTGAGGATGTCGCCGCCGGCGCGCATCGACACGGCCAGGCCGATGGCGTCCTCGCCCATGAAGCGCATGCGCGGCGCGGGCGGATCGGAGAAGCCGCGCCGCACCTGCGCCACGTCGCCGATGCGGAAGGTGCGGTCGCCGGCACGGATCGGGAAATCGCGGATCGCCTCGACGCTGTCGAAGCGGCCCGACACGCGCAGCTGCACGCGCTCGCCCGGCGTTTCGAAGAAGCCGCTGGGCACGATGGCGTTCTGTTCGTCGAGCGCCTGCTGCACCACCTGCATCGGCACGCCGAGCGTGGCGAGCTTGGTGTTCGACAACTCGATCCAGATCTTCTCGTCCTGCAGGCCGATCAGTTCGACCTTGGCCACGTCGGGCACGCGCTGCAGTTCCAGTTCGAGGCGCTCGGCGTAGTCCTTCAGCACGGCGTAGTCGAAGCCGTCGCCGGTGAGCGCGTAGATGTTGCCGAAGGTGTCGCCGAATTCGTCGTTGAAGAACGGACCCACCACGCCGGCCGGCAGCGTGTGGCGGATGTCGCTGGTCTTCTTGCGGATCTGGTACCACAGGTCGGGCAGATCCTTCGAGACCAGGCTGTCCTTGGCCACGAAGATGATCTGCGATTCGCCGGGGCGCGAGTACGAGCGGATGAACTCGTACTTGCCCGTCTCCATCAGCTTCTTCTCGATGCGCTCGGTGACCTGGCGCCCGACTTCCTCGGCGGTGGCGCCCGGCCACAGCGTGCGCACCACCATCGCCTTGAAGGTGAAAGGCGGGTCTTCCGACTGCCCCAGGCGCAGGTAGGCGGCCGCGCCCAGGAAGGCCAGCAGCAGCATGGCGTAGAGCACCAGGCCGCGGTTGCGCAGCGCCCATTCCGACAGATTGAACTGCGTCATGGCGTCAGTTCGCCGCCAGCGCCACGGCGCGGTTGTCGCGATCGACCGGTTTCACCTTCTGGCCTTCGCGCAGCAGATGCACGCCGGCCACGACGATCCAGTCCTGCGGGCCGAGGCCGCCCAGCACCGGCACGCGCGTCTCGCCGTAGGGGCCGAGCTGCACCACGGTCTTCTTCACCTGCGAGGTGGCCGGATCGACCGTCCACACGTAGGGCACGTTGGCTTCCGCCGTCACCGCGGCGAGCGGCACGGACAGCCCGGCCTCGGCGCCGTTGCCGGCGTAGACGCGCGCGCTCTGGCCGAGTTCGGCGCCGGTGGCGGCGGCATCGAAGCTGACGCGTGCGGCGTAGGTGCGGGTCTGCGGATCGGCGCTGGGCGAGAGTTCGCGGATCGTGCCGGCCACGCGCTGGCCGCTCTTCGACCACAGTTCCACCAGCACCTTCTGGCCGACCGCGAAGCGCGTGTAGTCGCTTTCCGGAATGCTGATGGCGATCTCGCGCTCGCCCTCGGCCGCCAGCGTGAACACCGGTTGCCCCGCGGCGACGACCTGGCCGGCTTCGGCCTGGCGGGTGGCGACCACGCCGTCGGCGGGCGCGCGCAACCTCGCGTATTCGGCCTGGTTCTGCGTCACGTCGAGTTGCGCGCGCACCTGGCCGACCTGGGCCTCGGCGGCCTTGTAGGCCATGTCCTGCTGCTCGTAGAGCGATTCGCTGACCAGCTTGCGGTCGACCATGGCCTTGTAGCGGTCGCGTTCGCCGCGGGCGAGATCGAGATTGGCCTCGGCGGCCTTGAGCTGGGCGCGCATCGCGGCGACCTGCAGGCGCAGGTCTTCGGGATCGAGTTCGGCCAGCACCTGGCCCTGTTTCACCACCGCGCCCGCATCGACGTGCCGCTGCGCGATCTTGCCGCCGACGCGGAAGCTCAGCACCGACTCCTGCCGCGCCCGCACGTCGCCCGGGAAGGCTTCGAATCCGGCGGCGCCCGGCAAGGGGCGCTCGACCATCGCCGGCCGCACCGAGACCTTTTCTTCGCCGCCGTTGCCGCAACCGGCCACGAGGCCCGCCAGCACCGCCGCCACCGCCCAGAACCGCACGCCGCGCAGGATCATGAATGCTCGCTTCCGCCGCCGCCGGGCGGCCTAGTAACTGAACCGGCGGGTATAGTAAAATTGCCGAACTCGTTAGTCCAGTATTTCGACATGCCCGTCGCGAAAAAAAACGCCAAACGTGCCGCCAGCGGTCCCGGCCGCCCCAAGGATCTCGAAAAGCGCGCCGCCATCCTGGCGGCCGCCAAGGCCCTGTTCCCGGTGCACGGCTTCGACGGCGTCAGCATGGACGCCATCGCGGCCGAAGCCGGCGTCTCCAAGCTGACGGTGTATTCCCACTTCAAGGACAAGGACGCGCTGTTCCGCGAAACGGTGCGCGTCAAATGCGAGGAACAGCTGCCGCCCTCGCTGTTCGCGGCCGATCTGAAAGGCCCGCTGCGCAAGCAGCTGCGCAGCATCGCCAAGGGTTTCTTCGGCCTCATCATGAGCGAGGAGGCCATCTCGATGCACCGCATGATGCACGCCCAGGCCGCCGGCGATGCCCGCCTGCCGCGCATGTTCTGGGAGTCCGGGCCGCAGCGCGTCACCGAAGGCATGGCGGAATTCCTGCGCGCCGAGGTCGAGGCCGGCCAACTCGAGATCCCCGATCTGCACCGTGCCGCTTCGCAATTCCTCTGCCTGCTCAAGGGCGAACCGCACGCGCGGCTGATGTGCGGCATCTGCGGCCCGATGACCGCACGCGAGATCGACGCCCATATCGACGCCACCGTGGATTTCTTCCTGCGCGCCTACGCGCCGCGCGGGCGATGAATCGACGGGGTGGCGGTGCCTCAGCAAAAAGGTGAAACAAGTGCCAAGTCAGTTCGGGGTGTGCTGAGGGCCAGACGCTTCACAGCGGTTGGAGAAACGATGCACCGCACCTCGTCGATGGCATTGACGCAGAAGGCACCCGTCGCATTTCACCTGCGCTTGGCAATTCCTGCGCGTATCGCCTAAACATTTCGATAGCGGCCCGCACGCCGGCCCGTTGAGATGGCGGCCTCTTTCCGGCGGGGCCGTGTCATGCCGAAGTGGATCGTTCTTTCTTTGCTCCTGCTTGTCGCAGAACCCTGCCGTGGGTCGGATCATCTCGATACCCGCACCGTGATCGAGGACCCGCGCGCCGACATCGGCGATCTCTACGCCTGGATGTCGCCCGATGGCGAGCGTCTCGAGCTGGCGATGACGATCGTGGGGCACGAGTTTTCCCCCGACCTCGCCTATGCCTTCCATGTCGACAGCGGCGAGGGCTTCGGGAAGACCACGGCCAGCCTGGACATCGTGTGCCGCGTGCCTGCCGTGGGTCGCGTGGAATGCCGCGGCGGTGCGGTGCAGGTGGAAGGCGACGCCGGCGGCACGGCGGGCATCGCGAGCGAGGACGGGCGGCTGCGCGTGTTCGCCGGCCTGCGCGACGATCCCTTCTTCAACAACGTGAAAGGCGCGCGCGATGCCTACCAGGTGGCCGCTGCCGCGATGAAGCGCGGCGCCGCGGTGGACGCCGATCGCTGTCCCGCGCTCGATCCCGACACATCGAAGGCCTTGCTCGATGCCTGGCGGCACACGGACGGCGGCCCCGCGCAGGACTTTCTCCACGGCTGGACGCCGGCGTCGCTGGTGGTGTCGGTCGCGCGCGATGTCGTCGACGACGGCGGCCCTGTGCTCGCCGTGTGGGCTACCGTTTCGACGGCGCAGCGCCAGCTCGATCGCATGGGCCGCCCGCTCACGGGCAATGCGCTGCTCGCGCCGCTGGCGGCCGACGAGGTCAGCGATGCGCTCAAGGCGCAGTACAACGGTGGCTCGCGCGAGCAATGGCCGGCGCTGACGGGCGAAATACAGAAGACGCTCGGCCTCTACGACGGCTTCGACGGCGTCTGCGGCAATCAGTGGCTGGCGGATGCGACTTCGCCGCCCGGCGCGCGCTATCGCAGGCTGGCCGAAGTGCTGGCCGACGATCGCCTGTGGGTGGACACGACATCGGGCCGCTGCGAACGCTTCATGGCGGTCGAACTCGCTGCGCTGGGATCGAATGCCGAAACACGCGGCGACTGCGGCGGCCGTACGCCGACGCAGGATGCAGTCGACGTGTACCGCTCGCTGCTGGCCAATGGCAGCATGCGCGGTGTCGACGACGGCGTGGAGCGCGACGCGCGCGTGCACTCCACGGTCGCGTTCCCGTTCCTCGCCCCCGTGCAGGACGATCGGCAAGGTGGCGGGCAGTGCGCCACGTGCAGCGCCACGTCGGCGAGCAGATTGCCCCAGGCCTCGCCTTCCTCCAGTTCGCCGCCCTCGGCGTCGGCCCACATGCCGAGCAGCAACGTGAGATGGACATCGCCGTGCGCGAGCCAGACGCGGATCATCTCGGTGGCGTCCGGGTCGCCGTCGATCTGCAGGGGCGTGGCGAGCGAGCGGATCGGCATGGCATCCCTCCTTGGCAGCCCGATGCTACGACCGCCGGCGCCCGCGCGGCCACCTCGCGGCGCTCACGCCAGACGCGCGATCGCCACCAGCCCCGTCGCGCTCATCACGAAGGTGTACGGCAATGCCATCCACAGCATGCGGCCATAGCCCAGGCCGATGCGCGGCGCCAGCGCCGAGGTCAGCAGGTAGAGGAAAGCCGCTTGGCCGTTCGGCGTAGCGACGCTGGGGATGTTGGTGCCGGTGTTGACGGCCACCGCGAGCAGCTCGAACTGTTCGCGCGCCAGCTGCGCGGCCTGCAGTTCCTTGATGTAGACGGTGGCGACGAAGACGTTGTCGCTGATGGCCGAGAGCGCGCCATTGGCGACGTACATCATCGTCAGCTGGCGCGAGCCTTCGAAATCGAGCACCCAGCGGATCACGGGCTGGAACAGCTGCTGCTCCTGGATCACCGCCACGACGGCGAAGAACGTCACCAGCAGCGCGGTGAAGGGCAAGGCCTCCTCGAAGGCCGGCCCGATGCGATGTTCGTCCACTACGCCGCACAGCGCGGTGGCGAGCACGATCACGCCCAGGCCAATCAACCCCACCTCCGCGATGTGGAACACCAGGCCCAGCACCAGGAACACCGCGGCCAAGGCCTGCGCCCACAGGCGCAGCCAGCCGGCGCGCGTGCGGCGTTCGCGTTCGCGCGCGGCGTGCCGCACGATCACCTCGCGCACCGACTCCGGCAGCGGCGTGCCGTAGCCGAACCAGCGCAGTTTCTCGAGCAGCACGCACGTCAGGAGCCCGGCGACCAGCACCGGCAGCGTGACCGGCGCCATGCGTTGCGCGAACTCGACGAAGTTCCACCCCGCGGCCTCGCCGATCACGAGATTCTGAGGTTCGCCCACCAGCGTGCACGCTCCGCCCAGCGCGGTGCCGATCGCGGCGTGCATCACGAGGCTGCGCAGGAAGCTGCGGAAGGCATCGAGATCGGCGCGGCGGTCGGCCTTCACGCGGGCATCGTCGTCGGCATCGTGGTCGCCGTCGCCGTCGGCATCCCCGTCGTTCTGCGCGAAGCCCGAGGCGATCCGGTGGTAGAGCGCGTAGAAGCCCGCGGCCACCGTCGCCACCACCGCCACCACGGTGAGGGCATCCAGGAACGCCGACAACAACGCCGATGCGCCGCAGAACACCAGCGCCAGCCACGCCTTGGAGCGGATCCGCACCAGCAGGCCGGTGAACAGGAACATCAACAGTTCGCGCAGGAAATAGATGCCCGCCACCATGAACATCAACAGCAGGATGACCGCGAAGTTGGCTTCCACTTCGTGCGCCACCGCATCCGGCCCGGCCAGGCCCAGCACCACGGCTTCCATCGCCAGCAGGCCCGCGGGCTGCAGCGGGTAGCACTTGAGCGCGAGGGCGAGCGCGCCGATGAATTCCAGCAACACCAGCCAGCCTGCGGCGACCGGCCCGAAGGCGAACAGGACCAGCGGATTGCCCGCGAGCGCCGCGAGCAGCGCGACCTTGTACCAGGCCGGCGCGCGGCCCAGGAACAGCGCGAACGCGGCAGCGGGCCAGGAAGCGGACTGCGCCGTGGCGCGATCTGACATCGGAAATTCTCCTGCGGCGGGTACATTCGGCGCGGTCGCGAGAGTTCGACGCGGCGGCGCGCGCGGCATTTAACTTTTTGTTTGCGCGCCGCAGGCCATCATACCGGCCTGTGCATTCGTGCTGTTCACGCGATCCGAGGTTCGCGGCCAGCGTCTCCGACATTTCGACTGGTGGTCGTTACAGGGAGGAACCATGTCGAACGATTACAGCATCGGCATCGAGGAGGAATTCTTCCTCTCCGATGCCGCCAGCGGCCTGATCGTGCCGCGCGCCCCGGCGGGCTTCGTGCGCGCCTGCGACCAGCGCGTCGCCGGGCACGCCACCTACGAACTGATGCAGTCGCAGATCGAAACCACGACGCCCGTCTGCGAGGACGCCGTCGCCTTGCGCGGCAGCCTGTTCGAGTTGCGCGCCGAACTCGGCGCCGCGGCGGCCGAGCACGGCATGAGCCTCGTGGCCGCCGGCACGCATCCGCTCGCCGAGTGGCGCGAACAGGTGCCCACCGATGCGCCGCGCTACGAGCGCATGGTGGAGGATTTCCAGATCGTGAGCCGCCGCAATCTGCTGTGCGGCCTGCACGTGCACGTGGCGCCGCCGCCCGGCGTCGATCGCGTCGACGTGATGAACCGCGTGGTGCCGTGGCTGCCGCTGCTGCTCAGCCTGAGCGCGTCGTCGCCGTTCTGGTGCCGCCAGGACACGGGCCTTGCGAGCTATCGCCAGGCGGCCTACGACGAGTGGCCGCGCACCGGCATCCCCGACTGGTTCGGCGGCCAGGCCGACTACGACGCCTTCCTCGACGGGCTGCTGCAGGCCGGCCTGATTCCCGACGTGGGCCAGGTGTGGTGGGCGATCCGTCCTTCCGCGAATTTCCCGACGCTGGAACTGCGGTTGTGCGACAGCTGCACGCGCATCGACGATGCGCTGTGCATCGCCAACCTTTTCCGTTGCCTCGTGCGCGCCGCGGTGCGCCTGCCGGAACTGGGGCGCGCACGCACCTCGGTGACACGCCTGCTGATCGAGGAGAACCGCTGGCAGGCCAAGCGCCACGGCGTGCGCGCGGTGTTCGTGGACGAAGTGCAAGGGCGCGCGCGCGAATCCGCGGCGGCCGCGCTGGAGCGCCTGCTCGATCTGATCGCGCCCGACATCGACTACTTCGGCTGCGCCGCCGAAGTGCTGCACGCGCGCAGCATCCTCGCCACCGGCAGCAGCGCCGACCAGCAGCGCGTCATCTATCGCGCCAGCCGCGACGCCGGCGCCACGCGCACCGAGGCCTGCCGCGAAGTCACGCAATGGCTGGTGGCCGCGACGCGGCCGCGGCAACCCGAACGCACGAGCCGCGTCGCGTAGCGGCGCATGGCCGTGTCGTCCCGCATGCGTTGGTCGCTTGCCGTGTGCGCCGTGATCGCGGCCGCCGCCGGCGGATGGTGGCTGGGACGCCAGCCGCCGACAGGCGCCACCGGAACGTCGCAGGCGCCGACGCCGGTCGCTGCGCCGGCGATGCCTGAAGCACAGTCGGCCACAGAAACTGCAGCGGCTCGCGAACCCGCCGCCGCACCGCCCGTGGCGCCGCAAGCCCCGGAATCCATCGCGAAACGTCCGTTGCTCGATCAACTCGATGTGCTCGCACAATCGGCGCGCGGCGGCGATCAGGATGCGGCCTGCCGCCTCGGTACCGCGGTGCTGCGCTGCTTCGAGCACGCGGATACGCGGCAGCCGATCTTCGAGCCGGGCGCCGATGCGACCTGGTTCGCGCAGGCCACGCCGGAACAGCAGGCACGCGTCATCGACACGATCGCCAAGATGGGCGAACGTGCGCGACGCATGGATGAGTATTGCCGCGGCGTGACGCGCACGGCGCATCAGCGCGCCGCCCTGGAATTCCTGCTCGTGGCCGCGCGCGCCGGCAACAGCGTGGCGCGGCACGAATTCATCGCCGCGGATCTCGAGCCGGTCGACCTGCTGCGCGATCCGCAGCTTGCCCGGCTCTACGCCGACAATGCACCGGCGGTGTTCCGTGCGATGTGGGACGAAGGCGATCCGCGTGCGATCGATCTGCTCGTGCGCTTCGCGGGCGGACGGCAGGCGAGCGTGCAGGCCGGCAGCCATGCGATACCGCCACAACTGCTCGATTCGGGCCTGGTGCGCGCCTTGCGCGATGTGCAGTCCGTGCACCTGTTCGGCTTCGAGCGCCAGCCCGCGCCGCACGAAGAACCGATCGGGCCCGCGGCACGCGCCGACGCGCAGCGCATCTGGGACGAGCGCTTCGAGACTTCCGGCCACGTCGCCGCGCGGCGCGAACAACGCGAGCAACGCCGCGGCCGGGCGTACGAGCAGACGCTCGATCCATCGAACGTTTGCGAGGAAGAAGTCCCGCCCCTGCGTTGAGCCCTCAGGCCGCCATCTCCCGGCATTCGTCGGCGCAGCGACGGCAGACTTCGGCGCAGTGCTGCATCACGGCGTCGTCGCCCATCGAGGCGCAGTCTTCCGCGCAGGCCGCGCAGATCCCGGCACAGGCGCCGCAGGTGTGTCGATGCACCGGCGTGCCGCGGCGCATCGCATCGGCGCTCACGGCGCAGATGTCGGCGCAGGTCTGCATCAGCGCCACATGCGCGGGTGCGGCATGCCGGCCGCCCTGGCCGAGGCAATAGACCAGCGTTTCCACGCAAGTGGCGTGGCACGTCGTACACGCCTCGATGCAGGCATTCATCTCCGAAGAACGATGTCGTGCGTCGTGATGGGGCATGGCCGTTTCCTCCTCCAGCCCAACGTAGCAACGCAAGCCGGCAACCGCGAGCGAGCCCAGCGTCGATCGGTTCGGTTTCGCGCGTTGCAGCGCGGTTCGGCGGTTCGCCTGCAAGCTGCCTTCGCGCACGGCGGAGCCAGAACGATGAGCACGAAATCGGCGGACGCACGATACCTGGGCCGCGACGAGGCGCCGATCCCGCTCGAGATCGCCGGCGCCAGCGGCAGCCGCGTGCGCGATGCGCAGGGCCGCCGCTACATCGACTTCACCATGGGCTGGTGCGTCGGCAACCTCGGCTGGAACCATCCCGACGTAATGCGCCGGCTGCGCTGCTTCCGCGGCCCGAGCTACGTCAACCCGCGTCATCTCTACGCGCCCTGGAGCGAACTTGCGCAGCGCCTGGTGGCGATCGCGCCGCGCGGGCTGCGCCGCTGCTTCCGCACTACGGGCGGCACGGAGGCCGTCGAGGTCGCCCTGCAGATCGCGATGGTCGCCACGAAGCGGCGCAAGATCGTCTCGGTGCAGGATGCCTACCACGGCAGCTCGATCGCCGCGCACAGCATCGGCGCGCTCGACCGCAAGCACCTGCCGAACCCGCTGCCGCACTGCGAAAAGCTCGCGCGGCCGCTCGACCTCAAGGCGCTGGGCCGGCTCGAAACGCTGCTTGCGAAGCGCGACGTCGCCGCCTTCATCATGGAACCGGTGATCTGCAATCTCGCGGTCTACCGGCCCGACGACGAATTCATGCGTGGCTTGTCCGCGCTCTGCCGCCGCCACGGCTCGCTGCTCATCATGGACGAAGTCGCCACCGGCTTCGGCCGCACCGGCCGCATGTTCGCTTGCGAACACTGGAACCTCGAGCCCGATGTCGTTTGCCTGGCGAAGGCGCTGAGCAGCGGACACGCCGGCATCGGCGCCACGCTCGCCACCGAACGCGCGGCCCATGCCCTGAAATCCGACACCGCCTATTCGACCTATGGCTGGCACCCGCTGGGCGTGGAAGCGGCGCTCGCCACGCTCGATGTGTTCGACCGCGACGGCGCGGCGCTGCTCGACAACGCCAACCGCCTCGGCGCCTATTTCCTCGAACGCCTGGAAGCCATGCGCTACGCAAAGCGCCCGAAGATCCGCGGCGCGGGCCTCGCCATCGGCCTCGAATTCACTGCGGCCTCACACGCGAAACGACTGCAGGAACGGTGTCGTCGCAACGGACTGCTGGTGAACGACGATGGCGATGGATATGTGACGCTGTTTCCCGCGCTCAACATCCCGCTCGCTGCTGCACGCGCCGGCCTCGATATCTTCGAGCGATGCGTCTCCGGCTGATCTTTCCGCGCGCGCGTCAGGGAGTCAGGCGATAGCGCAACTGCAGCCGCAGACTGGTCAGTGAGTCGTTCTCGACGTCGCCCGGCGTGCGTTGCACATCGATGGGCACGTAAAGAACCTCGCCGGTCACCACCCACCGCGGTGCGATCTCGCGTCCGAGCCCGACGGCGAAATAAGGCAGCACGCCGCGAGCGACGAGCCGCGAGTGGTCGATCACGGTGAAGACGCGCGCATCGACCTGCACCTTCGGTTCGGTGCGCAGCACGCCGGCGGTGGCGTGCCAGGCCCATGCGCCGTCGCCCGCGAGCGTCACGTCGGCGCCGTACGAGTTCAGCGCGATGCGGTCGTCGGAGGCTTCGAGGCAACCGAACGGATTGGTTTGCGCATCGAACGGCCCGGCGATGTCCTCGGGGCAGGTGATGTCTCCGCGCGCGCTGCCATGCTGGCCGTAGAGCCGCGACGACAGCGACAACGCATCGCTTTGCCACCAGCGCTTGCCGAGGGCCAGCGAAAACAGATCGCGCGGCCGGGTCCCGTCGATCGTGAGCGGCGGCGTGTAGCCGAGTTCGGCGACGAAACCGCCGCCGATTCCCACGGCAGCGCGCACCCGCCCGAACACCGGGGACTTGTTGAGATCCTCGGCCTTCTCGCCGCCGAAGCCCACGCTCTGCTGCTCGCGCGACAGCCGCGGGATATGTCCCAGATCGGCAGCCACCTGCCAATCGCCCGCCGCCAGCTCGGGCGTGGCGCCGAACGCGGTCATCGTGGTGCTGGCGACCACGTAGTTCATGGCCCAGGCCTCGGGGCGGTCGGAGGCGAGGATTTCCTCGTCGTCGAGCACCGTCTGCGCCATCGCACCCTGCGCCGCCAGCAATGCCGTCCACGCCAATCGTCGAAGCATGATCGTTCCCGTCCGGACCCCGCTGCACGACGCACCAGGCTGCGCTCCCGTCGCGTGCCCTTGCGCCGGGCGCGATCTGCAGGACGCGACCGCCATTACTCGATCGCGTCGTCGACGCAGGCCGACAGGTCGAAGAACGCGTAGATTGCGGTCTTTTCCTCGGGAGTAAGGCTGCCGATCGGCGTGTCGCACCCGCCCGACGGGAAGGCGAGGGTGGGGCTCGAACTGTCGCCGCCCGAGGCATGCAGTTCCGAGAACGCCACGCGGCCGCAGCGGGCGTCGATCGGATCCTCGACGGGCGTGGTGAAACTGAAGTACTGGACCGTGGGCTGACCGTTGTCGGTCACGTCCTTGAAGATCCGCTTGCGCACGCGCGAGGCGTCCACCGCCGTGGCGGTGTGCTGCGGAAACGGGATGGCCAAGGTGCCCGGCGTCGCGGACGCGCCGGCGGCGACCACCCAGTTCGCGAGTTCGTCGCCGCGCGCAAAGCCGGTGGCGATGTCCATCGTGGTGGCCGGAAGATCCGACAGGTTGTTCCAGGTCGCGAGCGTCGTCCACGCAGACGGGCCGGACTGGATCCAGATGTTGTGCCAGTGGACCATCATCGCGCGGCCGCCGATGTCCACGTAATCCTTCATCGCCCCGCGCGCGTTCGACGGCTTGTCGCCGGCGTTCGGGGCACCTTCGCACGAAAGCAGCACGACATCGTAATTGCTCAACTGCTCCAGCGTGGACCAGAGCGTCGTCGAGGCGGCGGTGAGGTTCTCGCCCCCGTTCGCTATATCGATGGCATCGGTGCCGCCGTTGCCGGCGAACAGGTGGACGCGGCCCGCGCCGCCGGCCGGCGTGAACTCGCTGTCGGCGATGCCCGCCTTGCGCAACAGGCATTCCTGCGCATCCGCGCCGCCCGTGGAAAGCGCGATCCGCGGCATGTCGCCTTCGCTCGACGTGCGCGCGAAACGCAGCGTTCCATCGGCCACGGGGTTCTGGACGCAGGCGTTGACCACCGCAAGCTCGAACGTGCTACGCCACTTGCCGCTCTGGATCACGATCGGAACCCCGGTCGTGGCCGGCGCGTCTTCGAGCACGAAACTGCCGTCGGCGCCGGTGCGCGCCGTCACCAGCGGCGAGCCGGACGGCGGCACGTCGCACCGCATGCACTGCACGCCTTCGGGCAGCGGGTCGAGTTCGTCGTTGGGAATGAACACCTGCACGTTCGGCAGCGGCAGGCTGCCGTTGGGCGCGAAGACCCGGCCCGTGATGCGCGTGGTGGCGCCGGGCGAACAGTCGACCTGGAAGCATTCCAGGCCTTCGCAGGGCAGCGTCTCGAAGCCGTTGCGGAAGATCGTGGAGCCGCCGATGGCATGCTGCGATCCGGCCGCGAGCATGGCCAGGACGAAGATCGATGCCCACATCTGCGGGATCGGACGCGGTGCTGCAGAGCGGGCCATGCCGTCACTCCCCAACGATGCCGCCGGGAGTCTGCGCTGCGGCGCCCGGCGTGTCCAATCGGCCGCGGGCAGGGGCGAAGGGACATCGTTGCGTCGACTCCATCCGGGCAGCGGTTACCGTCGGGGTCGGTTCATCGGCCAACGGCGATCCATCGATCGCCGGGCTGCGACGGAGTCTGCGCTGCGCCGGATCGCGGCCGGCGTAGACTGCATGAGCGGGTCCGGTTTGTCCGCAGGGGGAAGTGCCATGGTCGCAGCATCGGCACGCGCGTTGATCTTCGCGCTGTTCGCCGCACTGGCGGGTGTGCCCGGCGCGGCCTTCGCACAGGTCGTGCGCGACTACGACATCGTCTACGTGCGCCAGCCGCGTTTCGGCGATGGCAACAACACCACGTGGCCGGAAGTGTTCCACCCGGCGCAGCTCGATCCCGGCGCCGACCTCATGCTGCTGCATCCGGACGGCAGCGAGGAAGTGCTGGTCGACGGCGGCAACGGCAGCGTCACCGATCCCTTCCTCTCGTTCGACGCGCGCTACGTCTATTACAGCCTGTTTCCCGATGTGCGGCCGTCCGCCATCAACTACCAGCGCGGCCTGCCGTATGCCGGCGCCGGCATCTATCGTCTGGACCTTGCGACGCGACAAGCGCAGCGCCTCACCTTCGGCGAGTTCACGCCCAACACGGGCGCGGGCAACTGGGACGAGAGCAATCCGCTCGATCCGCCGGACGGCTTCAACCGCCTGGGCTACGGCATCCTCAATCTCGGCCCCTGTCCGCTGCCCGGCGGCAAGATCGCCTTCACCAGCAACCGCAACGGCTTCGTGCCGCCGAAAGGCTTCACCAATCCGACGATGCAATTGTTCGTGATGGACGGCGACGGGCAGAACGTCACGCCGATCGCGCCGATGAACATTTCGAGCGCGCTGCATCCGACCATCCTGCGCGACGGCCGCCTGATGTTCAGCACGCACGAAAGCCAGGGCCTGCGCGACCAGCGCTTGTGGGGCATCTGGAGCATCTGGCCCGATGGCCGCAACTGGGCGCCGGTGGTGAGCGCGTTCCGCGAGCCGCAGGCCTTCCATTTCATGACGCAGCTCGGCGACGGCGATCTCGTCGTGGTCGACTACTACAATCTCAACAACAACGGTTTCGGCGCGTTGTATCGATTGCCGCCGCAGACGGCGCCGGGCGAACCCGCTTTCTACGACGCCTTCGGCACCGATGCGCCGCCGATCGCACGCACCGTCGGGCAGGGCTTCCGCTACGACTTCACGATGCCGTTCCAGCCGCGCGGCATGATTTCGCTCACGCCTTTCACGCATGGCGACGACGAAGCCGCGCCGATCGGCGCCGGTGGCGTGCGCGTCGGCAAATTCACGCACCCCTCGGCCGCGCCGCGCAACGACCTGTTGGTGGTGTGGACGCCCGGGCCTGCCAACGATCTCGACCGTCCCGTCACGCAGCCGTACTACGACGCCGGCATCTACATCGCACCCGGCGGCGGGGTGATCGCATCACCGCAGAGCCTCGTGCTCGTGAAGAACGATCCCGCCTACAACGAAGCCTGGCCGCGCGCCGTCGTGCCGTATGCGTCGATCCACGGCGTGAGCGAACCGGCGCGCCTGCCGTGGCTGCCGAACGACGGCAGCGTGCATCCTTCGCTGCCCGCCGGCACGCCCTACGGATTGATCGGTACTTCGAGCTTCTACAAGCGCGAGAGCTTCCCCGGCTACGTGCCCGACTGGGCCGACACCTTCGACGGCCTCGACGCCTTCAACACCAGCGAGAACGGCCAATCGAGCAACTGGTTCACGCAAGGCTCGGATGCCGGACGCTACTCGAACTCCGACATCTGGGCCGTGCGCATCCTCGCGATGGAACCCAACACGCACCGCAGCTACGGCCCCAACGAAGGCGCGCAGTTCCGCAGCCACGCCAACGAACGTCTGCGCGTGCTCGGCGAAATCCCGCTGCGAAAATTCGATGGCGCCACACCGATACTCGACCCGGAAGGCAACCCCGACACCAGCTTCCTGGCGCGCATCGTCGCCGACACGCCTTTCACGTTCCAGACGCTGGACCGCAACGGGATGGTGCTGAACATGGCGCAGACCTGGCACCAGGTCCGTCCCGGCGAACTGCGCGCCGACTGCGGCGGCTGCCATGCGCACAGCCAGCAACCGCTCGCCTTCGAAGCCACCGTCGCCGGCCAGCCCGGCTTCGAAGCGGTGGATCTCGTGTCGAACACACCGCTGCTCACGCAAGTGAACGGCGAACCCGCACTGCGTGTCGAGCCGGTGACGCACATCGATGTCGAGTTCCTGCGCGACATCCGCCCGATCCTGCAGGCGCGCTGCGCCGGCTGCCACCAGGGCGCGAACCCGCCCGGCAACCTCGACCTCGCGAACCTCGCCGAAATCGACGGCGTCCCCGGCGACTACTACCGCCTCGCCCTCGACAGCGACGCGCAGTTCGGTCACGCCCCGGTGATCGCAAACGGCAGCTGGCGCCAGAGCAACGCAAGCCGCTACCTGCGCCCATTTCAGAGCCGCCGTAGCCTGCTGATCTGGAAACTCTTCGGCCAACGCCTCGACGGCTGGACCAACGCCGACCATCCCACCGAAGCCATCCCCGGCAACGCAGCGAGCCTGCCGCCGGGTGCGAGCCCCAACGAAGCCGATCTCGACTACACCGGCAGCATCATGCCGCCACCGCCCGCGCTGCCGCTCACCGCAGACGAACGCCTCGCCTTCGTGCGCTGGATCGACCTCGGCGCTCCCATCGACACCGGCAACCCCGACTTCGGCTGGCACCTCGACGACCTGCGCCCGACGCTCACGGTGAGTTCGCCCCGGCCGGGCACGAACCGCAACGTGGTCAGCGCGATCCGCATCGGCGCCGGCGACGCCAATTCCGGCCTCGAAGCGGGCTCGCTCTCGATCACCGCGGATGTTTCCATTGCGGGCCGCGCTCCGGGTGCGGACCTCGCCGACCTCGCGCAACCTGTTGCTGACGGCGTCTGGGAAATCGCGCTGGTGCCGCCGCTGCAGCAACTCGTCGACCGACACGTCTACGCCTCGGTGCGCGATGCGCAGGGCAACCTCACTCGCGTGGCGCAGGCTTTCAGTGTCGAGGCCTCGATCGACGATCTTTTCCGCGACGGGTTCGAGATTGCCGTTGACTGAGCGCGGTGCATCCGCGAACGACCGGAGCTGGCCGGCTCACATCGATACTTGACCAGCATCTGGGGCCAAGCGGGAACTACCCGGACGCCGCGACCAAAACAGCACAAGCCTCCTGACGATGTGCATCGTCCGCATCGTGCGAGCTCACGTCCGACCATCTGGTCGGACGTGACGGCTCTTCGTGCCTTGTCCGCAAATTCGTCAAATCGCGTGCAGCTGGCTGCAACGGCTCGTTACAGATGGGGCCGTCGCGGCGAGATGGCGCTGCGAACGAACAGCGATGCCAACAAAGCGCCGGTGGCGGCGATTCACCCTGTTCTGGTTCACCCGGGAGAAATGCCGATGCGCATCCTCGTGCTTCTTTTGATCGCGTTCGCGCCCCTGAAAGACAGTGGCGCGCAAGTCGTGTATTCCTTCGTGCCGAATCCAGCGACCACCGAGGATGCGGTTCGTCTCCGTATCGACATCTTCAAGTGTTTCGATCACATGCTGGTGACGTCGGTCGATGCGAACGCCGGAACCGTCACGGTCCGATTCGATGGGGACGACGATCTCTGCGACGACACCGTACCGGCGAATCTCGTCACGCCCCGGTTCATCGATATTGGCCAACTCCCGGTCGGGGTCTACGAGGCCCGCGTGGTGGGATGCATCGTCTTCACCGAGCAGTGTCAGACCGTTCACAGCGAGCAACTCGTTGTTTCGCAGGTCGGCGGAACGCGGGCAACTGTGCCCGCACTTTCGCTGGGCAGCGTTCTTGCGCTGGTGGTGACCGCCCTGGCGCTCGGCGGAAGGGCGATTTTCCGCACCTAGCGTCAACGCCTACTCGCCTCCGGAGATGTAAGTTTCATCGCTGTCCCGCAGTTGCCATGCATTGGACAGCGAGCGTAGGATTCTTGCCGTCGCGGCAAAATCCGCGACCGGGATTGACGTCCCGAAGCTAGCGCACCGAACGCGCTGTTGCCTTTGCAAGGCGCGTTTTTCGTGCCCGCGATATTCGCGCGGGACGATCCCGGCTGCTCTGCGGCGGCGGTGCGTGGGGGCCGCAAGGCCCGCCGGCGCTAGCTCCGGTACGTCAACCGCGCACCGTTCGCCACCTTTCGTGGCGAGCGTAGACTGCCGGGAAACGCGCCATGGCTCGTTCGCGAAATGTCGTTGCATCCCACTCGTCGCCGTCGCCCGATGAGGCGAAGCGGCGTCGCGAGGACGCCGTGCTGGCGCGTGCCGAGCGCATCCTCGACGCACGCCTGCGCCGATTCGGGTGCATCCGTGACGCGCGCGAGGCGGAGCAGTATTTCCGCGTGCGGCTGGCGGGGTTGCCGCACGAAGAGCTGCATGCCTTGTGGCTGGATGCGAAGCATCGCGTGATCGGGTGCGATGTGCTGGCGAAGGGCGGGGCGGATCGGGCGGAGGTGGATCCGTCGGTGGTGTTGCATCTGGCGATCCGGCGCAACGCGCGGGCGGTGGTGCTGGCGCACAATCATCCCAGCGGCGTTTGCGCGCCCAGTGCCGGCGATGCGGCGATCACGTCGCGCCTGGCGCAGTCGTTCGAGTTGGTCGGCGTGAGCCTGCTCGATCATCTGATCGTGGGGCAGGGCGAGGCGTTCTCCTTCCGCGAGCGCGAGGCGCGAAGCGGTGGAGCCAGCGCGTTGTTCCGCCTCGGGTGAGGTGCGCTGGCTCCCTTGCGTGCGGCGTGGCCGACGCCGCCGGAACTACATCATCAGCGCCAGCGAGAAATTGTCGTTCTTGTCGCTGACCGTGTTGGCGTTCAAGGCCTGGAACGTGATCTTGTGCCGGCCGGGCTCGAGGTCGGTGACCATCACCTGCGCGGGCAGCGTCTTGTGTTCGCCGGTGGAGTTCGAATAGAGCTGCGAGGTGCCGATCACCGCATCGTCGAGCAGCACCTGCACGCCGATCAGCACGTTCTGGTTGGTTGACCACGCGGTGCCGGAAAACAGGAACGTGGTCGGGCCGTCCATCGGTGCGTCGAAGGAGACCGTCACGGGCAGCGGGCCGGTGACGTTGGCGGCGATGATCATTGCGGACATGGCAATTCCCCCTGGGTTGGCGATCGGTGGTCGCGAGGTGATTCGCGAGCCGCAGCCTAATGCCTGACGTTCGGCGCGACCATAGGACAAATTCCTAGATCGCCGGTGTTCTGGTCCAGATCGGGGCGACTTTCGGGCCATCGGGGCTGTGCTGACCAGTCGGCTTGCGATCCGATCGCTCACGACGCATCCAATGAGGGCATTCCCCGGGAGCGGCCAGCAACGCTTGCGCTTTCGTCCGGGCTTGGCACACTGGCGTCGCCACGCAGGAGTTCCGCATGTCGGAAGCTTCCGGAATCGAATCGAACGCCGGGCTTGCGCTGCAGGTGCTGCTCGTCGAGGACGATCGCACCGACGCCATGTTGCACGAGCGTTATCTGCGCAAGGCCGGCGAGGTGGTGCACCGCGTCGTCGCCGTCACGCACGCGGCGTCGTTGAAGGCGGCGCTCGCCGCGCTCGATGCGCTGCACGCCTTCGACGTCGTGGTGCTGGACTTGAACCTGCCCGATTGCCGCGGCCTCGACTGCGTGCGCGAGTTGCGCAACTGGCATCCCGACGTGGCGCTCGTCATCCTCACCGGCGACGACGACGTCGCGCAGGCCGTGCGCGCGGTGGGCGAAGGCGCGCACGACTATCTGATCAAGGGCAGGATTTCGCCCGACGTGCTGGGCCGCAGCCTGATGTACGCCGGTCTGCGCCTGTCGAGCGAGCAGGCGCTGCGGCAGAGCCGCGAGGAACATCGCGCGCTGTTCGAGGGCAATCCGGTGCCGGTGCTGGTGTACGACCGCGAAACGCTGCGCTTCCTCGCGGTGAACCGCGCCGCGGCCCGGCAGTACGGCTGGTCGCGCGACGAGTTCCGGGCCATCGGGCTTCCCGACCTGTGGCCGCCGGACGAGCCGCGCGAGCCGCAGGATGCGCGCGAAGCCGTGGGCGGCGTGTTCCGGCATCGCATGCGCAACGGCGAAGTGCGGCACATGAAGATCAGCGCCCATCTGCTCACCTTCCGCGGGCGCTCCGCCTGTCTGCTGCTCTGCGACGACGTCACGGTGCATCAGGCGACGCTCGATGCCCTGCAGCGCAGCGAGCGGCGTTTCCGCGATCTGTTCGAGCAGAGCCTGGGCCTGATCTGCGAGCACGATCTCGACGGCGTGATCGCCGCCCTCAATCCCGCGGCGGCGGCCGCGCTCGGGCGCCGCGTCGAGGATGTGGCCGGGCGCCGGCTGCACGACATCGTGCCGCCGCCGTTCCGCGCTCACGTCGATCTCTACCTCGCGACGATCGCGCGCGAAGGCCATTACGAGGGGTTGATGACCGTCGTGCGTGCCGATGGCAAGTGGCGCGCGTGGCGCTGCCGCAATCGGCTCCAGCGCGACGAGGCCGGACGCGCGCTGGTCGTCGGCCACGCGCAGGACGTGACGGAAGAGATGCAGCGTGAGGAAGAACTGCGCGACCAGTCGCTCACCGACCCGCTGACCGGGGCCAGGAACCGCCGCTACCTCGACTGGCTCGCGGCCTCGGGGCATCTCGACAACTGGGGCTGCCTGGTCGTCGACATCGACCGCTTCAAGCAGATCAACGATACCCAGGGCCACGCGCGCGGCGACGAGATCCTGCGGACCGTCGCGACCTTCCTGACGGAGCACGTGCGCCAGCAGGATGTCGTGGTCCGCACTGGCGGCGACGAATTCCTGGTCCTGCTCGCCAACGATTCCGCGCCGCAGACCGCCACGATGGCCGAACGGCTGCAACGCGAAGCCGTTGCGCTGCCCTGCGCGGTGACCATCGGCGCGGCGCGGCGCGAAGGCAACGAGCCGCTGAAGGAGACACTGGCGCGGGCCGATGCGGCGCTGTATGCGTCGCGCGCGCGCAGTCGCGGAAGCTGATTGCCGCGGCGCGGGCTTGCGCTGTTCGACTGTCGTGCCGATCTGGTGCGGGCGCGATAGCCGGACTCTGCGGCCCGAGGTCCGGTTACGCCAGCGGCTCGTCCTCGCCCTGCAGATCGGCCGGATCGAAGTCGTAGCCCAGCAGATCGCCGGGAACGCACTGCAGCGCGGCGCACAGGCGCGCCATCGTGGCGAAGCGGATGCCGCGCACCTTGCCGCTGCGGAACAGCGAGAGCTGCGTTTCGCTGATGCGGATCATCGCGGCCAGTTCGCGCGCCTTGAGGCCGCGGCGCGCCAGCATTTCGTCGAGCGTCACCCGGATCGGCATCAGAACATCCCGTCCAGTTCGTCCTGCAGCGCGCGCGCCTGGTCGATCAGGCGCGCGAGCAGCACCATGGCCGCGCCGACCACGCCCAGCACGATCGCCGAAAGATCGAAGTACACGTAGCTGCCGCGTCCATCGAGCACCCAGCGCATCAGGTTGGTGACCGCGAACACTTCGAGCAGGGCGCCCGCCAGCACGCCGGCGCCGATGTGCCGCATCGCGCGGGCCACCGTGGGATGGAAGGTGCGGCCGGCGGCCAGATCGCCGAGCGCGCGCTGCACCGACCACAGCGCCCACAGATAGCCGGCGGCCGGCAGGCCGTGCACGGCCATCAGCAGCAGGCGCTCGCTGCCGTGCACATGGATCGCGCTGCCCGGCGGCAGGTGCGGCAGGCCGACCAGCCCCGGCAGCAGCAATCCGAGCAGGCAGGCGAACACGAACAAGGTGGCCCAACGCAGCAGGCGGCATTGCTGGCGGAACGCATGGGGACTGGGCATCTCGGCTTCCCGGGTTTTAATCTTGACTTAAAGTTTTCGACCGGATTAATTTAAGCATCAATTAAAACTCCTGGGAACCGCCCGTGCCGCACCCCGCCATCGAAACCCTCGGGCTGACCCGCCGCTTCGGCGCCCGCCTGGCCGTGGACGGGGTGTCGATCACGGTGCCGGCGCGCAGCATCTACGGCTTTCTCGGCCGCAACGGCGCGGGCAAGACCACCACCATCAGACTGCTGCTCGGGCTGTTGCGGCTCGATGCGGGCAGGGCGCGCATCGACGGCATCGATATCGCCGCCGACCGCATCGGTGCGGCCCGCCGCATCGGCGCGCTGCTGGAGGCGCACGGCTTCTACGCTCACCTCACGGGCCGCGAGAATCTCGACCTGGCCCGGCGCCTGCTCGGCCAGCCGGCGAGCGAGATCGATCGCGTGCTGGACGTCGCCGGGATGACGGCGCACGGCCGTCGCCGCGTTGCGGACTATTCGCTCGGCATGCGGCAGCGCCTCGGCCTGGCGCGCGCGATGCTCGGGGCGCCCCCCGTGTTGCTGCTCGACGAGCCCACCAATGGCCTCGATCCGGAGGGCATCGCCGAGATGCGGCGTTTCCTGCGCGAGTTGCCCGAGCGCAGCGGCGCCACCGTGTTGCTGTCCAGCCATCTGCTGGGCGAGATCGAGCAGACCGCCACGCACATCGGCATCCTCGCCGAAGGCCGGCTGGTGCTGCAGGGTGAACTCGCCGTGCTCAAGGCCGGACTGGCGGCCGAGGTCTGCATCCATACCGTCGAGCCGGAGCGCGCGGCGATCGTCGCGCGCGCGCACGGGTTCGATATCGAGCGTCGCGACGACATGCTGGTTGCGCGATTCGCGCCTGGCGAGGAAGCGCGCGCGGCGTCCGCGCAGCTCAATCGCGTGCTGTGCCTGGCCGGCATCGCGGTGCACGCCCTGGCGCCGCGCGAAAGCTCGCTCGAAACCCTCTATTCGCGCGCTGCGCCGCCGGCGCGCGCCGCGGCCTAGACGACGAGGACTGACGAATGACTGCCGCCAACCGCCCCCGTTTCCGCGTCGCGCTCGCGGTGGAAGCCGTCAAACTTCGGCGTTCGCTGGCGCTGCTGCTGGCGCTCGTCGCGCCGCTGCTGATCGCCGTGTTCGTGTTCTTCAACCTGCTGCGCGTGGACAAGGCGCAGCCGTGGGACATCACGCTGAAATCGTCCGCGGCGATCTGGGCCTTCTTCATGCTGCCGATGAGCGTCACGGCGCTGACCGCCCTGGTGGCCCACACCGAACACGGGCCGCGCGCGTGGGACTATCTGCGCGCGCTGCCCATCCCGCGCTGGCATCACTACGCGGCCAAGGTATGCGGCGTGCTGGCCCTGGTGGCGGGGATGAGCGTGGCGCTCGCCGCGATGACGCTCGCGGCGGTGTACGCCGCCAGCGTCATCAAGCCGGCGATCGCGCCGGAGGGCAGCCCGGATCTGTTTGCGTACGGCCTGTTGCTGGGGCGCATCTTCCTCGCCGCGTGGCTGCTGATCGCGGTGCAGCTGTGGATCGCGCTGCGCTACGCGAGTTTCGTGCCGGCGCTGGCGGTGGGCATCGGCGGCACCTTCTTCGCGGTGGTGGCCACGTCGGCGAAGGTCGGCGCGGTGCTGCCTTGGCAGATCCCGGTGAACCAGCTCGCGGCCGATCCGGCACGCGCCGGCATCGCGCTGGCCATCGGGTGCCTCGGCGGAGCCATGGTGCTGGGGGCGATGCTGTGGAATCTGGAGCGGCGCGAGGTCTTCTAGGCGTTTCGCCTGGCCGGAAGTCGCGGTTTCGCCGGCCCGGTTGCCGCAACGAGTCTTGCGCAGAAGAATGACGGGCACGGCATGCGGTACGGTGATACGCATCGATGACGTCGCCGGACATTCCCGCCGACAGGAGCCTCGCGATGACCATCACCATCACCGCCTTCGAGCGCTCGCCCGACGGCGGCAAGGGACTGGCCCGCGACACGCGCGTGCGCTGGGCGCTCGAGGAAGTACGGCAGCCCTACGAGGTGCGCCTGGTTTCGTTCCGTGCGATGAAGGAACCGGCGCATCTGCGGCTGCATCCCTTCGGCCAGATTCCGACTTACGAGGAAGGCGCTCTCGCCCTGTTCGAAACCGGCGCGATCGTCTTCCATATCGCTTCGCATCATGCCGGTCTGTTGCCCATCCATGCCGACGCGCGGGCGCGCGCGATCACCTGGATGTTCGCGGCGCTCAACACCGTGGAGCCGCCGATCCTGGAACTCGCCAACGCGAAGATTCTGGAAGGCGACAAGCCGTGGGCGCAGGAGCGTTTGCCGCTGGTCCAGGAGCGCGTGCGCGACCGGCTGCGCCCATTGTCCGCCCGCCTGGGCGATGCCGAGTGGCTCGACGGCACCTTCAGCGCGGGCGATCTGATGATGGTGTCGGTGTTGCTCAGGCTCCGGGCCTCCGGTCTGCTGGACGAGTTTCCGGCCCTCGCGGCCTATGTCGCGCGCGGCGAAGCGCGGCCCGCGTATCGGCGGGCCTTCGCGGCCCAGTTGGCGGTCAACGCCGATAAGCCAGCGGGCTGATCGGCCGGGGCTCGATTAGCGTCCGGGCCGGCTTCGTGGTGCAATGGGCACCGGAAGCGGGGGTGCCCACGGATGCTGGGCTGAGAGAGTCCCTTCGAACCTGACGCGGCTCGCACCGCCGTAGGGAGCTTCGTGCGACGGGCTCGTTCCGTCTGCCGGCGCCGCCGCTCCGCTTTCTTCTTCGAGCAGGCCGCCATGAACGCACTTCCCTCCGATCTCCTGCGCCAGACGGCGCAGCTTTCCGAATCCGTCACGCGGCCGATCCCGGGCTCGCGCAAGGTGCACGTCGCGGGCTCGCGCGCCGATCTGCGCGTGCCGATGCGCGAGATCGCGCTGTCGGATTCGCCCAAGGTGTTCGGGGCGGACAGGAACGCGCCGTTCACGGTGTACGACACCTCGGGGCCGTACACCGATCCGGAGGCGCGAATCGATCTCACAGCCGGCTTGCCGGCCCTGCGCGCGCAGTGGATCGCGGAACGCGGCGACACCGAGCAGCTCGCCGGGCTCACCTCGGAGTTCGGGCGCAAGCGCGCGGCCGATGCGCGCATCGATGCGGTGCGTTTCCCGCACGTGCCGCGTCCGCGCCGCGCGGTGGCGGGCGCCAACGTTTCGCAGATGCACTATGCCAAGCGCGGCATCGTGACGCCGGAGATGGAATACATCGCGATCCGCGAGAACGCCAAGCTCGAGGCCCTCCGCGAGGCGCACCTGCTGAAGCAGCATCCGGGCGAGAACTTCGGCGCGAACATCCAGGACCTGATCACGCCGGAGTTCGTGCGCAGCGAGGTCGCACTGGGTCGCGCCATCATCCCGAACAACATCAACCATCCGGAATCCGAGCCGATGATCATCGGCCGCAATTTCCTGGTGAAGATCAATGCCAACATCGGCAACTCGGCGGTGACGAGCTCGATCGCCGAGGAAGTGGAGAAGATGGTGTGGGCGATCCGCTGGGGCGCCGACACGGTGATGGATCTGTCCACCGGCAAGCACATCCACGAGACGCGCGAGTGGATCCTGCGCAACTCGCCGGTGCCGATCGGCACGGTGCCGATCTACCAGGCGCTGGAAAAGGTCGACGGCCGCGCCGAGGAACTCACCTGGGCGCTGTTCCGCGACACGCTGATCGAGCAGGCGGAGCAGGGTGTCGACTACTTCACCATCCATGCCGGCGTGCGGCTGCCCTACATCCCGCTGACCGCCAAGCGTGTGACGGGCATCGTGTCGCGCGGCGGCAGCATCATGGCCAAGTGGTGCCTGGCGCATCACCGCGAATCCTTCCTCTACACGCACTTCGAGGAAATCTGCGAAATCATGAAGGCCTACGACGTGGCCTTCTCGCTGG